>NZ_JBIVOW010000006.1:0-437335 GCF_044754325.1 Streptomyces sp. NPDC093097
GAACCCGGAAGCTAAGCCTTTCAGCGCCGATGGTACTGCAGGGGGGACCCTGTGGGAGAGTAGGACGCCGCCGAACTCCTTTTGATAAAGCTCCGGTTCTTGAACCTTCTGGTTCAGGAACCGGAGCTTTTTTGCGTTGTGCGTCGGGAGGGCGGTTACGCTCGGGAGATGCGCTATGACCTGATCATTTTCGACAATGACGGTGTCTTGGTGGACAGCGAACCGATCTCCAACCAGATCCTTGCCGGCTGCCTCACCGAATGGGGGTATCCGACCACGTACGAGGAATCGCTGTGTGACTTCATGGGCGGGTCCGTGCAGCGCGTTCGCGACATCGTGCGGGAAAGGTCCGGGCGGGAACTGCCGGAGGACTTCGAGTCCAGTTTCCACACGCGCGTTTTTGACGAGTTCCGCAGGCGGTTGCAGCCGGTGCCGGGGGTGGAGACGGCGCTGGAGAAGCTGGAGGCCGACGGAGTGCCGTACTGCGTCGGGTCGTCGGGGAGCCATGAGCGGATTCGGGTGGCGTTGACGAAGACCGGGTTGTTCGAGCGGTTCAGTGCGGGCCGGGTCTTTTCGGCGCAGGACGTGGGGCGAGGCAAGCCGGCGCCCGATCTGTTCCTGCACGCGGCGAAAGAAATGGGCGTCGCGCCGGGGCGGTGTGCGGTGGTCGAGGACAGCCCGTTGGGAGTGCGGGCGGCGGTGGCCGCGGGGATGGATGTGTACGGGTTCACGGCGATGACTCCGGCGGCCGAGCTGGTGGAGGCCGGGGCCACAGTGCTGTTCGGCGATATGGCGGAGCTGCCGCAGTTGATGCAGTAGGGGTCCTGGTCGCTGCCCGTTGCGAGCTCCCGTGGTTGCGAGCTCTGGTGTTCGTCTTCGAGGGGACGGTCGTAGTCGCCGGAGGGCTGTAACCACCGGGTGCGCAAGGGGAATTGGGCGTGTGATCCATCTACCCAGTGGTAGTTGCGGGTTCTAGGCTGGCGCGCCATGACGCCCCCTCCAGTACCGGGTGCGCGGCTGCGGCACGGCCGGGTCGCGCTCGCCCTCAGCTTCTTCGTCCAGGGGGCGGTCTTCGCCCTGCTCGTGACCCGGATACCGGCGATCCAGGTGCGTTACGGGATCTCGGACGGGCTGCTGCCGGTCTTCCTCGCGGCCGTCCCGGTGCTCGCCGGCGTCGGCAGTGTGGGCACCGAGCACCTGGTGAAGCGGGTGCGGCCCACCGTGGTGCTGCGCAGTGTGCAGCCCGTGGTGTGCCTGGCGCTGCTGGCCGTCGGCGCGGTCGGTTCGCTGGCCCAAGTGGCGCTGGCACTGGGGGCGTTCGGGCTGGCGGTGGGTGCTCTGGACGCGTCGATGAACATGCTCGGGGTGAGCCTCCAACGGGCGTACGGCCGCAGCATCATGCTCGGCTTCCACGCCGCGTACAGCCTCGGCGGGATCGTCGGGGCCTCGCTGGCGTGGGCGGGGGCGCACTGGGAGCTGCCGCTGGCGCTGCTGTACGGGCCGGTGGTCGTGGTGTTCGTGCCGTTGGCGCTGGTGATCGGGCGGTGGTTCGTCGACGGGAGTGACGGGCGCGTGCCGGGCGGGGCCGGCGGGCCGTCGGCGGCGAGGCCGGTCGCCATGCGGCTGCTGCTGCCGCTGTGTCTGGTGATGGCGTTCGCGTACATCGGGGACTCGACGGTCTCCAACTGGAGCGCGAAGTACCTCCAGGACGTCCTGGGGAGTTCGGAGCAGCTGGCGACCGTTCCGTACAACGTCTACATGGTGATGACGCTGCTGGGGCGGGCCGTCGGCGATCTGGGGGTGCGGCGCTTCGGGCCGGTCGCGGTGGTGCGGACCGGGACGGTGGTGGCGGCGGCCGGCTTCGTCGTGGTGGCGGCGGCGCCGGGGGCCTGGGTCGGGATGGCCGGATTCACGCTGCTGGGGCTCGGGCTGTGTGTGATCGTGCCGCAGACCTTCGCGGCGGCAGGGCGGTACGCGGTCGAGCGGCACGGCCCGGAGGCTTCGGATCCGACCATCGCACGACTGAACATCTTCAACTACGTGGGATTCCTGATCGGTTCGCCTTTGGTGGGGGCTCTGGGGGACGCCTGGAGCTACCGGGGCGCGATGCTGGTGCCGATGACCCTGGTGCTGGTGACGCTGGTGTACGCCCGCTCGTTCGGAACGTCCCCGGCCGGATACGGTGACGGCCATGAGCGGCCGCGCACAGCTGATGTGGGACGAGGCAGTAACGGGCTATGACTTCGGGCCGGGGCATCCGATGGACCCCGTCCGGCTCGCGTTGACGATGCGCCTGGTGGAGGCGTTCGGGCTCCATCAGGGGCCGTTGGAGGTGGTGGCCGCCAAACCGGCCGGCGACTCCACGTTGCGCCTGGTGCACCGTGCGGACTACATCGAGGCGGTCCGCCGGGCCTCCGCCGACCCGGAATCCGCGGATGTCGCCTACGGGTTGGGGACTGCGGACGATCCGGCGTTCCGGGGGATGCACGAGGCGTCGGCGTTGATCGCCGGGCAGTCGGTGGGCGCAGCGGAGGCCGTCTGGCGCGGGGAGGCGCGGCACGCGGTGAACTTCGCGGGCGGGCTGCACCACGCGATGCCCGGCGGCGCGTCGGGCTTCTGCATCTACAACGACGCGGCGCTGGCGATCGCCCGGCTGTTGGAGCTGGGGGCCGAGCGGGTGGCGTACGTGGACGTGGACGTGCACCACGGGGACGGCGTCCAGGCGGCGTTCTGGGAGGACCCGCGGGTGCTGACGATCTCGCTGCACGAGCATCCGCGGACGCTGTTCCCGCAGACCGGCTGGGCTGAGGAGACCGGCGGCCCGGGCGCGGAGGGCAGTGCGGTGAACGTGGCGCTGCCGGCCGGGACCGGCGACGCGGGCTGGCTGCGGGCCTTCCACGCGGTGGTGCCGGAGATGCTGGCCGCGTTCCGTCCGCAGGTCCTGGTCACCCAGCACGGCGCGGACACCCACTTCGAGGACCCGTTGGCGCACCTGGCGGTGAGCCTGGACGCGCAGCGGGCGGTGGCCGAGGCCTGCCACTCCCTGGCGCACGAGCATGCGGCGGGGCGCTGGATCGCCCTCGGGGGCGGCGGCTACGAGGTGGTTCAGGTGGTGCCGCGCAGCTGGACGCACCTGGCGGCGATCGCCGGCCACCGGCCGATCGACCCGTCGGCGGCGGTGCCGGAGGAGTGGCGGCACGAAGTGTTCCGCAGGACCCGGCAGTTGGCGCCGCAGCGGATGACGGACGGGCGGACCCCGCACTGGCGGGATTTCGCCGACGGCGGCTACGACCCGGCCGACCGGCTCGACCAGGCGGTGCTGGCCACCCGCCGGGCGGTCTTCCCGGCGCACGGGCTGCTGCCGTGAGGGGGCGGGGGTGCCGTAGGGGAGAGGGGAACAGATCCCGTAGGGGATGCGAGCGCCCTCTGCGGGGCCACAACGCGGCCGGGGCGAGGGGCATTCCCCGGGCGGGCGGCGGGGTGGTGGAGGGGGCTCCTTGGGCACGCGGCGGGAGCGGGGTTCCTTGGGCACGCGCCGCGGCCGAGGGGCATTCCCCAAGCACGCGGTGCGGCGGGGGTGTTCCGTGGGCAGGCGGCGCGGCCGGAGGCGTGGCGCTCGTGGCTGCCCCAGATGTGTGACTACCCGTCGGTTGGGGCATCCGGTGTCCGGTCAACAGGTCAGGATGGGGCCCGTGTTGAGCAGCGGGGCGTTGCGGGCGCATCTGATCGAGGCGCGGCTTGCGGGGACGATCGCGACCACACGGGAGCAGAGCCTGCGGCGCTACCGGCTCTTCGCGGCCCGTGATCCGCGGGTGCTGCTGGGACTGGAGCCGGAACGGGACTGGTCCTTCGGCGATGTACTGCGGCTGATGGGGCGGGAGTGCGGGATTTCGGTCGATCCCACGCACACTTCCGGCCCGGATGCGATCGAACCGGACCGAACGATCGCCGCGTTGGACGTCTTCGCGGACCGGATCGCCGCGGCCGCCGCGCGGCGGACCCCGGTGCTGCTGGGCACCGGCCATCCGCACCCGCTGCTGGGCTTCTACGCCGCCCTCGCAGACGCTCTCTCGTCGGCGGGCTGCCCCGTCCTCACCCCCGCGTATGGCCGTCGTGTCGACATGGCGACCCGATTCGGGGTACGCACACGGGTTCTCGACTACGTACAGGGAGTCGCGCTGATGCGCGAACCCGGCGTGGGGGGCGCACCGGTCGAGGGGGGCGTGCACACCCATTCCCCGTTGCCGGTACGGACCGCTCTGGGGGTGGCCGCGGCGGCCGCAGGGCCCCTTCCGGGGCTGGTCATCGGGGACCACGGGTGGGTCTGCGGAGCAGGTCAGCTGGGCATCGAGGCGATCGGACTGGCGGACGCCGACGACCCGGCGCCGTTCGTCGGACGGGCCGAGGGACACCTCTCCGTGGTGGTGCCGCTCGACGACGGGGCCCCCTCCGCTTGCTACCACCCGCTGATCCACTATGTCCTCAATAGGGCACGTCTGTCCCGATAGGCGGTCGTTCGCTGCTCCTCTTCCCCACTCGCATCACCCGCCCCTAATCTGGGGAGTGAACGCATGGCGACGAAGAGTCACCGGAGGGGAAGCCGGTGCCCGTCTTATGCGGAAGGTGCAGGTGTGTGATGGCTGCGGATCAGAGGCCGTTGAACGAGGTTGTGTTTCTGACAGTGGCGGAGGTCGCCACGGTGATGCGAGTGTCGAAGATGACCGTGTACCGCTTGGTGCACAGCGGTCATCTGCCCGCGATCAGGGTGGGGCGTTCCTTCCGGGTGCCGGAGCAGGCGGTGCACGACTATCTCCGTGAGTCGTACGTGGGGGTGGAGTCGGCCTGACGACAGGTTCGACGACCCTCGGATTACGCGGTACGGCCGGCGCCGGGTACCCTGGCCCGATGTAGGTAGTGTGGGCTCGGACGCCCCGCACCGAGTGATACGAAGTGAGCGAGGGTAGTCGTGGGCTCTGTTATCAAGAAGCGGCGCAAGCGGATGGCCAAGAAGAAGCACCGCAAGCTGCTCAAGCGCACCCGCGTGCAGCGTCGTAACAAGAAGTAAGCGACGCTGATCGCGATGTCGCGGCCCCTCACCACCTCCGGGTGGTGGGGGGCCGCGGTGCTTGGTGTGGGCCGTATGGACGGTGGCGGGACGCAAATGTCCCTCCGGGCATCGTGCGGTCATCACCGTGCAACACCGACCCGATAGCGTGACCCGCACAGCTCAGCGCAGGCGGAAGCCGCTGCGGGAAGGAGAGCCGATCTTGGGCAACGTCGTGCTCGTCACGGGCGTCGCACGGCAGCTGGGGGGCCGGTTCGTGCGCCGGATCCAGCGCGATCCCGACGTCGACCGGGTGATCGGCGTCGACGCCGTGACACCGGAGCACCACCTCGGCGGGGCCGACTTCCTCAAGGCCGACATCCGGCACCCGGCGATCGCCCGGGTCCTGGCCGAGACCGGTGTGGACACCGTCGTCCACATGGACGTCAACGGCACGCCCCTGGGCAGCCGCGGCAGCCGGAGCTCCGTCAAGGAGACCAACGTCATCGGCACCATGCAGCTGCTCGGCGCCTGCCAGAAGGCCCCGAACGTCCAGCGCGTGGTCGTCAAGTCCAGCACCAGCGTCTACGGCTCCGCGCCCCGGGACCCGGCGGTCTTCACCGAGAACACCCCGCCCAAGTCCCTGCCCAGCGGCGGCTTCGCGAAGGACACCGTCGAGGTCGAGGGGTACGTCCGCGGCTTCGCCCGCCGCCGCCCCGACGTGGCGGTCTGCGTCCTGCGGTTCGCCAACGTCCTCGGACCCTGCACGGACTCCCCGCTCGCCGAGTACTTCTCGCTGCCGGTCCTGCCCACCGTCCTCGGCTACGACCCGCGGTTGCAGTTCGTCCACGAGGACGACGCGGTCGAGGTGCTGCGGATCGCGGCCGCCGCGCCGCGCCGCGGCACCCTCAACAGCGGCACGTTCAACATCGCCGGCGACGGCGTGCTGCTGCTCTCCCAGGTCTCCCGCCGCCTGGGCCGCCCCACCCTCCCGCTCTTCCTGCCGACCGTCACCTGGGCCGGAACGATCCTGCGGTCGGTCGGCATCTCCGACTTCTCGCCCGAGCAGATCCGGATGCTCACCCACGGCCGGGTCGTCGAGACCGTGCAGATGCGCGAGACGCTGGGCTTCCACCCCCGGTACACCACGGCGGAGACCTTCGAGGAATTCGCCCGCAGCCGCGGACCCGGGCTGCTGCCGCCCGAGTCCCTCGCCCGCACCGTCGACCGGCTCGCCGGCGTGCTGTCCGCACGCCGCGACCCGAGCCAGTGAGGAGTTCACCCACGATGGCGGACGCCAAGGTCATTCCCTTCGGCGAGGAGCCCCGGGCACGCCGCAAGGCCCGGCGGACCGCGCGCACCGGACGGGGCACCGCGCTGGCGCCCGTCCCGGAGGCCCGTACCGACCCGGAGCGGCCGCCCGCCGCCCGGCCGGCCGGCGGGCGGACCCTGGACGAGCGGATCGCCGGCGGGCTGGCGTTCCTGCGCCGGCGGATCACCGGCGACTACGAGGTCGACGACTTCGGCTACGACAAGGAGCTGACCGACCAGGTCCTGATGTCGCTGCTGCGGCCGCTCTACGACAAGTACTTCCGGGTCGAGGTCAAGGGGATGGAGAACATCCCCGCCGACGGTGGCGCGCTGATCGTCGCCAACCACTCCGGAACGCTCCCGCTGGACGGCCTGATGCTCCAGGTCGCGGTGCACGACAACCACCCGGCACAGCGCCATCTGCGGCTGCTGGCGGCCGACTTGGTGTTCGTGCTGCCGGTGATGAACGAACTGGTCCGCAAGGCCGGGCACACCCTCGCCTGCGCGGAGGACGCGCAGCGGCTGCTGGAGCGCGGGGAGATCGTCGGGGTGATGCCGGAGGGCTTCAAGGGCATCGGGAAGCCGTTCGCGGACCGCTACAAGCTCCAGCGCTTCGGCCGCGGCGGCTTCGTCTCCACGGCGCTGAAGGCCGGGGTGCCGATCATCCCGTGCTCGATCGTGGGCGCGGAGGAGATCTACCCGATGATCGGGAACGCCAGGACGCTGGCGCGGGTGCTGGGGCTGCCGTACTTCCCGATCACGCCGACCTTCCCGTGGCTGGGGCCGCTCGGCGCGGTGCCGCTGCCGACGAAGTGGACGATCCAGTTCGGCGAGCCGATCCCGACGGACGGCTATCCGGCCGAGGCGGCCGACGACCCGATGCTGATGTTCAACCTGACCGACCAGGTCCGGGAGACCATCCAGCACACCCTCTACAAGCTGCTCGTACAGCGGCGCTCGGTGTTCTTCTGAGGGAGGTACCGGAAGAACACCGAGCGCCGGGCAGCGGCCGCGGGGCGGCTACTTGGACGAGCTGTCGCCGTCGATGCCGAGGTCGGGCAGGAGCCCGGGCAGCAGCGGCGGGAGGGTGACGTCGGGCCGGCCGGTGCCCTGCTTGCCGTGGCGGCCGTCGTGCGGCGGGGCGCTGCCCTTGCCGGAGGGGTTGAGCAGATCGCCCGCGCCGCCGAGGAGGCCGTCCGGCTCCTGGGACGGCGAGGCCGAGGGGCGCGGGGCCTGCTGGGCGGTGCCGTGGGAGTCGGACGCCGGCTCGCTGCCGGACGGAGACGGGCGCTGCCGGCCGCTGCCGGTGTCCCCGTCGCCCGGTGCGCCGCGGTGGCGGCCGTGGCCGTCCGGGCCCTGGGGGAGCAGTGAGCGCAGCGGGCCGACCTCGTCGTCCATGGCGTCGAAGACCGAACTGACCTCGTCGCGCACGTCGGTGAGCTGCACCGGGAGCCGGTCGCGCAGCTGCGACCAGGAGGTGCGGTGCGACTTGGTGAAGGAGTTCAGCGCCTGGATGGGGCCGAGGGAGCCGTCCCGCTCGTACGCCGCGTGCAGCAGGCGGTGCCCCTCGCCGGCGTCGTGGCGGACACCGGCGAGCGCCTTGCGGATCTCGGCGAGCGCCTCGTGGTCGAGGTGCGCGGACCGGCCGCGCTCCATCAGGCGGCGGGCCTCCAGCATGCGGGTGGACGCCTGGTCGAGGTAGAGCCGACCGCGGTCGGACTCGTCGTCGGTCAGGGTGAGCTGGAGGTCCTCCATACCGCGCTTGAGGCCGTAGAGGGAGTCACCGGGCAGGGCGTCGGTGCTGGCCACGGCGACCCCGCTGAACGCGCCGGCGGCGACGCCGACCGTCAGGCTGCCGGCCGCCAGCCCTTTGGAGAGCCGGGAGCGCGGGCGCAGCCGGCCCAGCGGTGTCGTGGCGCGGTGCGCGCCCTTGGGGTCGCGCTGCTCGGGTACCCGGGCCTCGTCGGACGAGGCGCCTTCGGCGAAGGCGGCCTCCATCGCGGCGATGAGCTGGGCACGCTGGACTGTTTTGACCTCGGCGGCCATCTCCGGCTTCGGGAGCTCCCCGAGGCCGTCGGCGACCGCCAACAGCCGTGCTTCTGCCGGCGCTTGGGCCGGACTGTCGACCTGGTCCTCGGTCGCCGCGCCCTTGAGCTCCTGCTCCTCCAGGGCCTGGGCGAAGGCGTTGGCCCGCCGGTGCATCGAGACATTCGCGATCACGGGCGGCACCTCCTCTCGTCATCCCGCTCGACTCCCCGGACTGGCTTTGACTATCCAGACGGGCCGGATGGTTGCACGCCATTGTCCGTGACCACTCGATCGAGGGGGCCAGCGGACAGGGCGTGACCGCGTGGAGCCTGCATCCCGGACAACGAGCGGCGCGGCACACGGGTTACGCACTCACGATGATCTGACCGTCAGGGCATGGCCGGTCACCAACGGTGAGCGGGATGCGGGGTGTTGGGGCACGGGCGGGGCTTCAGCGGGCGTCTTCGGGGAGGAGCCGTGCCAGGGTGCGGACGGCGCGGTACTGGAGGGTCTTGATGGCGCCCTCGTTCTTGCCCATGACGCGGGCGGTCTCGGCGACCGAGAGCCCCTGGAGGAAGCGGAGGGTGACGCATTCCTGCTGCTGGGGGTTGAGCTTGCGGACCGCCTCCAGCAGGGCGGCGTTGGAGAGGGATTCGAGGACCGAGTCCTCGGGGCTGCGCTCGACCTCGTTGGCGTCGAGCATCTCGCCGGTGGTGACTTCCAGGCGGAAGCGGGAGGACTTGAAGTGGTCGGCGACGAGGTTGCGGGCGATGGTCACCAGCCAGGCGCCGAAGTCCCGCCCCTGCCAGGTGAAGGTGCCGATGCGGCGCAGGGCGCGGAGGAAGGTCTCGCTGGTGAGGTCCTCGGCCGTGGCGCGGCCGCCCACGCGGTAGTAGATGTAGCGGTACACCGTGTCGGCGTACTGGTCGTAGAGCCGGCCGAAGGCGTCGGCCTCGCCGGCCTGGGCGCGTTCGACGAGGTCCATCATGCGGCGGCTGTCGCTGTCCGCGGGGCGTCGCGCGGTGGTGGTGCCGGTGCCGGCGCGGCGGGTCCGGCCGGCGGTGGCCTTGCCGACCGCGGCGCTCCCGTCTGCCAGCGCGTAGCAGGGGCCGGTGGGAACGGCTGTGGCGAATGCGGGGACGGTGTACGCGGTGGGGACAAAACTGCGCAGGTGGTCGACGAGCGTCGTACGCAGCGTAGCCAGGCCCGAGGCGTCAACCCCGACGTGTGGGTACACGGGACTCCCAGAGGCAGAGCTTCCATCACGTGCAGTGCGGGACCGTTCACTCGTCGTAGGGACGTGTGGGTTCCGGAATGCGTCTGAGGAGAATAACGCTTCGTACAGGCAGCGCTACACCCAGTTGCTCAAATCATCGATTACTTGCGATCCGTGTCCGATTGATGGCGCATCAAGTATCGAATACTGAGCAATTATTGATCGGAAGGGAGCGCAATCTGCCTGCTTGGAGGGCGTGTTGTGGTTAACCGGCAGGAAAGGGACTGACGGGGCGCCGGCGGGGGTAGGGAGTGCGGTTGGCTCACCGCCGGGCCCGGTGATCAAGTGCGGTCAGCGGCGGCGGCGCTGGAGGGCCGCGGCGGCGGCCGCGCCGCCCGCGAGCGCGCCCACCCCGGCGGCCGCTGGGATGCCGATCCGCACCGCCTTGCGGCCGGTCCGGTAGTCGCGCACCCGCCAGCCCTGTTCCCGGGCGTGCTTGCGCAGCCGGGTGTCGGGGTTGATCGCGTAGGGGTGGCCGACGAGCGAGAGCATCGGGATGTCGTTGGCCGAGTCGCTGTAGGCGGCGCAGTGCGAGAGGTCCAGGCCCTCGGCTGTGGCCAGCGCGCGGACCGCCTCGGCCTTGGCCGGGCCGTGCAGCGGCTCGCCCACCAGCTTGCCGGTGTAGACCCCGCCGACGGACTCGGCGACCGTGCCGAGGGCGCCGGTCAGGCCCAGTCGGCGGGCGATGATCGTCGCGGTCTCCACGGGGGCGGCCGTCACCAGCCACACCTTCTGGCCGGCGTCGAGGTGGGCCTGGGCGAGCGCGCGGGTGCCGGGCCAGACCCGCTCGGCCATGTACTCGTCGTAGATCTCCTCGCCGATGCTCATCAGCTCGGAGACGCGGTGGCCCTGGACGATGGAGAGCGCGCTGTTGCGGACGTCCGCCATGTGCTCGGGGTTCTCCGAGCCGGCGAGCCGGAAGTAGACCTGCTGCCAGGCGAAGCGGGCCAGGTCGCGCTTGTGGAAGAAGTGCCGCTTGTACAGGCCGCGGCCGAAGTGGAAGAGGGCCGCGCCCTGCATCACGGTGTTGTCGAGGTCGAAGAAGGCGGCCGCGCTGGCGTCGCCGGCGACCGGGAACTCCGGCTCGGCCGGCTCCTCGGCGGGCGGCGCCTCCTGTGAGGACTTCCGGGCGGCCTCGGCCGCCGCCTCGCCGGCCAGCACGCTGCGGGCGGTGGCGGGGCGTCGGCGGCGGGTGAACCACCCCGCGGGGAAGAGTGCCCCGGCGGGGCTCCGGTCGGGGCGGGGTGCGGGCGACGGGCGGGGCATGCGGCTAGCGTAGCCAGTCTGTTCGGTGCAGCCGGTTACGGGCGCGTGTCCGGAAGCACCGGGGCCTTCGACGATTGCGTTTACGGCCATCCGTGGGCGGGCGGTCCGTACGGGCGGAGCGGTGCTCAGGCGCCCAGGGCGGTGCGCAGGCGCTGGGGGTCGACCCGCCAGAAGTCGTGCTGGGCGCCGTCCACGAGGACGACCGGAATCTGCTCCCAGTACTTGCGGTGCAGCTCGGCGTCCTCGGTGATGTCCTTCTTCTCCCAGGAGGCGCCGGTCTCCGCGCAGACCTTCTCGATCACCGCCTGGGCGTCGTCGCAGAGGTGGCAGCCCGGCTTGCCGACGAGGGTGACCATCCGGTCGGCGGGGCTCTTGCGGGGGGCGCGGCTGAACAAGGGGGCCATGGGGCCATTGTGCCGGTTGGCGGCAGGCGCTCCCGAGCGGTCGTTTCGCTTACCATCAATGGGCGGTTTGTAGGTTTCCGGGGGTATAGCGGTGAGGAGTGAGGGCGCGTGCTCCCGTCAGTGCTGCCGCTGATCACCGGTGGCGCGCCTGAACGGTGCGATCGCGGAGTTGGTTCCGCGGATGCCCCTAAAAGCTGCGTGAGCCCCATCACTTTGGCCGGACAAAGCGGACACAATCTTTGTGCACGCGTTCACAAAGACATAGCCTGCAAAGGACAGGGCGGTCGGGTTCCTCGCGGTCGCCCGCAGCCCCGCTCTACCCGCAGGAGCACCGTGGCAACTGGCCGAACTCACCGACCGGCGACCCGAAGCCGAGGCATCCCCGAGGCCACCGTCGCCCGGCTACCGCTGTATCTGCGTGCACTGACCGCGCTCTCCGAGCGCTCGGTCCCCACGGTGTCCTCCGAGGAACTCGCGGCCGCGGCGGGAGTCAACTCCGCGAAGCTGCGCAAGGACTTCTCCTACCTCGGCTCCTACGGGACCCGCGGCGTCGGCTACGACGTGGAGTACCTCGTGTACCAGATCTCGCGGGAGCTCGGCCTCACCCAGGACTGGCCCGTCGTCATCGTCGGTATCGGCAACCTCGGCGCCGCCCTCGCCAACTACGGCGGCTTCGCCTCCCGCGGCTTCCGGGTCGCCGCGCTGATCGACGCCGATCCGGCCATGGCCGGCCGGCCGGTCGCGGGCATCCCGGTGCAGCACACCGACGAGCTGGAGCAGATCATCCGGGACAACGGCGTCTCGATCGGCGTGATCGCCACGCCGGCCGGCGCCGCCCAGCAGGTCTGCGACCGCCTGGTCGCCGCCGGTGTCACCTCGATCCTCAACTTCGCGCCGACCGTGCTGACCGTCCCGGACGGGGTGGACGTCCGCAAGGTCGACCTGTCCATAGAGCTCCAGATCCTCGCCTTCCACGAGCAGCGCAAGGCGGGCGAGGAGACCGGCCAGGGCGGTCCGCAGGGCGCCCCGCCGGAGGCGCCGGCCCGTTCCGCGGCCGTCGCGACCGAGCGCAAGGGACCTGACGGGGACGTCCCCGCGGTGATGCCGGCATGAGTCTTCTCGTTGTTGGACTGAGCCACCGCAGCGCGCCGGTGAGCGTGCTGGAGCGGGCCGCGCTCGCCCCGGACAGCCGCGGCAAGCTGCTCCAGGACGTGGTGTCGGCCGAGCCGGCCTCCGAGTCCGCGGTGCTCTCCACCTGCAACCGCATCGAGCTCTACGCCGACGTGGACAAGTTCCACGCCGGGGTCGCCGAGCTGTCCACCCTCCTGGCCCGCCACAGCGGCGTCGGCCTGGAGGAGCTGACCCCCTATCTCTACGTCCACTATGAGGACCGCGCCGTCCACCACCTCTTCTCGGTGGCCTGCGGCCTGGACTCCATGGTGGTCGGCGAGGGCCAGATCCTCGGCCAGATCAAGGACGGGCTGGCCGTCGCCCAGGAGCAGCACACCGCCGGGCGGCTGCTCAACGACCTCTTCCAGCAGGCGCTGCGGGTCGGCAAGCGCGCGCACAGCGAGACCGGGATCGACAAGGCGGGCCAGTCGCTGGTCACCTTCGGTCTGGAGCAGCTGGCCGGCGGCGCGGACGTCGCCGGATGGGCGCGCGGCAAGCGGACGCTGGTGATCGGCGCCGGCTCGATGTCGTCGCTGGCCGCCACCACCCTCGCCCGCAACGGCGTCGGCGAACTGGCCGTCGCCAACCGGACGGTGGCCCGCGCGCAGCGGCTCGTCCAGATCCTCACCGAGCCGGGCGGGCCCGGCGCCGGCGCCGGGCTGACCGCCCGCGCCGTGGCGATGGACGCCGTCGACGCGGAGCTGGCCTCGGCCGAGATCGTCATCTCCTGTACCGGCGCGTCCGGACTGGTGCTGACCGGCGAGCGGGTCGCCGCCGCGGTGGCCGGGCGCACGGACCGCACGGCGCTGCTCGACCTCGCCATGCCGCGCGACATCGACGCGGCGGTGCACCGGATCGACGGGGCCCACCTGGTCGACATCGAGTCGCTGGCCGAGGCGTCCGCCGACGCCCCGATGGCCGCCGACGTGGACACGGTCCGCGGCATCGTCGCCGAGGAGGTCGCCGCGTTCGGCGCCGCCCAGCGGGCCGCGCACATCACCCCCACCGTGGTCGCCCTGCGCACCATGGCGGCGGACGTCGTCAGCAGCGAGATCGCCCGACTCGACGGCCGCCTTCCCGACCTTGACGACAAGCAGCGCGCGGAGATCACCCAGACCGTCCGGCGGGTCGTCGACAAGCTGCTGCACGCACCGACCGTGCGGGTCAAGCAGCTGGCCAGCGAGCCCGGCGGCGCCGGGTACGCGGACGCGCTGCGGGAACTGTTCGACCTCGACCCGCAGACGGTCGCCGCCGTCAGCAGGGCCGACACCCGGGCCGACCGGCCCGACGCAGCACGGGAGCGGGCATGACCGACAGCACGATGAGCACCCTGCGGCTGGGGACCCGGCGCAGCAAGCTCGCCATGGCCCAGTCCGGGCAGGTGGCGGAGGCGGTGCGGCAGCTGACCGGCCGCCCCGTCGAACTGGTGGAGATCACCACCTACGGCGACACCTCCCGCGAGCACCTGGCACAGATCGGCGGCACCGGCGTCTTCGTCTCGGCGCTGCGCGACGCGCTGGTGGCCGGCGAGATCGACTTCGCCGTCCACTCGCTCAAGGACCTGCCGACCGCGCAGCCCGCGGAGCTGGCCCTGGCCGCCATACCGGTGCGCGAGGACCCCCGGGACGCGCTGATCGCCCGGGACGGGCTCACCTTCGAGGAGCTGCCCGACGGCGCCCGTGTGGGCACCGGTTCGCCCCGGCGGATGGCCCAGCTCAACGCCTGGGCCAGGACGCTGGGCAAGCGCATCGAGACCGTTCCGGTCCGCGGCAACGTCGACACCCGGATCGGCTTCGTCGAGAACGGCGAGCTGGACGCGGTCGTACTGGCCGCCGCCGGTCTCACCCGGATCGGCCGCATCGACGAGGCGACGCAACTGCTGTCGCCCGACGTGGTTTTGCCCGCCCCCGGCCAGGGGGCACTGGCGGTCGAGTGTGTCGCGGCCAACGCGCACCTCGTCGCCACGCTCGCCGAGCTCGACGACCCGGTCACCCGGGCCGCCGTGACCGCCGAGCGTTCCCTGCTCGCCGCCCTGGAGGCCGGCTGCTCCGCCCCCGTGGGGGCGCTGGCCGACCTTTCCCCGAGCTCTCGACCGCGTTCGAGCAGCGAGGGCCCCGAGGCCGACGAGCAGGCTGTCACCGAAATGCACCTGCGCGGTGTCGTCGGCACGACCGACGGCAGCACGCTGGTGCAGCTGTCCACCACCGGGCACGTACCTGCCTCTCTTGACGACGAGTCGATCCCGCTCACCATGGGCCGGGAGCTCGCCGTCGAGATGCTCGCAAAGGGTGCGGCCGGTCTGATGGGGGAGCGAGCACTTTGAACCCCACCGCCCCAAACCACTCCGCCTCCGGTCAGGTCACCTTCCTGGGTGCCGGGCCGGGAGACCCGGGCCTGCTGACGCTGCGTGCCGTCGAGGCGCTGGCCTCCGCGGACGTCCTCATCGCCGACCCGCAGGTCCTGGACGTCGTGCGTGTGCACGCACGCGCACAGGTGGACACGCCGCTGCGGTCGTCGGCTGACGAGGCGTCAATCCCCGGTAGCCCCAACGGCGTTTCCGCCCTCAGGGACACCGCCAATCTTGTCATGGCGGCGGCTCGCGCGGGCAAGCGGGTCGTCCGTGCGGTGACCGGCGACCCCGGGCTCGACGGCGACGTCGCCGAGGAGATGCTGGCCTGCGCCGCCGAGGGCATCGTCTTCGAGGTCGTCCCCGGCATCGCCGCCGCGGTCGGCGTGCCCGCGTACGCCGGCGTGCCGCTGCGCGACGCCGAGGGCACCGACGTGCGCTTCGTCGACGCCCGCAGCGCGGGCGACCGCTGCTGGAGCGAGCTGGGCGCCAGCGACGCCACCGCGGTGGTCTCCACCACCCTGGACTCGGTGGCCGCGGCCGCCGGTGAGCTGGTGGCCGCCGGCCGCAAGCCGGACACCCCGATGACCGTCACGGTCGCCGGCACCACCACCCGGCAGCGCACCTGGAGCGCCACCCTGGGCACCGTCGCCCAGGTCCTCAAGGCTGCCAAGGTGCTGCCCTCGCCGGACGGCGGGCAGTCGGTCATAGCCGTGGTCGGTGAGCGCAGCGCCACCGCGCAGCGCGACCAGCTCTCGTGGTTCGAGAACAAGCCGCTGTTCGGCTGGCGGGTACTGGTCCCGCGGACCAAGGAGCAGGCCGCGTCGCTCTCCGACCAACTCGTCTCGTACGGCGCGGTGCCGCACGAGGTCCCGACCATCGCCGTCGAACCGCCGCGCACCCCGCAGCAGATGGAGCGCGCGGTCAAGGGCCTGGTCACCGGCCGCTACGAGTGGATCGCCTTCACCTCGGTCAACGCCGTCAAGGCGGTCCGGGAGAAGTTCGAGGAGTACGGGCTGGACGCCCGGGCGTTCGCCGGCATCAAGGTCGCCGCGGTCGGCGAGCAGACCGCCAGGGCGCTGATCGCCTTCGGCGTGAAGCCGGACCTGGTGCCCAGCGGTGAACAGTCCGCGGCCGGCCTGCTGGAGGACTGGCCGCCCTACGACCCGGTCTTCGACCCGATCGACCGCGTCTTCCTGCCGCGCGCCGACATCGCCACCGAGACCCTGGTGGCCGGGCTGATCGAGCTGGGCTGGGAGGTCGACGACGTCACCGCCTACCGGACGGTGCGCGCCTCGCCGCCGCCGGCCGAGACCCGTGAGGCGATCAAGGGCGGCGGTTTCGACGCGGTCCTGTTCACCTCGTCCTCGACCGTGCGGAACCTCGTCGGCATCGCCGGCAAGCCGCACAACGTGACGGTGATCGCCTGCATCGGTCCGGCCACCGCCAAGACCGCCGAGGAGCACGGGCTGCGGGTGGACGTGATGTCGCCCGAGCCCTCGGTGCACAAGCTGGCCGAGGCGCTCGCGGACTTCGGGGCGGCGCGGCGCGATGCCGCGATCGAGGCCGGGGACCCGGTCACCCGCCCCAGCGAGCGGCGGCCGGGCTCGCGCCGGCGGGCCCGTAGCTGAAGCGGGACAACTGCGGTGAAGGGCGCCTCCGTCGGGGGCGCCCTTTCGCCTGTGCGCGCTGCTCGCGGGGGACCGGCCCGCGCCGGGGGCGCCGGTTCCGCGGCCCGGAGGGCCGACGTTGCGTCGGCAAAGGCGGGTACGAAGCGGGCGTAGCGTGGAGGGCATGACGAAGTACGGAAGCTTTCCGGGGGCGCGGCCGCGGCGGCTGCGCACCACCCCCGCCATGCGGCGGATGGTCGCGGAGTACCGCCTGCATCCGGCCGACCTCATCCTCCCGGCGTTCGTACGGGAGGGCATCGCGGAGCCGGTGCCCCTCGCCGCGATGCCGGGCGTCGTCCAGCACACCCGGGACACGCTGCGCAAGGCCGCCGTCGAGGCGGTCGAGGCCGGGGTCGCCGGCATCATGCTGTTCGGCGTGCCCGAGGACGCCAAGAAGGACGCGGTGGGCACCGCCGGCACCGACCCGGACGGCATCCTCCAGGTCGCGATCCAGGACGTGCGGGCCGAGGTCGGCGACGACCTGGTGATCATGTCGGACCTGTGCCTGGACGAGTACACCGACCACGGCCACTGCGGGGTGCTGGACGCCGAGGGCCGGGTCGACAACGACGCGAGCCTGGAGCGGTACGCCGAGATGGCGCAGGTCCAGGCCGACGCCGGCGTCCACATCGTGGGCCCCAGCGGCATGATGGACGGCCAGGTCGGCGTCATCCGGGACGCGCTGGACCAGACCGGCCACGAGGACGTGTCGATCCTCGCCTACACCGCCAAGTACTCCTCGGCGTTCTACGGGCCGTTCCGCGAGGCGGTCGGCTCGTCGCTGAAGGGCGACCGGAAGACCTACCAGCAGGACCCGGCCAACCTCCGGGAGTCGCTGCGTGAGCTGGCGCTCGACCTCGACGAGGGCGCCGACATGGTCATGGTCAAGCCGGCGCTGCCCTACCTCGACGTGCTGGCGAAGATCGCGGACGAGGTGGACGTGCCGGTCGCCGCGTACCAGATCTCCGGTGAGTACGCGATGGTCGAGGCGGCCGCCGAGAAGGGCTGGATCGACCGCGACAAGGCGATCTGGGAGACCCTGACCGGCATCAAGCGCGCCGGCGCCCAGATGATCCTCACCTACTGGGCGACGGAGGTCGCGCAGAAGCTGCGCTAGTGCCGCAACAGGCGACGTTCGCCCCGTCGCGGCACCAGGCGGGAGCCGGTACGACCAAGCCCCGGACACCGCAACCCAGTTGCGGTGTCCGGGGCTCGGTCGTACCGGCCCGCCGGTTCACCACTCCAGGGCGTCGGCCGGGTTCGACTGCCAGTAGGTGACGAACGCCGAACTGTCCACGTACACCCCGCCGGCGGGCAGCTTCGGACGGGCAAAGCCGCCCACGCTGCCGTCCATCGCGCGGTTGGCGAACAGCACGCCCAGCTCGTGCGCCTGGTACCCGTGGGTGCCCTCCGGCGACGAGGTGCCGATGGCCGCGTACGCGCTCTCGCCCGGCTCCAGGGTGACGACGGCCTGCGGGACGCTGTCGCGGAGCACGCTGGTGGCGGCCTGGGCGTCGTCGAAGCGGAGGTAGGGGGCGTTGTACGCGTAACAGGGCTTGGTGCCGGTGTTGGTGGCGGTCAGGAGCAGGTGGTTGAGCGGGCGGTTCACCTTCGCCACGGTCACCTTGGTGGTGGCGGCGGTGCAGGTGACCGGCTTGGCGGCGGCGGTGGCCGGGGCGGTGCCGAGCGCGGTGAGGGCGAGGGCCGCGGTCAGGGTCGCGACGGCGGCCGCGGCGCGGGAGCGGAGCTGCATGGGTGGGTTTCCTTCCCAGAGGTGCGGTTGGCGAGTGGTGGCGCGGGCGTACGGGCGGCGGTGGCGCGGGGTCAGCTGAGCGCGTCGGACGCATCCGACAGCCAGTACGTCACGCGCAGGGAGTTGTCGATGTGCACCCCGCCGGCCGGGAGTGCGGCGCGGGCCATCCTGTCGCTGCCGTCGAAGCCGATCTCCAGGCTCCGCGCGGTGTAGCCCTCGCCGCCGCTGCCGTCGCCGGCGGAGAGGATGATGCCCGCGTACCCCCGCTCGCCCGGCTTGAGCGAGGTGACCGCCTGGGGCTTGGAGTCCTCCATGACCGGCGGCACGGACTGGGCCCCTTCGAACTTCACGATCGGATAGTTGTTCAGGTCGCACAGCTTGGAGCCGGTGTTGGTGACCGTGAGCAGCATGTAGTTGAGCGGGCGCTCCACGGGGGCGGCGGTGATCTTGGTGTTGGCGGCGCTGCAGGGGACGCGGTTGGCCGGGTCCCCGGGGTCGCCGGCCGGGTGCTTCTTGGTGGTGGCCGCCCCGTTGCCGCCGTGGCCGGTGCTGTGGCCGGAGTTGGCGGTGCCCGAGGAGCCGGACGCGCCGGCGGAGCCGCCGGCCGGCTTCTCCGCCGCTCCCGGGGACGACGCGGCGGCGGACGGTTCGGAGGCCGCCGGGGCGGCGCCCTCGCTCCGTACGCCCGAGCTGTCGTTGGTGCCGCAGGCCGTGAGCGAGAGCGCGGCGAGCGCCAGCGTCGCGGCGGCGAACAGGCGGGTACGGGGGCGGCGGAGGGCCGGGGTGCGCATGCTGGATCTCGCTATCTGTGGGGCTGAACTGGCGGTGGGCGGTGGGTGGATGAGCCGCGTGGCCCAAGAGCCCGTGTGACCGGGGCGACGCGCGGCGCTCGACCCGTTCGAGGGGAGCGGCGTGCTTGGATGGCTCCAGCTTGCGGTCCGTTCCGTCCCAGCCGCCAGCGTTGCCCGGCAATCCGGGACGCTGGAACGCTCGTATCGGCTCTGACCAGGGAGAATGGGCACTGCTTGGAATGCCGGGGTGGAACGGCGGGGGGAATGGAGGCGCACGTGGAGGCGGGGGATCTCGCCGCATCGCTGCGGGAGTTGAAGGAGCGGTCGGGGCTGAGCTACGGGGTGCTCGCCAAGCGGCTGCACATGAGTACGTCGACGCTGCACCGGTATGTGAACGGGACGGCGGTGCCGACGGAGTTCGCTCCGGTCGAGCGGCTCGCGCGCTCGTGCCGGGCGAGCCCGGAGGAGCTGGTGGAGGTCCACCGGCGCTGGATCGTGGCGGACGCGGCGCGGGCGCGCCGGGGCGCGGAAGCGGGGGCGCAGAAGCCGGAGCCACGGCGGGAGCAGGATGCCGGGGCCGGGGCCGGTGCCGGAACCGGGCAGGAACCGGAGCCCCGGCCGGAGTCGGAGCCGGAGCGGGAGCCGCGGTCGCAGCCGGAAACGGCTCCGGAAGCGGTGCCGGGCCCGGGCCCGGAGCCGTCCCGCGGGCGGCGCCGGCTCACCGCGCTGGTCGGCGTCGGGGCCGCGCTCGCGCTCGGGGCCACCGCCCTCGCCGTACAGGCCGGTTCCTCGGGGGCGGCGGACGACGGCCGACGGCCGGTCGCGGAGGCGTCACCGGACGGGGCCGGCCGGCCCACGGCCGGGAAGCCGGAAGCGGGCGGGCCGGGCCGGTCCTCCGGCGGCACGGGCGGGCCCGCCACCGAGCGCGCGTCCGACGACGAGCACGGGAGTGGCAAGGGCAAGAACGGCAAGGGCGCGGACGGCGGCAAGGACGGCGGCCGCGCCACGTCCCCCGGGGGCGCGGACCGGCACGGCGGCGCGGCCACCGGTACACCGCTGACGGTGTCCACCCAGCCGCAGTTCTGGGACAGCCCCTGCGGCCACCCCTACCTCGTCGACCGGGCCCCGGCCCGGCTCTCGCCACCGCCCAACGAGCAGGACGCCCCCGGCTGGGTGTCCGCGAACGGGGCGGTCTCCGCGGGCGAGCAGGCGGTCCGGCTGACCGTCCAGGGCACCGGCAAGGGCACCGTCGTGCTGGAGTCCCTGCACGTCCGCGTCGTCGGCACCGACGCGCCGCTCGCCTGGAACGACTACACGATGGGGTACATCGGCGTCGGCTGCGGCGGCAGCGTGCCCAAGCACTCCTTCGACGTGAACCTCGACGCCGCGGTGCCCCGCCTGACCCCCGAGGAGGGGACGGGGGACGACTTCCCCTACACGGTGAGCGCGCAGGACGCCGAGACCTTCTACGTCAACGCCGCCGTCAAGAACCACCATGTGCGCTGGTACCTGGAGTTGGAGTGGTCCAGCGGCGGGCGGCACGGGACGGTGCGGGTCGACGACACCGGCAAGCCGTTCCGCACCAGCGGCGACGGGGGCCGGCCGCAGTACGGGTACTCCCTCGACAAGAAGGGGTGGGTGGCGATCCGGCGCGGGGCGGACGGGTCGGTGACCGAGGTCGGGGACGGAGCCGGAGTCTGAGGACGCCCGGGCCCCCGTACCGCGCGCGCAAGTGCGGTACGGGGGCCCGGGCGTCGCCGGTCGGCGGGCGCCTTACAGCCGCTCGGGGGTGCGGATCCCCAGCAGCGCCATGCCCTTGTGCAGGGTGCGGGCGGTCAGGTCGCACAGGAAGAGGCGGTTCTCCACCTGCGCGGGGGTGTCCGCCTTCAGCACCGGGCACTGGTCGTAGAAGGTCGTGTAGAGCGACGCGAGCTGGTAGAGGTACGCGGCCAGCTTGTGCGGGGCGTACTCCGCGGCGGCCTCCGCGACGGTGTCGCCGAACGCGTCCAGGTGCAGGCCCAACGCCCGCTCCGCCGGGGCCAGTTCGAGCTCCGGGTGGGCGAGGGGGCCGGTCTCGCCGGCCTTGCGCAGGATCGACTGGATCCGGGCGTAGGCGTACTGGAGGTAGACGCTGGTGTCGCCGTTGAGCGAGACCATCTGGTCCAGGTCGAACTTGTAGTCGCGGTTCGGCGACGTCGACAGGTCCGCGTACTTCACCGCGCCGATGCCGACCTGCGCGGCCCGCTCCTGGATCTCGTCCTCGGTGAGGTCGCGGGCCTTCTCGCGCACCACCTCGGCGGCGCGCTGCACGGCCTCGTCGAGCAGGTCCTCCAGGCGCACCGTCTCGCCGGCCCGGGTCTTGAACGGCTTGCCGTCCGCGCCGAGCACCGTGCCGTAGCCCATGTTGTGGGCCTTGACCTGGTCGTTCAGCCAGCCCGCCCGGCGGGCCGTCTCGAAGACCATCCGGAAGTGCAGCGACTGGCGGACGTCCACCACGTACAGCAGCGTCGTCGCGTCCAGGTCGAAGACGCGGTTGCGGATCGCCGACAGGTCGCTGGCGGCGTACCCGAAACCGCCGTCCGCCTTCTGCACGATCAGCGGGACCGGCTTGTCGTCCTTGCCCTTGATGTCGTCGAAGAAGACGACCAGCGCGCCCTCGGAGCGCTCGGCGACGCCGGACTCCTCCAGCAGCCGCGCCGTCTCGGCCATCATGGCGTTGTACGCGGACTCGCCGACGATCTCCTCGTCGCGGATCTCCATGTCCAACTTCTCGAAGACCGAGTAGAAGTAGACCTTCGACTCGTCCACGAACCGCTGCCAGAGGTCAAGCGTCTGCTCGTCGCCGGACTGCAGGGCGACGACCCGCTTGCGGGCCCGCTCCTTGAACTCCTCGTCGGCGTCGAAGACCGCGCGGGAGGCCTTGTAGACGCGGTTGAGGTTGCTCATCGCCTGCTCGCCGTCGGTGTCGGCGGCCGGGGCCAGCTGCTCCGGGTTCTCGATCAGGTACTGGATGAGCATGCCGAACTGCGTGCCCCAGTCGCCGATGTGGTGGCGGCCGATGGTCTTCTCGCCGGTGAAGTCCAGCATGTTGCGCAGCGCGTCGCCGATCACGGCCGACCGCAGGTGGCCGACGTGCATCTCCTTGGCGACGTTGGGCTGCGCGTAGTCGACGACCGTGGTGCCGGCGGTGGCCGTCCGCGGCACGCCGAGGCGGTCGTCGGCGGCGCGGGCGGCGAGCGTGGTGGTGATCGCCCGGTCGGCGACGGTGATGTTGAGGAAGCCGGGGCCGGAGACCTCGACCTCGGCCAGGACGTCGTCGCCGCCCAGCCCCTCGGCGACCTTGCCGGCCAGCTCCCGCGGGTTGCCCTTCAGCTTCTTGGCCAGCGCCAGCAGGCCGTTGGCCTGGAAGTCGGCCCGGTCGCTACGTCGCAGCAGCGGGTCCGCGGCGCCGGCCTCCGGCAGGGCTGCCGAGAGGGCGTCCGCGATGCGCTGTTCGACCGTGGCTGAGAGGGGAGTGACCGGGGCCATGAGCTGCCGTTCCGTTGGAGTGGAAAGGGTTTGCCACGAGTATCCCACGGCACCACCATCGAATTTCCGCGCGGCGGACGTCTGGGACAATGGCCGGGTCAGGCTTTTGTCCGTCCGGACCGCTCCGCGCACGCGCCGCGGCAGACGGGGCGCGGCGCCGTGGGGCGCGATGAGGGCGCATCGGACAAGCACACAGGACACCAGGAAGAGGAAGGGCCGATCGTGGCTCAGCAGAGCACCGAGACCGACTGGGTCTCCAGGTTCGCGGACGAGGTCATTGCCGAGGCGGAGCGCCGCGCCCCCGGCAAACCGGTCGTCGTCGCCTCGGGCCTGAGCCCGTCCGGCCCGATCCACCTCGGCAACCTCCGCGAGGTGATGACCCCGCATCTGGTCGCCGACGAGATCCGCCGCCGCGGCATCCCGTGCGAGCACGTCGTGAGCTGGGACGACTACGACCGGTACCGCAAGGTCCCGGCCGGTGTCGACCCGTCCTGGGAGGAGCACATCGGCAAGCCGCTGACCGCGGTGCCGGCCCCGCCCGGCAGCGCGTACGCCAACTGGGCCGAGCACTTCAAGGCGGCCATGGAGGAGGCCCTGGCGGAGCTGGGCGTGACCTACCGCGGCATCAGCCAGACCGCCCAGTACACCTCCGGCGCCTACCGCGAGCAGGTCCTGCACGCGATGAAGCACCGCACCGAGATCGACGCCGTCCTGGACCGCTACCGCACCAAGGACAAGGCCACCGGCAAGCCGAAGAAGCAGCAGAAGCCGGTGGACGAGGCGGAGCTGGAGGCGGCCGAGGGCTCCGGCGCGGCCACCGAGGACGACGGCAGCGCCGGCGGCGCGGGCTACTTCCCGTACAAGCCGTACTGCACGGTCTGCAACAAGGACTTCACCAAGGTCATCGGCTACGACGACGAGACCACGCAGATGTCCTACGAGTGCGTCGCCTGCGGCCACTGCGAGACCGTGGCGCTGCGCGAGTTCGACCACGGCAAGCTGGTCTGGAAGGTCGACTGGCCGATGCGCTGGGCCTACGAGGGCGTGGTCTTCGAGCCGTCCGGTGTGGACCACTCCTCGCCCGGCTCGTCGTTCGTCGTCGGTGGCCAGATCGTCCGCGAGGTGTTCGGCGCCGACCAGCCGATCGGCCCGATGTACGCCTTCGTCGGCATCAGCGGCATGGCGAAGATGTCCTCGTCCAAGGGCGGGGTGCCCACCCCGGGCGACGCGCTGAAGATCATGGAGGCGCCGCTGCTGCGCTGGCTGTACGCCCGCCGCAAGCCCAACCAGTCCTTCAAGATCGCCTTCGACCAGGAGATCCAGCGGCTCTACGACGAGTGGGACAAGCTCGCCGCCAAGGTCGCGGACGGCACCGCGCAGCCCGCGGACGCCGCGGCATACGCCCGCGCGATCGGCACCGCCGCGGGTGAACTCCCGCGCACCCCGCGCCCGTTGCCGTACCGCACGCTGGCCTCCGTCGCGGACATCACCGCCGGCCACGACGAGCAGACCCTGCGCATCCTGAGCGAGCTGGACCCGGAGCACCCGGTCACGTCCCTGGACGAGACCCGGCCGCGGCTGGACAAGGCGGAGCACTGGATCAGCACCCAGGTCCCCGCCGACCAGCGCACCGTCGTCCGCGACGAGCCCGACACCGCGCTGCTGGCGACCCTGGACGACCAGTCCCGCGGCGCGCTGCGGCTGCTGCTGGAGGGCCTGGACGACCACTGGTCGCTGGACGGCCTGACCACCCTGGTCTACGGCGTCCCGAAGGTGCAGGCGGGCCTGGACCCGGAGGCCAAGCCGACCCCGGAGCTGAAGGTCGCCCAGCGCGCCTTCTTCGCGCTGCTCTACAACCTCCTGGTCGGCCGGGACACCGGCCCCCGGCTGCCCACGCTGCTGCTCGCGGTGGGTGCGGACCGGGTCCGCAAGCTGCTCGCCGGCTGAGCGGCGGGGCCGGGCGCCGGCCCCTCCTTGAGCGCGAGAACGGGTTCGGCCCCGGGAACGACGGTTCCCGGGGCCGAACCCGTCACGCCAGGCCTGGCCGAGCGCGTGGAAGGCCCCGTCCCCTGGTTGCACCGAGGACTGTCGATCTTGCTGTCCCCGCTGCTCGGTAGGGTGTTCACCGTCCGGCGTAGGGGCAACACGGTTGCCGCGTCGGGGGGTTGGGACGCGAACCGTGGCGATGGGGGGATTCGGTGGTCACAGGGCGCGGATTGCGCCGCTGTAAGCCCGCGGCCGGGTCAGCCCTTGTTCGCCTTGGTCACGGCGGTGACGGCCTCCTTGGCGGCGGCCTGGGCGGCCTTCAGCACGTCGTTGCCGTTGGGGGTGTCGGCGCCGGCCATGCCCGCGCCGTTGTAGTTGAGGGTCACGACGATGTTGGCGGTGCGCGCCACGATCGTCGTGTTCTTGAAGTCGTTGTCGTCCTTGCTGATGTCGTAGGTGATGGCGGTGGCCGCCTCACCGGTGTCGGCGGTCGCCACGGTGGCGACCTTCTTGGCGCCCTTGGTGCCCTTGGCGTCGTCGATCTGCTGGGTGTAGAAGTCCGTGGCGCGCTTCTCGCCGGAGCCGATGGCCGGGTCGGAGTCGTAGCGCTGGAAGGCGACGTCCAGCCAGCGGAACTGGGTGCCGTCGACGCCCTGCTCGTCCGAGCTGCTCCAGGAGCAGGCGCCGCGCGCGCCGGGGTCGGTGGACTTGCCCGGCTCGCCGGCCGCGTCCTTCACCTTGGGCAGCAGCGTGTTGAGGGTGTCCTTGGAGAACGCCTCGCAGGCGTTCGGCAGCTTCTTGTACTTGGCGGCCGCGACGGTCGGCGAAGGGGAGCCGGCGGTGGCGCTGGACGAGCCGGAGGGAGTGCTGCCACCGGAGCTCTTGCTGTCCGAGCCGGAGCACCCGGCGACGAGCAGCATCGGCACTGCTGCGCAGGTGAGGAGGCTGGCGAGGCGCTTGGCTGATCGGTGCATGGTTCCTTCGCTGTTCGTCGTCGTCGAGTCGTTGCGGACCCCTGTGGTGCGGGGTGACCCGCCCCCGGGCGGGGTCGGGCACTAGGGCACGGTACGCGGCGGAGCGAGGCGCGGGGCCGAGGTGCGGCGATCGATGAATGGGGTGAATCGGGCGAAGTCGGCGCCAACTTCGCCTTCCGCGTCAACTGCCTTTATGGGTCTATTCGCTGAGGCCGTCGGCCAGTTCGCCGGCCAGGGAACGGGCCTTGTCCTGCAGTTCCTGGCTTTCCGGCAGATGCGACTTGTCCGTGGACCACTGGTCGTAGGTGAGCGTCACGATGACGTTCGACGTGCGAAACACCACAGTGACATCGCGGTGCACACCGGAGTCGGTGGTGATCAGTTGGTCGTTGAGGAAGCCCGCGTCGCCGAGGCCGTCAAGGGCGCGCGGGGCGAGCGGACCGCCGGGGTTCGTCGCGGGGTCGGCGGAGGAGTCGGACGGGGAGGCCGACGGGGTGCCCTTGGCCGCGGCGCCGTCCGCCTTCTTCCCGCCGGAGTCCTTGTCCGGGGCCGGGCTGGTGGCGCCGTCCGTGGGGCCCGGCTTGGTCGAGGGGGAGGCGGCGTCGGTGGACGGGATCTTGGCCGCCTGCTCCTTCTCGCGGTAGATCTGCTGCGCCCGGTCGTCGTCGCTGGTCGCGGAGTCGTACGAGACCACGCGCTGGATGTCGAGCGTGAGGTGGCGGGTGCCCGCGGTGGTCTCCCGCGTCCACTGGCAGCCCACCCGGCGGTCGGTGTCGTAGGTGACGTCGGCCCGGCCGGCGTAGATCTTCTGCGCGTCCGCGGCCGACAGGCGCTGGCCGTCGCCGGGCAGCATGTCGCGCAGGGTGCTGCGGGACGGGAGGCCGCAGGCCTCCGGCAGGGTCTGGTAGCGGCCGGGTTGGGCGGACCGGCTGGCGGTGGCGGTGTCCCCGCTCTTGCCGTCGCCGCCGTCGGGGCCGGTGGTGGAACCGCTGCTGCAACCGGTGAGACCGGCGGCCAGGGCCGCGGCGACCAGCAGCGCGGCACCCGGTACGAACGATTTGCGCGGCACCGTTCGCGGCTCCTCTCCTGCGGAAATACGGTTGCCGCCGAGAGGCGGCCGATGGAGACAATGTCTACCGCACGTCGAGCCGTGAACGCCGGTTCGCTGTCCGGGATCAGGCGTATTGTCCGCCTTTTGCGTTTTTCGGTTTTCCGGGGGAAAGAGTCAGCTATGTCGTACACCGAAGTGCCCGGTGCCCAGGTGCCGATCCGGATGTGGGCCGACCCGGCCACGGTCGAGGGCGTCGCGATGCAGCAGCTGCGCAACGTCGCCACGCTTCCGTGGATCAAGGGCCTGGCCGTCATGCCGGACGTGCACTTCGGCAAGGGGGCCACCGTCGGGTCGGTCATCGCGATGCAGGGGGCGGTCTGCCCGGCCGCCGTCGGCGTGGACATCGGCTGCGGCATGAGCGCGGTCAAGACCTCACTCACCGCCGACGACCTGCCCGCCGACCTCTCCCGCCTCCGCTCCCGGATCGAGCAGGCGATCCCGGTCGGCCGGGGGATGCACGACGACCCGGTCGACCCGCGCCGGATGCACGGGTTCCGCGCCGCCGGCTGGGACGACTTCTGGGGGCGCTTCGACAAGGTGGCCGAGGCGGTCAGGTTCCGGCAGGAGCGGGCCGCCAAGCAGATGGGTTCGCTGGGGTCGGGGAACCACTTCATCGAGTTCTGCCTGGACGAGACCGGTTCGGTCTGGCTGATGCTGCACTCCGGCTCCCGCAACATCGGCAAGGAGCTGGCCGAGCACCACATCGTGCAGGCCCGCAGACTGCCGCACAACCAGGGGCTGGTCGACCGCGACCTCGCCGTCTTCGTCGCGGACACCCCGCAGATGGCGGCGTACCGCAACGACCTGTTCTGGGCGCAGGAGTACGCCCGGCACAACCGCGACGTGATGATGGCCCTGTTCCAGGACGTCGTCCGCGCGGAGTTCCGCAAGGCCCGGCCGGTCTTCGAGCCGGTGATCTCCTGCCACCACAACTACGTGGCGGAGGAGACCTACGACGGCGTGGAACTGCTGGTGACGCGCAAGGGCGCGATCCGGGCCGGCAGCGGTGACTACGGGATCATCCCCGGCTCGATGGGCACCGGCTCGTACATCGTCCGGGGCCTGGGGAACGCGGCGTCCTTCAACTCCGCCTCGCACGGCGCCGGCCGCAAGATGAGCCGGAACGCCGCCAAGAAGCGCTTCTCCACCCGCGATCTGGAGGAGCAGACCCGGGGCGTGGAGTGCCGGAAGGACTCCGGGGTCGTCGACGAGATCCCCGGCGCCTACAAGCCGATCGAGAAGGTCATGGAGCAGCAGCGGGACCTCGTGGAGGTCGTCGCCGAGCTCAAGCAGGTGGTGTGTGTGAAGGGCTGACACTTGCGGCGGGCCCTCCCGGTGCACCTGAGGGGTGCGCCGGGAGGGCCCGTGCCGTGGGGGCCGCGCGGGCTCCCCTTCCTCAACTGCTGCGGTGCACCTTGGTGTTGGACGCCTGCGCCCGGGGGCGGACGACGAGCAGGTCGATGTTGACGTGCGGGGGGCGGGTGACCGCCCAGGAGACGGTGTCGGCGATGTCCTCGGCGGTGAGCGGCGCGTCCACGCCCGCGTAGACCCGGGCGGCCTTGTCGGCGTCGCCGCGGAAGCGGGTGGTCGCGAACTCCTCGGTCTTGACCATGCCGGGGGCCACCTCGATGACCCGTACCGGCTCACCGCACAGCTCCAGGCGGAGCGTCTCGGCGATGACGTGCGCGCCGTGCTTCGCGGCGACGTACCCGCCGCCGCCCTCGTACGTCGCGTGCCCGGCGGTGGAGGAGAGGACGACGACGGTGCCGTCGCCGGAGGCGGTCAGCGCGGGCAGCAGCGCCTGGGTCACGTGGAGCACGCCGAGCACGTTGACCTCGTACATCGCGCGCCAGTCGGCCGGGTCGCCGGTGGCCACCGGCTCCGCGCCGAGCGCGCCGCCGGCGTTGTTCACCAGGACGTCGAGGGACGGGAAGCGGTCGAGGGAGCGCGCGAAGGCTTCGACGGCGGCGCGGTCGGTGACGTCGAGCGCGTACGCCTCGGCGTGCGGCAGCTCCTCGGCGAGGGCCTCGATGCGGTCCTTGCGGCGGGCGGTGAGCACGACGCGGTAGCCGGCGGCGGCCAGGGCCCGGGCGGTCGCGGCACCGATGCCGCTGCTTGCTCCGGTGACGACGGCGGTACGGAGGCCGGCGGTGTCGGCGGTCATGGTGCTCTCCCTCTACACGGTGTGGACGGGCGGCGAACCGTGGCGCGGAGCGCGGACCGTGGTGGGGTGCGCGGGCTGCGGCGCGGCTCGTGACCTGCGGTGCGGGTGATGCTGCGGAGCCAGGATATGCAGTGCTGGAGGGCGGGTCGGGGGCCGGTGGTCCGGTCGCGCTCTCGCCGCTGCGGCTCTGGGGTCTGCCGTCACCTTTCGGTCGTCCGCCCGTGGGGCGGGCCGGGCGGCGTCCGGTGCGGCGCGAGTGCGGGCCGGGCACCGGAGGCAGCCGGGAGCGCGATGGCAGGGCCTGCGGGCGGCGCGCGCCCCGCCCGCTCAGCGGCCGCGCGGCGCGTACATGATCACGGCCATGCCGGCCAGGCAGACCAGGGCGCCGATGACGTCCCAGCGATCCGGGCGGTAGCCGTCCGCGACCATGCCCCAGGCCAGCGACCCGGCGACGAACACCCCGCCGTACGCGGCGAGGATCCGGCCGAAGTGGGCGTCCGCCTGGAGCGTGGCCACGAAGCCGTACGCGCCCAGGGCGAGCACCCCGGCGCCGATCCACGCCCAGCCCCGGTGCTCCCGCACCCCCTGCCAGACCAGCCAGGCACCGCCGATCTCGAAGAGTGCGGCGACGACGAACAGGGCTGCGGAACGGGCGATGAGCATGCCGCTCAGCCTAGAGAAGAGCGGTGGGGGAGCGGCGGGGCGGTGCCCCGGCGGCCGGACCCGGCGCGAGGTGCCCGGTGCGCCTGCCCGGTGCGCCCCCGGTGCCGGGCCGGCGCCCGGTGCGCCGAGGGGGCACCGCCGGCGGGTCCTATCCGCTGATACCCGCTCATATTCGCGCCGAGGGCGCCGAGGGTGCGGCGGGTGCCGAGGTGTGCGAGGGCCCGCCGCCGGCGGGGCCCGTCGCGGCGCCGGTCCAGTGGGCGAGGGCGGTGCGGAGCGCCGCGGCGCGCTCGGCGGTGGCGGTGGCGTCCGACGCCCAGGCGATATGGCCGTCGGGGCGCACCAGGAGCGCCGTCCGGCGCCCGCTCGCCCATGAGGCGGTGACGACCCGGTCAGGCGCGGGGAGCGGGGCACCCGCCGGCAGCTCGCCCTCGGGGGTTATCAGCACGAACCGGCCCTGGCGGAGGAGCTCGTAGAGCCGCCCGCCGCCCGCGAGGCAGACATCAGGGGCGCGCCGGCCCGCCAGCCGATGGGCACCGCGCTCGGCCCGATAGGCGACGTCGATGCCGGACACCCGGCCGATCGCCCGGCGGGGCACCGGCCGCAGCCCCATCAAGAGCCGCATGCCGACGTCGCGCAGCGCCCGGCCGGGACCGGAGCGCACCAGCGCGAGCCGGATCAGGGCGCCGCTGCTGCGCAGCACCTCCTTGCCGACCGGATGGCGCTCCGCGTGATAGCTGTCCAGCAGGCCGTCGGGGGCGTGGCCGCGGAGCACCGCCGCCAGCTTCCAGCCGAGGTTGGCCGCGTCCTGGAGGCCCACGTTCATCCCCTGGCCGCCGGCCGGGGAGTGGACGTGCGCGGCGTCACCGGCGAGGAAGACCCGGCCGACGCGGTAGGCCGGGGCCTGCCGCTCGTCGCTGTGGAAGCGCGAGAGCCAACGGGCGTCGTGCAGGCCGTAGTCGGTGCCGAAGGCGAGGCGGGCGACCTCGCGGATGTCCTCCAGGGTGACGGGGGCGTCGTCGGCGGCCTGGGCGTGGCGGCTCCAGCCGATGACGCGGTGCCAGCCGTCCCCGAACGAGGCGATCAGACCGAAGGCGTCATCGGTGGCCCTGACGGCGAAGGGGGTCTCGGGCGTCCGGGCCAGCCGGACGTCGGCGAGGACGACGGAACGGACGACGGCCTTGCCGGGGAAGGGCAGGCCGATCGCCTCGCGGACGGCACTGCGGGCGCCGTCGGTGCCCACCGCATAGGCGGCGCGCAGACTCCCGACGCCGCCGGGCGCACCGCCGCGGGGACCACCGTCCGCGCCGCCGTCCGCGCCGCCGTCCTCCCCGAGGGCGGCACGGAAGCGCACCGTCACACCGTCCGCGTCCTGGTCGAGCCCGCGCACCTCGGTCCCGAACCGGAAGGTGACGCCGGCCTGTCGGGCGCGGCGCAGCAGCAGCCGGTCGACCTCGTACTGCGGTGTGATCAGGACGAAGGGGAAGCGGGAGCGGAGCCGGGCGGCCGGCAGCGTCGCCTTCCCGAACACTTCGAGCCGGTCGAGCCGATGGCCGCCCGCGACCAGTTCGTCGGCGAGCCCGCGGGCGTCCAGCTGCTCCAGCGACCGGGCGTGCACGGCCAGGGCCCGGCTGAGCTTGCCGGCGGCGTGCTCCCGGCGCTCCAGGAGCGCGACGGACAGGCCCGCCTCGGCGAGGTCCCCGGCCAGCAGCAGCCCGGTCGGGCCGGCGCCGACCACGATCACGTCCGCGTCCCGCCCGGTGGACCGGGTGCCGTCGTTCGCTTCCGTGCCGGTGCCCCTGCTCGGGCCGCTGCCGGCGCCGCTGCGGGTGAGATGGGGCGTGCGGTCGAGGTCATCCATGATTGCCGCCTCCTGCCAACGCTTGTTGGTCAACGCTTGTTGGCAATCGTAGGACCGCCGCGACTCGCGTGTCAACGCTCGTTGGCCTACATTTGTTGGCATGGTCGAACGCAATCCCTCCGCCACCCCCGCCGGTGCCCGTTCCGGCGCGCGCGGCGGCACCCCAGCCGTCACACCGGAGGTCGACGACGGCCCCACCCCCGTCGTCGTCGAGGCCCCCGACGCCGGTGCGCACCCCCGCCCCCGCCGCTCCGACGCCACCCGCGCCGCGATCCTCACCGCCGCCCGGGACCGCTTCGCCGCCGAGGGCTACGAGCGCGCCACCATCCGCGCCATCGCCCGGGACGCGGGCATCGACCCGTCGATGGTGATGCGCTACTACGGCAACAAGGAGGGCCTCTTCACGGCCGCCTCCGAGATCGACCTGCACGTCCCGGACCTCACCGAGGTGCCGCACGAGGAGCGGGGCGCCCGGCTCGTCCGCCACTTCATCGAGCTCTGGGAGAGCGACGAGACGCTCACCGGGATGATGCGCGTCGGCGTCACCAACGAGGCCGGCGCCGAGCGGATGCGGAACGTCTTCGTCGAGCAGGTGCGGCCGCTGATCGACTCGGTCTGCGCGGTGCCGGAGGAGGCGCCCGCCCGCGCCGCCCTCATCGGGTCGCAGATCCTGGGCATGGCGCTGTGCCGCTATGTCCTGCACATCGGGCCCGCCGTCGACTTCAGCCGCGACGAGCTCGTCGCCTGGCTGGCCCCCACCGTCCAGCGCTATCTGACGGCGGAACGGCCGTAACGGGGGCGGCGGTTGACACGGCGGGGCGACCGCCCGGCACCGGGGAACGGCGACCGAAGGCCCGCGCCGGCCGACGCCTCAGGGCGAAGCCGGCGCCGCTCCCGGCACCCGCCCCGCGACCCGTCGCAGATGCCCCTCGAAGACCCGCTGCGCATCGGGCGTCAGCGTGCGCAGCGCCACCATCGCCGTCACGATCACATCGCACAGCTCCGCCTGGACGTCGTCCCAGGTGTGGCTGTGGCCCTTGCGCGGATTCTGGCCGGTGGCCCCGATGACGGCCTGGGCCACCTCACCGGCCTCCTCCGAGAGCTTCAGGAACCGCAGCAGCCGCTCCTGCTCCGCCGGCAGCACGCTCTCCCGGTCGAGCCAGCGCATCAGCCCGTCGATGGTGTCCCACGGAGCCGTGCCGGACGAGGGGGCCGGGGAACGGCCGCTGTCCGGCGGGCAGTTGACGGCGGGCGCGGGCTCGGCGGAGGAGGGCGCAAGGGGATCGGACATGGCCCGATTCTGCCGCGCGTTCCGCGTCCGGCGCCCCCTCCGCGTCTAGGGTGAGGCCGAAGCCGGCCGGAGAGGCGATGAGCACAAGGCCGGCGACCACCGGAGCCGTACCCCGGTACGGCGGACGAGCGGGAGGCGGCCGGCCGATGGACGAGCACCCCGCGCTGCCCCGGGACCCGTTCCCGCGGGAGCTGATCGCGTTCTACGGGCTGACCCGGCTGCCCCGGGAGGGCGGCTGGTACCGGCGCACCTGGGCCGGGCCCGAGCGGCCGGACGGCCGACCCGAGGGGTCGGCGATCGTGATGCTGCTGACCGCCGAGCCGGGCGTCTTCTCCGCACTGCACCGGCTGCCGGGCGACGAGATCTGGCACTTCTACCGGGGCGACCCGCTCACCCTGCTCCTGCTGTCCGAGCGCGAGGGCGCCGGTGGCGCCGACTCCGTCCGCACGGTGGTCCTCGGCCCGGACGTACTGGGCGGCCAGCACGTGCAGTTCACGGTCCCGGCCGGCACCTGGATGGCCGCCGAGGTCGCCGCCGGGGGCTCCTGGACGCTCTTCGGCTGCACCATGGCGCCGGGTTTCACCTTCGCGGACTACGAGCACGGGGACGCGGGGCGGCTGGCCGAGCGGTTCCCCCGGGAAGCGGCGCGGATCGCGGCGCTGGGGCGGGCATGACGGCGCCGCGGGCACGAGGCGCCCCTCCCGCGTGACGAGGTGTGCAGGACGAGGCGTGCAGAAGGCAGCCGGCAAGGAGGACCCCACCCCCATGGACAGCACCCCCCACCACCACCGCACCGGCCCGCTCGACCCCGGCCTCCCCGACCTCACCGGACAGGTGGTGCTCGTCACCGGGGCGTCGGGCGGCGTCGGGCGGGGGATCGCGCTGCGGTTCGCCGCCGCCGGGGCGGACGTGGTGGCGCACTACCGGGCGGGCGGTGCGGCGGCGCGGGCGCTGGTCGAGGAGATCCAGGAGGGCGGCGGGCGGGCGCTCGCGCTGCGCGCCGACCTGACCGCGGAGGAGGAGTGCCACCGGCTGGTGGCGGACGCGGCCGGCTGGCGGGGGCGGCTGACCGCGCTGGTGAACAACGCCGGGGTGCAGCCCGTCCAGGAGCTGGCCGGGATGGCGCTCGCCGACTGGCGGGCCGTCGCCGACCCCAATGTGCACAGCGTCTTCGCCTGCACCCAGGCGGCGGTGCCGGCGCTGCGCGCGGCCGGCGGCGGCACGGTGACCCATATCGCCTCCATCGAGGCGGACCGCCCGGCGCCGCTGCACGCCCACTACTGCGCGTCCAAGGCGGCGGTGGTGATGCACGCCCGGTCCGCGGCCCTGGAGTACGGGCCGTACGGCATCCGCGTCAACAGCGTCTCGCCGGGGCTGATCGACCGGCCCGGACTGGCCGAGGACTGGCCGGAGGGGGTGGCCCGCTGGCAACGGGCCGATCCCCGTGGGCGGTTGGGGCGCCCCGAGGACATCGGCGACGCCTGCGTCTTCCTCGCCTCGCCGATGGCCTCCTGGATCAACGGCCACGACCTCGTCGTGGACGGCGGGGTCTCGGCCCGTCCCACGTGGTGAGCCCGCCGCGGTGCCGCGCCGCCGCCCCCTGCCCTACGGCCACACCAGGCAGTACGCCTGGTGCCCCGCCTCATGGAGGCGGTGGGAGAAGTCCTGCCACTCGTGGAGGAGTTGGTAGACGCTGAAGGCGTCGCGCGGGCCGCCGCGGTCGGGGACGGTGGACCAGATGAAGGCGGCCGCGCCGACGGACTCCTCGCCGACGCCGCGCAGCGGGTCGACCACGGTCATCGGGAGCTTCACGACGGCGTAGTCGGGGTGCAGGACGACCAGCTCCAGCGGGGGAACCTTGTGCAGCGGTATCCCCTCTATACCGGTGAGGACCATGGCCGCCATGGTCTCCGGCTTGATCTTGGTGAACATGCCGCCCATGCCGAGCTCGTCACCGCCGAGTTCCTCGGGGCGCATCGAGATCGGGACCCGGGCCGCCGTCGCGCCGTTGGGCGCCCCGAAGTACTTGTACGTCACCCCCATGCGGCCGCCCCTGTTTTCCCCGCCCGTGATGCTCTCGGTGCTCTCGTGCCGGTCGTCGCTGCGGTGCTCGGAGCCCCCACGCCGGTGACGGCCGCGCTGGGCGCGCTCGGGACCCCGGTCATTGGTTCCCTCGCCCAGTTCGCCACCGCGATGCATATCTCCACCCGACTACTCGCAGCCTCAGCCGCGCAACCCGATCATCGTCCCAGAGACCTCCCCCGTCACCGGCGCGTGAAACGCCCGGCCGCACGCCCCCGTGCACCTCTGAGACCATTGCTTGCGTGACTTACTCGTACGTCGCCCCAGTTTCGCAGACGCGCGGGGGCTGACGCCCGGTCGCGAGCGAGAGGAACGAAAAAGAAACCAAGAGGGAATGAAGGGGAATCGCACGGGCGGGCCGGGTGTCCGCGGAGGGTTCCCCGACCCCTCAGCCAGCCGGGCCGTGACCGCGCGCCGCCGCCCTCCCCTTCCCCGTATATGCAGGTCAGGATCACAGTGTCTTTTCCGTATGAAGCCCCTGTTTCGCAGTCGCTGTTCGACCGTGCGTCCGTGGTGACGCCGGGCGGCGTGAATTCTCCGGTGCGGGCGTTCCGTGCCGTGGGCGGTACGCCCCGGTTCATGGTGTCCGGTACCGGTCCGTACCTCACCGATGCCGACGGTCGGGAATACGTCGACCTGGTGTGCTCGTGGGGACCGATGATCCTCGGCCACGCACACCCCGAGGTGATCGCGGCGGTCCAGGAGACGGTGGCCCGCGGGACGTCCTTCGGGACGCCCGGCGCGGGCGAGGTCGAGCTGGCCGAGGAGATCGTGGCCCGCATCGAGCCCGTCGAGCAGGTGCGCCTGGTGTCGTCCGGCACCGAGGCGACGATGTCGGCGATCCGGCTGGCGCGCGGTTTCACCGGCCGGGCCAAGGTGATCAAGTTCGCCGGCTGCTACCACGGGCATGTGGACGCGCTGCTGGCCGCGGCCGGCTCGGGCGTCGCGACGTTCGGGCTGCCGGACACCCCCGGCGTGACCGGTGCGCAGGCCGGCGACACGATCGTGCTGCCGTACAACGACCTGGCGGCGGTCCGGGCCGCGTTCGCCGCGCACGAGGGCGAGATCGCCTGCGTGATCACGGAGGCGTCGCCGGGCAACATGGGCGTCGTCCCGCCGCTGCCGGGCTTCAACCAGGGCCTGGCGGACCTGTGTTCGGCCAATGGCGCGCTGTACATCTCCGACGAGGTCATGACCGGCTTCCGGGTCAGCAAGGCCGGCTGGTACGGCATCGACGGGGTCCGCCCGGACCTGATGACCTTCGGGAAGGTCATGGGCGGCGGCTTCCCGGCCGCGGCCTTCGGCGGGCGCGCGGACGTCATGGCGCACCTGGCCCCGGCCGGTCCGGTCTACCAGGCGGGCACCCTGTCGGGGAACCCGATCGCCACCGCCGCCGGCGTCGCGCAACTGCGGCTGCTGGACGACGCCGCGTACGCGAAGGTCGACGCGGTCTCCGCCGAGGTCCGCGGGCTGGTCACCGCGGCGCTGGCCAAGGAGGGCGTGGCGCACCGCCTCCAGGTCGCCGGGAACATGTTCTCGGTGTTCTTCACCGAGGCCGACGTGACGGACTACGAGACCGCCAAGGCGCAGGAGTCGTTCCGCTTCACCGCCTTCTTCCACTCGATGCTGGCGCAGGGCGTCTACCTCCCGCCGTCCGCGTTCGAGTCCTGGTTCGTCTCGACCATGCACGACGACGCGGCGATCGAGCGGATCGCCGCCGCGCTGCCGGCCGCCGCGCGGGCCGCGGCCGAGGCGACCGCGTGAGCGGCACGGACGGAGCGGACCGGAGGATGACCGACATGAGCAACGGCGACCTGCGCGGCGACGAGATCACCGTCGTCCACCTGATGCGGCACGGCGAGGTCCACAACCCCGAGGGCGTGCTCTACGGGCGCCGGCCCGGCTACCACCTCTCCGACCTGGGACGGAAGATGGCCGACCGGGTCGCCGAGCATCTCGCGGAGCGGGACATCACGCATGTGGTGGCCTCGCCGCTGGAGCGCGCGCAGGAGACCGCGGCGCCGATCGCCGGGGCGCACGGCCTGCCGATCGCCACCGACGAGCGGCTGATCGAGGCAGCCAACGTCTTCGAGGGCAAGACCTTCGGGGTCGGGGACGGCGCGCTGAAGAAGCCGGGCAACTGGAAGTACCTGACCAACCCGTTCCGGCCGTCGTGGGGCGAGCCGTACATCGAGCAGGTCGTCCGGATGATGGCGGCCCTCGGCGCGGCGCGGGACGCGGCCCGCGGGCACGAGGCGGTGGCGGTCAGCCACCAGCTGCCGATCTGGATCGTGCGCAGCTTCGCCGAGCGGCGGCGGCTGTGGCACGATCCGCGCAAGCGGCAGTGCACCCTGGCCTCGCTGACGTCGTTCACCTTCCACGGTGACAAGATCGTCTCGGTGGGGTACAGCGAGCCGGCGCGCGATCTGGTTCCGTCCCATCTGCTGGCCGGCGCCAAGCCCGTGAAGGGCAGGACCAAGGCTTTCGGCGCCTGAAAAGACGTCACATGGCGAAAAGTCAAATTCGCCGGAAATGTAAAACATGAGCCAATAGCGCGGAACCTCACTGTCCGACATGCCCTCTATAAAGATGTCCGTTTACATGGATGTCCAGTTCGTCGAGCACAGATGGGGAACGACGCTATGAGCGCGATCAGTCGGCGAAACCTGCTGGGGTTGGGAGTGGGGGCGGCCGCGGCGCTGGGCATCGCCGGGTGCTCCGCCTCGGGGCAGGACGGCGCGCAGGGGCAGCGGGTGAAGAACGCGGCGCCGGCCCGCCCCAAGCTCATAGGCGACGGCTCGACGGCGGACTACGGAAAGCAGCCCCACCAGCCCGGCGCCCCCGAGCGGCTGGAGCCGGGGCAGACCCCGCCGCAGTTCGTGATCTTCTCGTGGGACGGGGCGGGAGAGGTCGGCAACGGCCTCTTCCCCCGGTTCCGCAAGCTCGCCAAGGACCACGGCGCGGCCATGACCTTCTTCCTCTCCGGGCTGTACCTGCTGCCCGAGCAGAAGAGGCACCTCTACCTCCCGCCGAACAACCGGCCCGGCGCCTCCGACATCGGCTACCTCAGCGACGCCCACCTCAAGGAGACGCTCGACAACGTCCGGCAGGCGTGGTTCGACGGCCACGAGATAGGCACCCACTTCAACGGCCACTTCTGCTCCGGCCGGGGCAGCGTCCAGCACTGGACGCCCCAGCAGTGGCGGTCCGAGATAGACCAGGCCATAGGCTTCGTGACCAAGTGGCGGACGCACACCGGCTTCGCCGACGCGGACCCGCTGCCCTTCGACTACCGCAAGGAACTGGTCGGCGGCCGCACCCCCTGCCTGCTCGGCCAGGAGAACCTGCTGCCCACCGCGCGGGAGCTGGGCTGGCGCTACGACGCCAGTTCGCCCGGCGGCCTCCAGATGTGGCCCCGCAAGAAGCAGGGGATCTGGGACTTCCCGCTCCAGCAGATACCTTTCCCCGGCCACTCGTTCGAGGTCCTCTCGATGGACTACAACATCCTGGCCAACCAGTCGCGGAACTCCACCAAGGCGCCGCCGGCCAACTACCCCGGCTGGCGCCGGCAGGCCACCGACGCCTACGTCTCCGGATTCCGCCGGGCCTACGAGACCAACCGCGCGCCGTTCTTCATAGGCAACCACTTCGAGCAGTGGAACGGCGGGATCTACATGGACGCCGTCGAGGAAGCGTTCAAGCACATAGCCGACGAGCGGAACAAGGACGTCCGGCTGGTCTCCTTCCGGCAGTTCACCGACTGGGTCGACGCGCAGGACCCGCGCGTGGTCGGCAAGCTCCAGCAACTGGGCGTCGGCCAGCGGCCGGCCGGCGGCTGGAAGACCTTCCTCGCGTAGCGCCCGCTCGCCGTGAGGCATCGCGCGGCGCGCCGGAATCGACGGTTCCGTAGGGCCTGACATGGCCCTTCGTGCGGGGCGCGGCGGGGCGAGGGGGGCGCGGAAGATCCGGAATCGGCCCATGCGAAACTTTTCACATGAGTGACAGCCGCGCCCCCCGCCGCCTCACCAGTCGCCGCCGTCTCGCGCTGTACGCCGCGGGAGCGGCGGCCGCCTCGCTGACGCTCGGCGCCTGCGGCGACGGTGCCTCCGGCGGCTCGGCGCAGACCCGGTTCGTCCAGGGCAAGAACGGCGTCGACACCGTCGCGCCCGGCGAGCGGCAGCCGGCGCCCGACCTGTCCGGGGAGACCACCACCGGCAAGAAGCTGGCCGTGGCCGACTACAAGGGCAAGGTCGTCATCATCAACGTCTGGGGCTCGTGGTGCGGCCCCTGCATCGCCGAGGCCCCCAACTTCGCCAAGGTCGCGAACGAGACCAAGGCCAAGGGCGTCCAGTTCATCGGGATCAACACCCGCGACGCCGAGAAGTCGCAGGCCACCCAGTTCGAGGACGAGCACAAGATCCCCTATCCGAGCCTCTTCGATCCCACGGGCAAGCTGATGCTGCGCTTCCCCAAGGGCAGCCTCAACCCGCAGTCGATCCCGTCGACCATCGCGCTCGACCGGCAGGGCCGGATCGCCGCGCGCTCGATCGGCCCGCTCGCCGAGGACGACCTGCGCAAGATGGTCGACCCGCTGATCGCAGAGAAGTGACCGGCGTGATCGCGCTCGCCGCCGCCACCGCGGGGAACCAGACCATCCTCACCGGGACCCTGCTCGCCGCGGTCCCGCTCGCCCTCTTCGCCGGCCTGGTCTCGTTCTTCTCGCCCTGCGTCCTCCCCCTGGTCCCGGGCTACATGTCGTACGTGACCGGCGTGACCGGTACCGACCTCGGTGAGGCCCGGCGCGGCCGGATGCTGGCCGGCGCCGGCCTCTTCGTCCTCGGCTTCACCGCCGTCTTCGTCTCCGGCGGCGCCCTCTTCGGGTTCTTCGGCCAGACCCTCCAGGAGTACAAGACCGTCATCTCGCGCGTCCTGGGCGTGCTGATGATCCTGCTCGGGCTGGCCTTCGCCGGGGTGCTGAAGCGGTTCGGCCAGCGGGAGTTGCGGTTCCACAAGAAGCCCACGATGGGGCTGACCGGCGCGCCGCTGCTCGGTGTGCTCTTCGGCGTCGGCTGGACGCCTTGCCTGGGCCCCACCCTCACCGCCGTCAACGCCCTCTCCTTCCAGGAGGCCAGCGCCGGCCGCGGCGCGCTGCTCACCGTGGCGTACTGCCTGGGCCTGGGGCTGCCGTTCATCGCGGTGGCGCTCGCCTTCCGCCGGGTGCTCGGCGCCTTCGGCTGGGTCAAGCGGCACTACGTCTGGGTGATGAGGGCCGGCGGCGGCATGATGATCGCTCTCGGCGTCCTCCTCGTCACCGGCGCCTGGGACAGTCTGATGTCTCAGCTCCAGAGCTGGACGCAAAGCATCACCGTTGGGATCTGATTGATGTCCACCAAGACCGACGCCACGGACGAGCCGGGCACCACCGCCGACCAGGGCGGTGATCTCGGCGCCGCCGGATCCCAGCTCTCCACCGCCCCCCAGGAGGACATCAGCCTCCCCTCGCTCGGCCCGATCGGCTGGGTGCGCTGGTTCTGGCGCCAGCTGACCTCCATGCGGGTGGCGCTGCTGCTGCTCTTCCTGCTGTCCATCGGCGCGATCCCGGGCTCGCTGATCCCGCAGACCAGCATCGACCCGGTCAAGGTCGACCAGTTCAAGGCCCAGCACACCACCCTCGCCGGGATCTACGACAAGCTGGGGATGTTCCACGTCTACAGCTCGGTCTGGTTCTCGGCGATCTACCTGCTGCTGTTCATCTCGCTGATCGGCTGCATCGTGCCGCGCGCCTGGCAGTTCGTCGGGCAGCTCCGCGGCCGGCCGCCGGCCGCGCCCCGCCGGCTGACCCGGCTGCCCGCGTACACCACCTGGCGCACCGAGGCGGCGCCCGAGGACGTCCTCGAAGCCGCCGGCCGGATGCTCAAGAAGCGCCGCTTCCGGGTCCGCCGGGAGGGCACCGCGGTCGGCTCCGAGAAGGGCTACCTCCGCGAGGCCGGCAACCTCCTCTTCCACGTCGCGCTGATCGTGATGCTGGTGGCGTTCGCCGTCGGCAGCCTGTGGAAGTCCGAGGGCGGCAAGCTGATCACCGAGGGCGACGGCTTCGCCAACAGCCTCACCCAGTACGACGACTTCACCTCCGGCCCGTTCTTCGACCGGTCCGCCATGGAGCCGTTCGGCTTCACCCTGGACTCCTTCGACGCGTCCTACGAGCGGACCGGCCCGCAGCGGGGCACCCCCCGCACCTTCCGCGCCAACATCACCTACTTCACCGGCGCGGACGGCACCGAGCACAAGTCGTCGATCGAGGTGAACACCCCGCTCGACCTCGCGGGCGACAAGGTCTACCTGCTCTCCCACGGCTACTCGCCGGTGGTCACCGTCAAGGACGGCCGCGGCAAGGTCGTCTACCACGGCGCGGTGCCGTTCCTCCCGCAGGATCCGAAGAACTTCACCTCCTCCGGCGTGGTGAAGGTCCCCGGCGCCCGGGACAAGGACGGCAAGCGCGACCAGCTCGGCTTCCAGGGGCTGTTCGTGCCCACCTTCGGCGGCAAGAACTCCGGGTCGATGTTCTCCCAGTTCCCCGCCCCGGACTTCCCCGTGCTGTCGGTCAACGCCTGGCACGGCGACCTCGGCATGGACTCCGGCCTGCCGCAGAACGTCTACCAGCTCGACACCAAGCGGCTGAAGCAGTACAAGGACGCGAGCGGCGACATCTTCAAGAAGATGCTGCTGCCCAAGGACCGGGCCGCGCAGATGCTCGGCCACTCCGGGGCCAAGCTGACGCCCCAGGAGATCGCCGCCGCGTCCACGATGAACCTCCCGGGCGGCGCGGGCTCGATCACCTTCGACGGCATCAAGACCTGGGCCAGCTTCAAGGTCGCCCACCAGGCCGGCAACGGCCTCGCGCTGATCGGCGCGGTGGGCGCGCTGCTCGGCCTCGCCGCCTCGCTGTTCATCCAGCGGCGCCGGGTCTGGGTCCGTGCGGAGCGGGTCGAGGAGAACGGCGTCGCCGTCACCGTCGTCGAGATGGCCGGCCTCGGCCGCAGCGAGTCGGCCCGGGTGCCGGAGGAACTCGCCGCCCTCGCGGCCGAGCTGACCGCGAGCGTCCCGCCCGCACCGCCTGCCGAAGACCCGACGGAGCCCACCGACTCTGCCGATCCTGCTGACCCCTCCGAAGGAGCGCGCGCGTGAATCTCGCTGCCGCAGCCAACGAGACACTGGCTCACTACAGCAATGTGCTCGTCTATTCGGCGATGGCCGTCTACACCCTCGCCTTCCTCGCCCACATGGCCGAGTGGGTGTTCGGCAGCCGCAGCAAGGTCGGCCGGACCGCCGCCGCGCTGACCGCGCCGGCCGCCGCGCCCGCCGCCCCGGTCGTGCGGGCCGCGCAGCGGGGAGGCACCGCCGTCCTGGAGCGGCCCGCGGTCGTCACCCGGTCCGCGGCCGGCAGCCGTGACGTCCCCGACGGCCCCGGCGCGCACGGCGGCACCGAGAAGGGCGACCTCTACGGCCGGATCGCGATCTCGCTGAGCGTGCTGGCCTGGGCGCTGCACGTCGGCGGCGTGGTCACCCGCGCGCTGTCCGTGCAGCGCGCCCCGTGGGGCAACATGTACGAGTTCTCCACGACCTTCGCCGGCGCCGCGGTCACCGTCTACCTGGTCCTGCTGCTCCTGAAGAAGAACGTCCGCTGGATCGGCCTGCCGCTGGTCACCACCGTGCTGCTCACCCTGGGCCTGGCGGTCAGCGTCCTGTACACCGCCAGCGACCAGCTGGTGCCGGCGCTGCACTCGTACTGGCTGTGGATCCACGTCTCCTGCGCGATCCTCTCCGGCGCGGTGCTCTACCTCGGCGCGGTCGCCACCGCGCTCTTCCTCTTCCGCGACCGCTACGAGGCCAAGCTCGCCGACCCGGACGGCCCGCAGCCCGGCGCCTTCGCCACCTCGGTCCTGGAGCGGCTGCCCTCGGCCGCCTCGCTCGACAAGTTCGCCTACCGCGTCAACGCCACCGTCTTCCCGCTGTGGACGTTCACCATCATCGCGGGCGCCATCTGGGCCGAGGCCGCCTGGGGCCGCTACTGGGGCTGGGACCCCAAGGAGGTCTGGACCTTCATCACCTGGGTCGGCTACGCCTGCTACCTGCACGCCCGCGCCACCGTCGGCTGGAAGGGCCGCAAGGCCGCCTGGCTGGGCCTGATCGCCTTCGCCTGCTACCTCTTCAACTACTACGGCGTGAACATCTTCGTCACCGGCCTGCACTCCTACGCCGGCGTCTGACGCCCCGCCCGCCCCGCACGACGCACCGGTGCCGTACGGACGGCCTCACCCCGAGGCCGTCCGTGCGGCACCGTCGTCATCTGCGCATGCGGCGCGGCCCGGCCGGCGCCGGCGGCCGCCGGGTCAGCGGCGCTTGCGGCCGCCGTGCTCCTGCCGCGGCGGCTTCTGGTCCGCCCCCGGCAGTGTCGGCTTCGGCAGGTGCGCCACCTCCCACTGGGCCTCGGCCAGTTGCCGGGCGGTGTCCCGCGGCAGCCGCGGTGCGCGGTGCGCGGCGGAGCGGAAGCCGAACGCCGAGGTGAGGTCGCCGAACGTGGCCCGCCGCCAGTCGCTGATGTTGGGCTCCGTCACGCCCGTGAACCGCTCCAGGAACTGGAGCACCGAGGTGTGGTCGAAGGCGTCGCCGGCCGCCCAACCACCCACCGTCCAGGGCGAGATGATCATGCAGGGCACCCGGAAGCCGGCCCCGATCGGCAGCCCCTGGACGAACTCGTCCTTGGTCCCGGCCGGTGCCACCGGCGGTGCCACGTGGTCGAAGAGGCCGTCGTTCTCGTCGTAGTTCAGGATGAAGGCGGTCTTCGCCCACACCTTGGGGTTCGAGGCGACCGCCTCGATCTTCTTGGCCACGTAGTCGGCGCCGGCGGCCGGCAGGTAGTCCGGGTGCTCCGACTGGTGGCTGGTGGGGATCAGCCAGGAGACCGCCGGCAGCCGGTCGGCCCGTGCGTCGTCCTCGAAGGAGCCGGCCGGCCGCCGCCGCATCCCCCGCTCGTACAGCGCGCTGCCCGGTTTGGCGTCCCGGAAGGTCTGGAACTGCTCCAGCAGGTTGCAGCCGTAGTTGTCCTCCTCCTGGTACACCTGCCAGCTGATGCCGGCCGCCTGGAGCCGCTCCGCGTACGTCGTCCAGCGGTAGGGCTTGGGTGCGGTGTTGTTGAGGATCGGGCCGCCGTGGGTGCCGCTCGGGTCGAGGGTGCCCGTCATCCAGTACAGCCGGTTGGGCCAGGTGGGCCCGAAGACCGAGCAGAAGTAGTTGTCGCAGAGGGTGAACGCCTCGGCGAGGGCGAACTGGAAGGGGATGTCCTCGCGGGTGTGGTAGCCCATCACGTACGGGCCGTTGACGCCGTCGGCCTTGCGGTGCGCGGGCAGCCAGCGGTCCATCCTGCCGCCGTTCCACGCCTCGTGCTGGACCGACCAGGCGTGGCTGGTGGACGGGATGGCCTGGGCGCTGGTGGTGCGGGTGTCGAGGCGGAACGGCAGCAGATAGCCGTCGGGGTTCTCGGCGTCCGGCTGGTGGAAGACGGAGCGGCCGGTAGAGAGCAGACGCGCGCGCGGGTCGTTGAAGCCGCGGACGCCGCGCAGGGTGCCGAAGTAGTGGTCGAACGAGCGGTTCTCCTGCATCAGCAGGACGACGTGTTCGATGTCGCGCAGTGAGCCGTGTCGCGGGGGGCCGGCTGCGACGGCCTTCTGGACGCTGGGCGGCAGCAGTGACAGCGCGGCGGTGCCGCCGATCGCCCCGGCCGCCGAGCCGAGGAGTCTGCGTCGGGTCATATTCGGCATATGTGCCACTCTCCCTGAGTCGCGTAGGCCCTCGGTGGACCTCCCCGACTGTGGCGGTGGCGCAGTTTCGCGGGCAGGGGTTGGTTGCTGAACGGTGTGTCAATTGGCCGTGAACAGCCCAGAGTTGACCGATCTACCCTACGCCTCATACGTCACGTGACTCAGTGTGCGGCAACTCGCGCACCACCCCGGCTACGCCTTTGCGGCGATTGACAAGGACACGCGGCTTACGCCCGGAGTTCCCCCGGCTGCCGGGTAGGGGCTCCTCGCGGCGCTGCCCCCGCGGCCGTCGAGGAGGCGGTCACCGCAGATGGGCCAGGGCCGTCTCCGGTGCGGGGTACGGCCGTTCGTCGGGGAGCAGCGCGTGGGCGGCCCGGCTCTCGCCCGCGCGCACCAACGCGTGGATCTTCCGGGCCAGCGGCGTCACGTCGCGGATGGCCACCGTCCACTCGTCCGCGTACGCCCTGACCAGGGTGCCGGACAGCCCGAGTTGGAGGGAGCGGTGGGGGAGCGGCTTCAGGTGCAGATCGCGCTCGGGGTCCCACTGGACCCGGGCCGGGGCGCCGCGCAGCGCGCGCTGCCAGGCGGCGTGGTCGGGGTGCAGCCCGGGGACGTAGTGCGACAGGCAGGCCTGGCGCAGCGCCCGGTCGAAGCCCTCACGGGTGATCTCGACGGCCAGGACCGTCTCCTGGTCGGCCTTGGTGGCCCAGCCGCAGCGGTACATCATCCACAGGAACGACGGCTTGATCCACGTCATCCGGTCGCGCTTCCAGGCGGCGGGGAAGCGGCCGTCCCGCGCGGCGGGCAGGCCCAGGGCCGGCGCGTACGCCTGGTAGACGGTGACGGTGTCGGCGGTGTGCAGCGCCCGGATACGGCAGGTCGGTTCTGGGGAGGCGGTGGTGCGGGTGCTCATGACGGCATCCTGCCGAGGCCGGGCGCCGCGGGCCACCGGATTACGCGTCAGCCCGCCCCGCCCCCGGCGGGCGTTCGGACGGCGCCGGCCGGAGCCCGGGGCCTGTCCGGGGACTTCCGTCTGCCGGCCCGCCCTCGGGGCGGACGAGGCGGGTGCGACGCCCTAGAAGCCGCCGGTGTCCTCCTGCCACAACTCCGGCCGCGCGCCGATGAAGTCGCGCATCATCGCCGCGCACCCGGGGTCGTCCAGCAGCACGATGTGCACCCCGTGCCGGGCCAGCCAGTCGTGGCCGCCGTGGAAGGTCCGGGCCTCGCCGATGACGACCCGGGAGATCCCGAACTGGCGGACCAGCCCGCTGCACAGCCAGCACGGCGAGAGCGTGGTGACCAGCGTCGTGCCCCGGTAGCCGCGCCGCCGCCCGGCCGCCCGGAACGCCGCGACCTCGGCGTGCAGCGACGGATCGCCGTCCTGCACACGGCGGTTGCGGCCGCGCCCCAGCAGCGCGCCGTCCGGGCCGTAGAGCGCCGCCCCGACGGGGATGCCGCCCTCGGCCAGGCTCGCACGGGCCTCGGCGACCGCCGTCGCCAGCATGGCGCGGGCCTGCTCCTGGACGTGGTTCGGGCGCCCGGACGGCTCCTCGCGGTCGCCGGTGCGGCCGTCGCGGCGGGCGGCGTCGCGGTCCTGCCCCCGCTCCCGCGTCCGGTCCTGATCCGGTGCCTGGTCCATGCCGGCCACTCTTCCCGTCCCCTTCGGCCGCGGCAACGTCCACGGGGCCGGACGGGAGGTGCAAGGCGGTCAGGACGCGGCGGGCGGGGTCTCCTCGGGGCCCTTGCGGCCGCTCTTCCCCTCGCCGTCGGAGCCGGCCGTGCCGGTCCCGCCCTCGGCGGCCCCGGTCTGCTTGCGCCGCAGCTCCTCCTCGCGGCGCCGCAGATCGGCCTCCCAGTCCATCAGCAGCGACTCGTCCTTCTTGTTCTCCTCGCGCAGCGACCGCAGGAACTCCGGGTTGTCGTCCGGCGCCACCCACTTGGTGCTGCGGTTGCGGTGCCGTTCGGAGGGCGTGCCGCCCCCGCCGCCGGCGGCCGGCTGCCGCTGCTTGCCCGCCGCCAGCCAGGCGATCGGCCCGATCAGCACCTCGCCGAACAGCAGGATGATCAGCACCCACACCACCTTCGGCAGCCCGCGGACCTGCGACTCCGGGGTGTTGAGGCAGTCGATGAAGGCATAGACCCACAGCGCCAGCACCAGTAGGAACGGCAGATACCTGAGCATTGCGGACGGTCCCCCTGCGCGCGTGGGCGGGCCCGCGCCGGGGCCCCGTGACCCGTACAGGGTAGTGCGTACCGGATACTGGAGCGCATGGCTTACGACGATCTTCGCTCCCTGCTGCGGGCCCTGGAGCGCGAGGGTGACCTGACGCGCATCAAGGCCGAGGTCGACCCGTACCTGGAGGTCGGCGAGATCGTGGACCGGGTGCAGAAGGCCGGCGGGCCGGCGCTGCTCTTCGAGAACGTCAAGGGCTCCTCGATGCCGCTGGCCATGAACGTCTACGGCACCGACCGCCGCCTCCTGAAGGCGCTCGGCCTCTCCTCGTACGAGGAGATCAGCGCGAAGATCGGCGGGCTGCTCAAGCCCGAACTGCCGCACGGCTTCGTCGGCGTGCGCGAGGCGTTCGGCAAGCTCGCCAACATGACGCACGTCCCCCCGAGGAAGATCAAGGGCGAGGCGCCCGTCCAGGAGGTCGTGCTCACCGGCGACGACGTCGACCTGGAGCAGCTGCCCGCGCTGTTCACCTGGCCCAAGGACGGCGGTTCCTTCTTCAACCTCGGGCTGACGCACACCAAGCACCCCGAGACCGGCGTCCGCAACCTCGGCCTCTACCGCCTCCAGCGCCACGACAAGCGCACCATCGGGATGCACTGGCAGATCCACAAGGACAGCCGCAACCACTACCAGGTCGCCGCCAAGCGCGGCGAGCGGCTCCCGGTCGCGATCGCCTTCGGCTGCCCGCCGGCGGTGACCTACGCCTCCACCGCGCCGCTCCCCGGCGACATCGACGAGTACCTCTTCGCCGGCTTCCTCCAGGGCAAGCGGATCGAGATGGTGGACTGCAAGACCGTCCCGCTCCAGGTCCCGGCCAACGCCGAGGTCGTCATCGAGGGCTGGCTGGAGCCCGGCGAGATGCTGCCGGAGGGCCCGTTCGGCGACCACACCGGCTTCTACACGCCGCAGGAGCCGTTCCCCGCGCTGAAGATCGACTGCGTCACGATGCGGCGCCGCCCGCTGCTCCAGTCGATCGTCGTGGGCCGGCCGCCGACCGAGGACGGGCCGCTGGGCCGGGCCACCGAGCGGTTCTTCCTCCCGCTCCTGAAGATCATCGTCCCGGACATCGTGGACTACCACCTCCCCGAGTCCGGCGGCTTCCACAACTGCGCGATCGTCTCGATCGACAAGAAGTACCCCAAGCACGCCCAGAAGGTCATGCACGCCATCTGGGGCGCCCACATGATGTCGCTGACGAAGCTGATCGTGGTGGTGGACGCGGACTGCGATGTGCACGACCTCCACGAGGTCTCCTGGCGGGCGCTGGGCAACACCGACTACGCCCGCGACCTGACCGTCGTCGAAGGGCCCGTCGACCATCTCGACCATGCCTCCTACCAGCAGTTCTGGGGCGGGAAGGCGGGCATCGACGCCACCGAGAAGTGGCCCGAGGAGGGCTACACCCGCGACGGGGGCTGGCCCGACATGGTCGAGTCGGACCCGCGGATCGCCGAGCGGGTGACCAAGCGTTGGAAGGAGTACGGGCTGTGAGCGAGCCTGGCGAGCAGAACATCGAGAGGTGCGCGCCGTGCGCATGCGGGGCCGAGGGCAGCGAGGCTGCGGCATGAGTGAGCTTGGCGAGCGAATCATCGAGAGGTGCGCGTCGCGCGCATGCGGGGCCGAGCGTAGCGAGGCCGCGGCATGAGCGCCTCCGCCGCCGCGGTACCGCAGCCGGGCAGGACGCGGGCCTTCCTCCGGCTCGTGGTCATCGAGCACTCGGTCTTCGCGCTGCCCTTCGCCTACATCGCCGCGTTCACCGCCATGCGCCGGCTGGACGGGCACGTCCACTGGCTCCGGCTGCTGCTCGTCACCGTCGCCATGGTCGGTCTGCGCACCTTCGCGATGGCCGTCAACCGCATCATCGACCGGGAGATCGACGCCCGTAACCCGCGCACCGCCGGGCGGGAACTGGTCACCGGCGCGGTGTCGGTGAAGTCCGCCTGGACCGGCGCGCTGATCGCCGTGGTGGTCTTCCTGGGCGCTGCCGCGCTGCTCAATCCGCTGTGCCTGGCGCTGGCGCCGGTCGCGGTGGTGCCGATGGTGGTCTATCCCTACGGCAAGCGCTTCACCAACTTCCCGCACGCGATCCTCGGCCTCGCCCAGGCGATGGCCCCGGTCGGCGCCTGGATCGCGATCACCGGTGCCTGGTCCTGGGAGCCGGTGATCCTCGGCCTGGCCGTCGGCATCTGGATCGGCGGCTTCGACCTGATCTACGCCTGCCAGGACGTGGAGGCGGACCGCCACAACGGCGTGATGTCCGTACCGGCCCGCTTCGGCGTGCCGGGCGCGCTCTGGGGCGCCCGCTGGTGCCATGTCGCCACGACCGCGCTGCTGGCGTGGTACGGCGTCGCCATCGGCGCCGGCGTCTTCTTCTGGATCGGGCTGGCGATCGTGGCGGTGGCCTTCTGCTACGAGCACGCGATCGTGCGCCCGCACGACACCTCGCGGCTCAACCGGGCCTTCTTCCAGGTCAACAGCTTCATCGGGATCGCGCTGTTCGTCTGCGCGCTGCTGGACCTGTTCGTCCGCGGCCTGACGGTCTGACGTCCCGGCGCCTGGCCGCTCAGCCCTTGCTGAGCGGCCAGGCGATCAGCCGCGGATAGTTCCACAGCTCGCCCTTGTTCGCCTTGACCGTGGCGACGACGGCGCAGACGACGCCGGATATCGCGTAGGCCGCCATGACCAGCGCGACGGTCGCCAGCGGCACGACCAGCCCCGGAGGGGGCTCGCTGTCGTCGCTGCGGTGGTCGGCCGCCGCGAAGGCGAGCGCGCTGCCGAAGTAGAGCACCATGCCGAACGCCGCGACGATCGCCTGGGTGATGCCGAAGTTCAGCGCCTGGGTGGCGTGGTGGCGGAGGTAGGGATCGTGCCGGCGGCGCCCGTCGTTGCGGATCGCCAGCGGGGCGATCCAGCCCAGGAACCCGCCCAGGCCGCAGAACATCGAGCCGGCGGTGATGGTCAGCAGCGTGCCGAGGTGGGCCCACATCGCCGGGGCCCTCGAAGGACCCTGCGGCGGCTGGACGCCGTAGCCGTAGCCGGGGCCGGCGGGGTAGCCGTAGCCGGCGGGCGGGGGAGGGGGCTGCTGCCAGCCGGAGGGCGGGCCGTATCCCGGCTGGTGGTGGTCCGACATGGTGCACTCCCCCGTATCCGCAGCGCCGTGGTGCCGTGCCGGCGCGGCGCGCCGGGCCTGCCGGGGCGGGGCCCGGCCGGGGCCGCCGGTCCGGGCGCCAAGGCCGGACCGGGACGACGCAGCCGAGATTACGGGACGGGTCTGACAACGGCGCCGGCCGTCCGCGCCGCCTGCCCCCGCCCGCGCAGCACGAACGCCGCCAGCACCCCGCCGACCAGCCCGAACAGATGGCCCTGCCAGCTGATCCCGCTGTCGGTGGGCAGCGCGCCCCACAGGATCGAGCCGTAGACCAGGCCGACGCCCACCCCGATCCCGATGTCCAGCGCCTTGCGCTCGATGAAGCCGCGCACGAGGAGATAGCCGAAGAGCCCGAAGACCACCCCGGAGGCGCCCGCGGTGTTGCTGTGCGGGGCGGCGGTCAGCCAGACGCCCAGACCGCTGACGAGGATGATCAGCAGGGCCGCGGCGAGGAACCGGCGGATGCCGCTGCGCAGCGCGGCGACGAAGCCGAGCACCAGCAGCGGGAGGGTGTTGGCCGCGAGATGGCCGAAGCCGAAGTGGAGGAAGGCGGCGGGCACCACGTCGAGCAGCTCGGCGGGCTCGCGCGGCTGGATGCCGAAGGTGTCGAGCGCGTTCCCGCTGACGGTGTCGATGCCCTCCAGGACCCAGAGCAGCGCTACCCAGCCCAGCATCAGCAGGAGCGCGGGCCTGGCCCGTGCGGTCCGCGGTGTCATCTCCCGCCCCTTCGTCGTCTGTCACGTCAACGTTTCGGCGCGTCCGGCGGCGTACCGGCGCAACGGTAGTAACGGTCGTGACGGCCCTGGTGGTTCCGCCGGATAGGCTCGATCCGTGGAGCCGCCGCACAACAACACCAGCAAGCAGGACCCGGGCCGCCGCCCGTGGGTCGTGGGAATCTCCGGCGCGTCCGGGACGCCGTTCGCCGCGTCCGTGCTGCGCGGACTGCTCGCGGCCGGGGAGGCGGTGGACCTCGTCGTCAGCCGGGCGTCGCGGTTGACCCTGCTGGACGAGACCGGGATCGCCTTCCGCGACGCGCACTGGCGCAGCGACCTGCGGGAGTGGCTGGCGCGCGGCGCGGACGGCAAGCCGGACACCTTCCGGGTGACCGAGGAGATGCTGGCGCGGGTGCGGCACTGGCCGGCCGGGGACCTGGCGGCGGGACCGTCGTCGGGGTCGTATCCGGCCAAGGGGATGCTGATCGTCCCGGCGAGCACGGCGTGCGTGGCGGGGGTGGCGCTGGGGCTGTCGAAGGACCTGCTCCAGCGGGTGGCGAGCGTGACGCTCAAGGAGCGGCGGCCGCTGGTCGTCGCGGTGCGGGAGACCCCGCTGAACGGGGCGACCCTGAAGCATCTGGTGGCGCTGGACGAGGCGGGCGCCGTGGTGCTGCCCGCCTCTCCGGCGTTCTACGCGGGTGCGACGCACATCCAGGATCTGGTGGACTTCGTCGCGGGCCGGGTGCTCGATGCGGCACAGGTGCCGCACGGGCTGTACCGGCGGTGGGAAGGGGAGCTGGGGGGCGGCTCCAAGGGGGAGGCCCCCGAAGCTCGTTAGCGCTTCTTGGCGGCGGCGCGGCCGAGGCGGCGCCGGGTCCGCGAGGTGGCGGACTGCTGGGCGGCACGAGAACGATTGGCCTGGTCCTGCATCTCACGCATGCGGGCGTAGGCCATCTCGATCGAGTACACGGTGACAACTCCTGTTGAAAGATCGTCCTTGATCATTCTAAATGAATCACAGGGCGGGAGCCCTGTATGCCTTAGATTCTACATGCAGAACGCGGAAAAGCGGAAAGATTGGAAGGCTTGAGGGCATGGACGCGGTGGATAGGCAGCTCATCCAGGCACTTCGTGAGAACGGCAGGGCCTCCTACGCGGAACTCGGCCGGCTCGTCGGCCTCTCCGGCCCCAGCGTCACGGACCGGATCAACCGCCTCGAAGCGGCCGGAGTGATCACCGGCTACCGGGCGACGGTCGACGCCGCCCAGCTCGGGCTCGGCGTCACGGCCCTGGTCGGCATCTCCCTCTCGGACGCCGCCGACCACGAGGACGTCGCCCGCCGGCTCAAGGACCTCGCCGAGATCGAGGACTGCTGGTTCATCGCCGGCGACGACTCCTACATGCTCAAGGTCCGGGTCGGCGACGTGGACGGGCTGGAGCGCACCATCCGGCGGCTGTCCGGCACCAAGGGCGTCTCCCGTACGCGGACCACGATCGTGCTCTCCACCAAGTGGGAGAACCGCGTCGGCGAGCTCCCCGAAGAGGTCGACTGACCCCGGTGGCACCGGCGGCGGGCGGGGGTCGGGGCGGCTCCCCAGGGGCCTCCGCCCGCCGCGGGACCGGGGGAGTAGGCTCGACCAAGCCCGTTTTTCGCAGGAAACGGCCGGCGTTTCACGGGAGACGGCCGGTGACACACAGAGATGGTGGGAGGCGACCCGATGGCGGCGTCGATGGATGCGGGCCTCAAGCGCGAGCTGGAGGAGAAGGTCCACGCCGGGGAGCGGCTGACCCGCGAGGACGGGATCGCCCTCTACGAGTCCGACGACCTGGCCTGGCTGGGCGGCCTCGCGCACGAGGTGCGGACCCGTAAGAACGGCGACGTCGTCCACTTCAACGTCAACCGCCACCTCAACATGACGAACGTGTGCACCGCGTCCTGCGCGTACTGCTCGTTCCAGCGCAAGCCGGGCGAGAAGGACGCGTACACGATGCGCATCGAGGAGGCCGTCCGCCTCGCCAAGGCGATGGAGAACGACAACCTCACCGAGCTGCACATCGTCAACGGCCTGCACCCGACCCTGCCGTGGCGCTACTACCCGCGCTCGCTGCGGGAGTTGAAGCAGGCGCTGCCGAACGTCTCCCTCAAGGCGTTCACCGCCACCGAGATCCACCACTTCGAGACCATCTCCGGCCTGTCCGCCTCCGAGATCCTCGACGAACTGATCGACGCCGGCCTGGAGTCGCTGACCGGCGGCGGCGCCGAGATCTTCGACTGGGAGGTCCGTCAGCACATCGTCGACCACGCCACCCACTGGGAGGACTGGTCGCGGATCCACCGCCTCGCCCATGAGAAGGGCCTGAAGACGCCCTGCACCATGCTCTACGGGCACATCGAGGAGCCCCGCCACCGCGTGGACCACGTCCTGCGGCTGCGCGAGCTCCAGGACGAGACCGGCGGCTTCCAGGTCTTCATCCCGCTGCGGTACCAGCACGACTTCGTGGACATGCAGGACGGCAAGATCCGCAACAAGCTCCAGGCGCGGACCACGATGGCCACCGGCGCCGAGGCCCTGAAGACCTTCGCGGTCTCCCGGCTGCTCTTCGACAACGTCCCGCACGTCAAGGTGTTCTGGGTGATGCACGGCGTGCAGACCGCCCAGCTCGCCCTCCAGCACGGCGCCGACGACATGGACGGCTCGGTCGTCGAGTACAAGATCACCCACGACGCGGACAACTACGGCACGCCGAACAAGCTCACCCGCGACGACCTGCTGGAGCTGATCCGCGACGCCGGCTTCCGCCCCGTCGAGCGCAACACCCGCTACGAGACCATCCGCGAGTACCCCGGCCCCGACGCGGAGCGCCGGGAGACCCCGCAGGCGATGCGGCTCTGACGCCGGGCCCGGCCCCGCCGGGCCCCCGGTAGGGTCCGCTCCATGAGCCTGCGCTTCGAGCCGGACCCCGCCCTCACCCCTGAAGTCGGGGACGGGATCCGCGCGTTGTGGGCGGACGTCGCCAACGCGGGCGGCGCGGTCGGCTTCGTGCCGCCCGTGACCCCCGAGGATGTCCGCCCCGACTTCCTCCGCCACCTCGCGGCCCTCGCCGAGGGCCGCGAGCGCCTGCTCATCGGCCGGGACGCCGACGGCCGCGTCGCGGCCACCGCGTTCCTCACCTTCAACCGGCACCGGATGTCCACCCACTGGCTGTGGGTCTACACCGTCATGGTCCACCCCGCCCTCCAGGGCCGCGGTGTCGGCCGCGCCCTGATGGCCGCGGTCGCCGACGCCGCCCGCTCCGTCGACGGGATCATCGGCCTCCGCCTCACCTGTCGCGGCGGCACCGGCCTGGACCGCTTCTACGCCTCCTGCGGCTACCGCGAGATCGGCCGCGCCCCGCGCGCGATCAAGCTCGCCGACGGCGACTTCCGCGACGACCTCACGATGTGGCTGGACCTGGACTGATGCGCCCGCGGGCCGGGGGTCCTAAAGATCACCGGGCGCGCTGTGCTTGACTGGAAGGCAGACCCTTTCGGTTGCCGTTGAGAAGAAGGTCCCGACCGTGAGTAGCCACCAGTTCGCCACGCTCCGCTACACCGCCCTTCGCATCGGCCTGTTCGCGGGCTGCTTCGCCGTGGTGTGGGTGCTGGCGTACTTCCGGATCATCCCGCTCGGCGTCGGCAACTCCAACACCGTCTGGATGCTGCTGCTCGCCATCGTCGTCTCCGCGCCGCTCAGCTTCGTGCTGCTGCGCAGGCAGCGGGACGCGATGTCCGAGCAGATCGTGGCCAAGGTGGACCGCCAGAAGGAGCGCCTCGCCGCCAACCAGAGCATGGAGGACGGCCTTTAGGCCCGTCCGCCGCCTTCCCCGGACTGTAAGACGCGTCACGTCGGCGCGCCGTCCGGCCCTCCCCTTCTTCCGGCGCCCGGTCCGCGGAGTTCCAACTCCCCGGACCGGGCGCCGTTTTGCGCGTTCCCGCCCGCTCCGTGACGGTTCGTCGAGCCGGATCCCGACTCAAAGATTTTCTTTGGGTTCCTCAAAGTTCAAGTGTTAACGTGTTTGGCATGAAGACAGCAGCTGCGCCCTCGACTCCCATGAGCGTCCCGCTCGTGGTGCGCCTGCACGTCGATCTTTGCCGCTGTCTGTCCGCGGCCTGTTGCCGCCGCTGACTGATCCCCCAGCGGCCGGAGATCCTGCCCGTTCGTACGGACCTCCTGGCGCCCGTCCACGCCGTCCCGACGCACCGCGTCCTCACGTCTTCCCGTCACCGGAGTGTGTCCGTTGTCCACGTCTGCCCAGACTTCCGCGCCCGCCGAGGCGCCCCAGACCCCGAAGACCTCCCGCATACCCAAGATCCCGTTCTGGGTGCAGATCCTGGCCGGCCTCGTCGTCGGCGTCCTGCTCGGCTGGGTCGCCAAGAGCGGTGACGTCGGCTGGCTCGGCACCACCCTCCAGCACATCGGCGACCTCTTCGTCCAGCTGCTGAAGCTGGCCGTCGCCCCGCTGGTCTTCTTCGCGATCCTGGTCTCGATCACCAATCTGCGGCAGGTCAACAACGCCGCCCGGCTGGCCACCCGCACCCTGCTGTGGTTCATGGTCACCTCGCTCATCGCGGTCGCGATCGGCCTGGCGATCGGCCTGCTGAGCAACCCCGGCGCGGGCACCGGCCTGACCCCCAAGGACGGCAAGCTCCCCCAGCACACCGGCTCCTGGATCGACTTCATCACCGGCATCGTCCCCACCGACGTCATCACGCCGTTCACCGAGCTCAACGTCCTGCAGATCGTCTTCATCGCGGCCGTCGCCGGCATCGCCGCGCTTCAGCTCGGCGACAAGGCCGAACCGGTCCTCAAGATCAGCCGCTCCGCCCTGGAACTCCTCCAGAAGGCCCTGTGGTGGGTCATCCGCCTCGCCCCGATCGGCACCGTCGGCCTCATCGGCAACGCCATCGCCACGTACGGCTGGAACCTCATCGGCAAGTACGCGACCTTCACCGTCGACATCTACGTCGGCTGCGCGCTGGTCCTCTTCGGCGTCTACCCGCTGCTGCTCTGGAGCGTCGCCAAGGTCAACCCGCTGCAGTTCTTCCGCGGCGCCTGGCCCGCCATCCAGCTGGCCTTCGTCTCCCGCTCCTCGGTCGGCACCATGCCGGTCACCCAGAAGGTCACCGAGCGCCTCGGCGTGCCGAAGGAGTACGCCTCCTTCGCGGTGCCGTTCGGCTCGACGACCAAGATGGACGGCTGCGCCTCGATCTACCCGGCGATCGCCGCGATCTTCATCGCCCAGATCTTCGGCGTCCACCTGAACATCACCGACTACGTCCTGATCGTCTTCGTCTCGGTCATCGGCTCCGCCGCCACCGCCGGCCTCACCGGCTCCACGGTCATGCTGACCCTGACCCTCTCGACGCTGGGCCTCCCCCTGGAGGGCGTCGGCCTCCTCATGGCCATCGACCCGATCGTGGACATGATGCGCACCGCCACCAACGTCGCCGGCCAGTCGGTCATCCCGATCCTGGTCTCCGCCCGCGAGAAGATCCTGGACCGCGAGGCGTACGCCCACGCCACCAGCATCAGCATCGGTGACACCCCCGCCGAGGCCGCCCGGCCGGCCGCCGAGCGGGAGCCGGCACCGGTCGCGGCCTGACGGCCACCGGCGCGCACGGGCCCGATCCCCTGCGCGCGCCGCAGCGCCCCCGCAGCCCGAGGAGAACGGGCCGCGGGGGCGCTGTCGTACCCGCCTGCCTACTGCTCCTCCCGGCGGGGCTCCGCGCGCGCTCCGGTGTGGGCCAGGATCGCGTCGGCCAGCGGTCCGTGGACCTCCGGCGGCAGCGCATGGCCCATCCCCGGGACCTCCACCAGGTGCGCGCCCCCGATCGCCTGCGCGAGGTGCTGCGGGTGCGGCGGCGGGAACACCGGCTCGGCCGGTGCGCAGACCACCAGCACCGGCACCGCGTTCCGCGCCAGCTCCTCGGTGCGGAGCATCCCGCTGTCGTCGGCGCGCCCGTGGGCGGTGCCGACGCGGTAGTGCCCGGTGTGCGCGATGACCCGGCGCTCCAGCTCGCGGTGGTACGCCTCGTCGAACGGCAGCCGGCCGCCGGCGAGGACCCGCCAGTGCGCGATCCGGCGCGCGATCTCGGCCTCCTCGCCGTGGTCCTCCACCGGCCGCGCCCACATCTCCAGCACCTCGGGCGCGATGCCCGGCAGCTCCGCCACCGGGACGATGCCGCCGTCGGGCCGGGTGTACGGGGCGGTGCTCAGCGCACCGGTGCCGATCACGGTGGCGCTGAGCAGCCGCTCCGGCCGGTCGGCGAGCACCATCTGCGTCAGCATGCCGCCCAGCGACATCCCGACGAGGTGCGCGCGGTCGAGGCCGAGCCCGTCCAGCACCGCGACCACATCGGTCGCGAGATCCGCGATCGGGTACGGCCGCTCCTCGAACGGCCAGGTGGAGCGCCCGGTGTCCCGGTGGTCGTAGCGGATCACCCGGTGGTGCGCGGCCAGCGCGTCCACCAGCGGCTCGGGCCAGCCGACGCCGGTGGCCTGCGCGCCCATGACCAGCAGCAGCGGGGGCGCGTCGGCGGGGCCGCGCTGCTCGGTCCACAGCCGGATCCCGGGAGCGACGTCGACGAAGCGCTCCTCGATGCCGGCTGGTGTCTGCTGCTGCGGTGCCGGTTGCGGCACGGGGACCTCCCGGGTGCGTGGCCCGCCGCCTGCGACGGCGGGCACGACGGACGTGCTTGACGAACCGTATCGTCTCGCCATGTCCGGAGAGCGTCAACCGACCAAGGTCGCGGAAGACGGAGATCGTAAACTTACTCCGCGGTAAATGCCGTGAAGGGGGCGGGAAATGGGAGGGGCCTCAAAAAGGGTGGGAGCTGCCAAGAGCAAGCGGGTGCCGCGGGCGATCCGGGAGCAGCAGATGATGGACGCCGCGGTGCGGACGTTCGCGCGGCGCGGGTACCGGGCGGCCTCCATGGACGAGATCGCCGAACTGGCCGGCGTCTCCAAGCCGTTGGTCTACCTCTACCTCAACTCGAAGGAGGACCTCTTCAGCGCCGTCATCCGGCGTGAGTCGGCCGCCCTGGTGGCGGCCGTGACCGCGGCCGTGGAGGCCGAGGCCGCCGTCGACCGGCAGCTCTGGAGCGGGCTGACCGGCTTCTTCGCGCACACCGCCGAACACCCCGACGGCTGGGCGGTGCTGCATCAGCAGGCGCGGGCGCAGGGGGAGCCGTTCGCGGCCGAAGTGGCCGCCATGCGCGCGGAGATCGTGCGGTTCGTGACCGGTCTGATCGCCGTCGCCGCGAAGGAGGCGGGCTGCGCCGGCGAGCTGGCCGACCGCGAGGTGGCGGGCCTGGCGCACGCCCTCGTCGGCGCCGCGGAATCGCTCGCCGATTGGGCCAACGCCGGTACGGCCGACGGCACTTCGGCCTCCCGCCCCTCGGGCGAGCACGGCCGGCCCACGGCCAGGGAGGCCGCCGCCACGCTGATGAACTTCGCCTGGGCGGGACTGGACCGCCTGATGGACGGCGAACGGTGGTCCGCGGGGGACTGAGGGGTCGCGTCGCGCTTCGAGGGGCGGTTGTGGCCCCGGTGGGGGCTGGGGCGGCCCGGCCTCCGGCCGTGCGGGCCTGGTGGCCTCGCCCTCGGGGCGCCGCCGTGCGGCCGCGGGGCGCCGCGCGCCCGTGAGGCGGCACGCCTTTACGAAAGGAAGACGCCCGGCTCTGTCGCCGTAGCCCTCCGCGCGTCAAACTGGAACCCCGTGTCACCTCTGTGGGGGAGGTGGCACGGGACCTGCCTGCCCTCCTGGCGGGCCGCCGGCCCTCTCACCGGGGCGGCAGCGCCACCGCGGTCTGCATCTGGCAGGAGTTGCACCAGAACGCCCAGCCGTTGGCGTCCACGGAGTCCGAACCGCAGGCCAGGCACGGGTCGCCGACGAAGCTCGCCGCGACCCACGCGCCGGCCGACGCGGCCCGCCGCCCCGCCGCCGTCCGCTCCTCCGCGTAGCAGGGAATGCACACGCCGCCCTCCCGGCCGGGCAGCTTCATCGGCCGCAACCCGCAGGCGGCGCACGGAAGCCTGCCGACGTACTGGGCGTCCAGGCCGACCGGCTTGCCGCTTCTGCTGAAGGCCGCCATGGTCTCCCTCCTCTATGCCAGGACGGTTCCGGTGCCGGCACAGCCGGAGCACTGCGTGGTGACCTTGTGGCCGCCAGGGGTCTCCCACTCGACGGTGCCCGCGCCGCCGCAGTCCGGGCAGGGCTTCTGCGGGGGCATGCTGTCGCTCATTCTGCCCACCGTAGAACCTGCCATGTGGCCGTGCGACCACTTTCCGTGATCAGGGCGACCGGCGCCGCAATCGGCGGGCGCGGGGGCTCGATGCCGACCGTTGGGCCGGTTTTTTCGGGCGCGGAAGAATTGGGGAAACCGTTGCCGTTGCCCGGGCTCCGCTGGGGCCCGCGGGGCGGGGAGGCCGCAGGCCAGGGCCGCTCGCGGCGCCGGCGGTGGTGCCCCGGCGGGAATGCGGAAGGGGTTTTCCGGGGCGGGAAATCGCGGAAATCCGTAATGCGGCCTTTTCGGGCAGGGGATTTCCCGGGCGTTCCCGCTGTGGGGAATTCTGCATTCCGTTTCAGCTGAGAGCGATCGCCGATGAAGCCCCGGAGGTCGGACCGGCGCGGGGGTGGCGTCGGGTGGTGGGGTCCGCCGCGGGGTGCCGTTCCGCGGTCGCGCGGCGGCCGGTATTCACCTGGTATTCATTTCCCGGCACGGCGGAGGCGGGGGAAGCGGGGGCCGTGCGGGAAAGCGGGCGGCGGCCGGGTGCGGGAAAGGCGGCACAAAAGGCAGGAGCCCCACTCTCCGCCCGAAGGCGGAGCGGGGCTCCTTGGGTACTGCTTATCGACCTGGTGGAGAGGGGTCGGAGCGGCTAGCTCAGACCGGGGTGACGTTCTCCGCCTGCGGGCCCTTCGGGCCCTGGGTGACGTCGAAGGTGACCTGCTGGTTCTCCTCCAGCGAACGGAAACCAGCGGCGTTGATCGCGGAGTAGTGGACGAAGACGTCCGGGCCGCCGCCGTCCTGGGCGATGAAGCCGAAGCCCTTTTCAGCGTTGAACCACTTGACGGTTCCGGTAGCCATGAGCCCTCCTTGGGCCAAAGGGTTGCCCTGCTCCAGAACCTGCAAAGGAGTCTGAAAACTACAAAAGCCTGCGGTCACATGCTCCGCAGGCTCTGTACTGCAAGGGAAACCAAACTGCAACTTGGCCTGAGCCTAGCATGGTGCGCTCCGGAGGTGGAAGAGCCGAAGATCACGTTTGGCCGCGCGGAGGAAAGGCCACACCCGGCCCCGGCGTCCGCCGCCGGAAGCGACGGGTCTAGCCTCCGCATGTGGACAATTCAACCTTCGCAGACGCACCCGCGGGAGCCGACGCAGACCACCGTCGCAGCCGGCCGCGAGTGGGCCACATCCAGTTCCTGAACTGCCTGCCCCTTTACTGGGGCCTGGCCCGTACGGGCACCCTCCTCGACCTGGACCTCACCAAGGACACCCCGGAGAAGCTCAGCGAGCGGCTGGTGCGCGGCGAACTCGACATCGCGCCGATCACGCTCGTCGAATTCCTGCGCGCCGCCGACGACCTCGTCGCCTTCCCCGACCTCGCGGTCGGTTGCGACGGCCCGGTCATGTCCTGCGTGATCGTCTCGCAGAAGCCGCTGGAGCTGCTGGACGGCGCCCGGGTCGCCCTGGGGTCGACGTCCCGCACCTCCGTCCGGCTCGCGCAGCTGCTGCTCGCCGAGAAGATCGGCGTGCGGCCCGACTACTTCATCTGCCCGCCGGACCTCGGGCTGATGATGCAGGAGGCCGACGCGGCGGTGCTGATCGGCGACGCCGCGCTCCGCGCCAATCTGCACGACGCCCCCAAGCTCGGCCTGGAAGTCCACGACCTGGGCCGGATGTGGAAGGACTGGACGGGGCTGCCGTTCGTCTTCGCCGTCTGGGCGGCCCGGCGCGACTACCTGGAGCGCGAGCCCGACGTCGTCCACAAGGTGCACGAGGCGTTCCTGGCCTCGCGGGACCTGTCGCTGGAGGAGGTCGGCAAGGTCGCCGAGCAGGCCGCCCGATGGGAGCACTTCGACGAGGAGGTGCTGGAGCGGTACTTCACCACGCTGGACTTCCGGTTCGGGCCGGACCAGCTGCGCGGCGTCACCGAGTTCGCCCGGCGGGTGGGGCCGACGACCGGCTTCCCCGCCGATGTGGCCGTCGAGCTGCTGGCGAACGGGCGGTAGCCCGCGCCGCGGGGCGGCTGCGAGGGGCCCGCGGCCGCCCCGCGGGCGGTCGCGGCCCCGGCCCGGCTACGGCGCCGGCGTCGGGCCGCGCAGGACCCGGCTGATGGCCTCCAGGCTCGCGTCCCGCATCCCGCGGACATAGCTGCGCGCGTTGTGGCCGCCGTCCTCGATGACGTGCAGGTGGGCATGGACCGGCCCCTTGGCGTACCGCTCGATGAAGCGCTCCAGGCCGGCCCGGCCGCGCTCCTGGGTGCCTATCTGGAACTGGAGGAAGACCTCCGGGCCGCCGGGACGGGCCGCCAGGCGCTCCGCCAGACGCCCCGGGTCGTTGGCCCGCATCTCCGCCTCGTGGCCCCGCCACAGGGGCGAGTCCGGGCGGGTGTCCGGACCGCTGGCGATCACCGCCTTGAAGCGGTCGGGGTGCGCCAGCACCTGCTTCAGGGCGACGAAGCCACCGGACGAGGACCCCATGAACGCCCATCCGTCCCGGGAGGCGAAGGTCCGGAAATTGGCCCTGACCAGGTCGGGCACGTCGTCGGACATCCAGGTGCCCATCCTCGGCTGCCCGGGGATGTCGCTGCCGTCGTAGTAGTGCCGGGCGTCCGCGTTGAGGACCGGCATCGCGACGATGAACGGCCTGCCGCGGCCCAGGGCCGCCAGGTCGGTGACGGTGCGCTGGAGGCTGAGTTCGGTGCGGCTCCAGTAGTTGGCGGGGTAGCCGTAGCTGCCGGGCAGGGCGATCAGGACGGGGAAGGCGCTGTTCCGGTAGCGGTCCTCGTAGTACTCCTTCGGCGCCCAGACCCAGACCTCCCCGGTGAAGCCGGACTTCCTGCCGCGCAGCGTGGTGACGCCGATCCTCGTGCCGTCGCCGAGCGTCGCGGCCGTACGGAAGGCGGCCTGCGGACCGGCCGGCATCCGGACGGCCGGGTCCACCGCGACCGCCGGCGCCGGGCCCGGGACGCCGTCGGGCAGGGCCCGGCTGAACGACATCGGTCGGCCGGTGTCGTTCAGCACGTCCAGGTACTTGACGGTCGGGTAGACGCAGAGGCCGACGACGGCCACCAGGCCGGTGAGGAAGGACATCCGCCACCGGGGGCGGGCGACCGGCCGCCCGCCCCGTGAACGGCCCGTGCGGGAACGGCCGATGAGGCCGCGTCGGCCGCTGCGGTACTCCCGGCGCGGGTCGTACGGGCGGTCCCCGGGGGTGTGATGCACGAGCGGTCTCCCGATGGACGGGCCCTGGGCCGGGGCCGGGCGGGCGGATGGTCGGCTTGCGCCCTGTTTGATGCGGAAAGCGGGGCACCGGGTTTCGGGAGTCCGGCATGACCTGGGTCATAAGCTGGGGGCCGCCGTCAGCAGGGGGAGGCGCCATGGAACCGTTGGCCGCGGACGACCCACGGGTCCTGGGCGGATACCGGCTGCTCGGCCGCCTGGGGGCGGGCGGCATGGGCCGCGTCTATCTGGGGCGCAGCGCCGGCGGGCGCACCGTGGCGGTGAAGGCCGTGCACGCCCAGTACGCCGCCGACGAGCAGTTCCGGGCCCGCTTCCGGCGCGAGGTCGCCTCGGCGCGACGGGTCGGCGGCGCCTGGACCGCGCCCGTCCTGGACGCCGACCCCGACGCCGCCGTCCCCTGGGTCGCCACCGGTTACGTGGCCGGCCCCTCCCTGGCAGGCGCCGTCGCCGACCACGGCCCGCTCGCCGACCACTCCGTACGGGCCCTGGGCGCCGGCCTGGCCGAGGCGCTCACCGCGGTCCACGCGCTGGGGCTCGTCCACCGGGACGTCAAGCCCTCCAACGTGCTGCTGACGCTCGACGGGCCCCGGCTGATCGACTTCGGGATCGCCCGGGCCACGGACGGCACCGTCTCGCTGACCTCCACCGGGGTGTCGATCGGCTCGCCCGGCTACATGGCGCCCGAGCAGATCGTCGGCAACGGTGCGGAGGCGGCCGCCGACGTCTTCTCCCTGGGAGCGGTACTGGCGTTCGCGGCCACCGGGACCGGCCCGTTCCCCGGGGACTCGTCCGCCGCGCTGCTCTACAAGGTGGTGCACGAGGAACCCGAACTGGGCCCGGAACTCACCGGCGGGCTGCGCGAGTTGGTGGCCGACTGCCTGGCCAAGGAGCCGGCCCGGCGGCCCACCCCGGAGGCGGTCGCGGCGCGGCTCGCGGGCGGGGGCAGCGGCGGCGCGGCCGCGCTGGTGCGGGCCGGATGGCTGCCCGGCTCCCTGGTCGAGCAGGTCAGCCGGCAGGCGGTGGCGCTGCTGGACCTCGACGCGGGGGACGCGGCCGGCGGGGACGCCGGGGCTCAGGGGGCCGGTGCGGCCGGTGTCGCCGCCCCCGAGGGCTCCGCCCCCTTCGGTCCGGGCGCCGCCGTTCCGGGTGCCGCCGGGCCGGTGGGCGGAACGGCAACGGGCGGTGGGCAGTTCGGGCCGCCGGACCCGTCGTACGGGGCCGGGGTGGGGACGGCGTCCGGGACGGTCTCCGGGCTGATCCCCTTCGACAGCCGGGCGCAGCACGGCGGACCCGGGGCGCCGACGCGTGCGCGTACGGGGACGGCCACGGGGGCCGGGGCGGCGGCGGCCGGCTCGCCCGCCGCCGCGGGACCCGTGCCGCCGCCCGGCCCGCCGCCGGCCGCCTGGCCGGTGGCCGGCGCCCCGCACCCCACGCCCCCGCCGCCGTCCGCACCCGCGTCCCCGCACCCGCCCGGCCTCGCCGATCTGCCGACCGGCGCCGCCCCGTCCCCGGCCGCCGCCTCCGAGGAACGGCGGATCGCGGTCACCGGTGCGCTCGGCGGCAAGGACCGGTCCCGGCGGATGAGCTGCACCCTGGTGCTCTCGGTGGCCGGCGCGCTGGCGGTCGCCACCACCACCGCGGTGGTCTTCTCCGTGTTCAAGGGGCCGGAGGGCGGCGGCGCCGCCGCCGAGCCGCCGTCCGACCACCGCCCGCCGGCCGGGCCCTCCGCACCGGACCAGGGCGCCGGCCGCGTCCCGAGCGGCTTCCTCGGCACCTGGAACGGCCCCGTCACCATGGCCAGCGGCATCCCCAACGGCACCATGAGCAGCACCATCAAGGCAGGCGCCAAGGGCGAGTTCGTCGTGCGGACGCTCTATGACGCGGTGCTGGTGCGCTGTCATTCCAAGGCGAAGCTGGTGTCCGCCACCGACGGCGAACTGGTGCTCCGGGAGAGCCCGGACGGCAACCAGGGGCCCGGCTGCACGGGCAACACCTCCATCGTGACGTACACCCTCGGCAAGGACGGCACGCTCACCTTCGCCTCCGACGACAAACGGGGCGGCACCCCGGGCGCGACCCTGACGAAGGGCGGCGGCTGAGAGGGCGGCGCCGCCCTCGGACCGGCCGCCAGCACCGCTGTCAGAGCCCTGGCGTAGGCTGGTTCAGGCCTTCGATCCGAATTGCCAGTCCGCCTGCCAGCCTCCGAAAGGGACGCCCCGGTGACCGAGAACGCCGACCTCCAGTCCGTACTCGACCGCGCCGCGCAGGGCGGCCGCATCACCCCGGAGGAGGCGCTCGACCTCTACCGCTCCGCGCCGCTGCACGCGCTGGGCCAGGCCGCCGACGCCGTCCGCCGCCGTCGCTACGCCGGTACGGAGCACATCGCGACGTACATCATCGAGCGCAACATCAACTACACCAACGTCTGCGTGACGGCCTGCAAGTTCTGCGCCTTCTACGCCGCGCCCAAGGACACCGCCAAGGGCTGGACCCGCGACCTCGACGACATCCTGCGGCGCTGCGCGGAGACCGTCGAACTGGGCGGCACCCAGATCATGTTCCAGGGCGGCCACCACCCGGACTACGGCGTCGAGTACTACGAGAAGCACTTCGCGGCCATCAAGAAGGACTTCCCGCAGCTGGTCATCCACTCCCTCGGCGCGTCCGAGGTCGAGCACATGGCCCGGATCTCCGGCGTGAGCGTCGAGGAGGCGATCCAGCGCATCCACGCCGCGGGCCTGGACTCCTTCGCCGGCGCCGGCGCCGAGCTCCTCCCCGCGCGCCCCCGCAAGGCCATCGCGCCGCTGAAGGAGTCCGGCGAGCGCTGGCTGGAGATCATGGAGATCGCCCACCGGCTGGGCGTGGAGTCGACGTCCACGATGCTGATGGGCACCGGTGAGACCAACGCCGAGCGCATCGAGCACCTGCGGATGATCCGCGACGTCCAGGACCGGACGGGCGGCTTCCGCGCCTTCATCCCGTACACCTACCAGCCCGAGAACAACCACCTCAAGGGCCGGACGCAGGCCACCATCTTCGAGTACCTGCGCATGATCGCCATCGCGCGGATCTTCCTCGACAACGTCGCCCACATCCAGGGCTCCTGGCTGACCACCGGCAAGGAGATCGGCCAGCTGTCGCTGCACTACGGCGCGGACGACCTCGGCTCGATCATGCTGGAGGAGAACGTGGTCTCCTCGGCCGGCGCCAAGCACCGCTCCAACCGCCAGGAGATCATCGACCTGATCCGCAAGGCGGGCCGGGTCCCGGCGCAGCGCGCGACGACGTACGAGCACCTGGCCGTGCACGACGACCCGGCCGACGACCCGGTCGACGAGCGCGTCGTCTCGCACCTCTCCTCGACGGCCATCGAGGGCGGCACCGCCCACCCGGAACTGAAGCTCGTCGACGCCGACTGACGCGTCCGACCGACGGGACGCCTCCGGGCGGCCACCCCGCCGCCCGGACCGCCGGCCCTCCCGACGCCGGCCACCTCAACGCCCCGCCGCCGTCACCCCGCACCGCAACGCCTCGCCCCCGCAACCCGCCACGGGAAACCCATGCTGACGCTCCACCGAGTACGGGCCGTCCGGCTCACCGCGGCCGAGGACGCCGAGCCGCTCCCCGGGTACGCGGTGGTCGTCGACGGCGACCGGCTGGCCGCCGTCGGCCCGTACGAGGAACTGCTGGCGGCCTACGGCACGGAGGGCTCCCCCGGCGGGCGGGCCCGGGTCCGGGAGTGGGACGGGACGCTGACCCCCGGCCGCCACGAACCGGACGGCGCGGCGCTGTTGGAGGCCGCCTACCACCCCGATCCGCGCGAGGCCGCCGAACTGGGCACCGAGCCGCTGACCGGCGCGGCGCTGGCCGCCCTTCCCCTGACCGAGACCCGCTGGGGCGCCAGCGCCCGGCGCGGCCTCCAGCGCCTGCTGGCCGCCGGGACCACCTCGCTCACCGGCCCGTTCACCCGCCCCGCGGTCCGCACCGCGGTCCACCGCTCCGGCCTCCAGGAGACCGACCGGACGAGCCCAGGGGCCCGGCGCGTCCTCGCCCCCGGCGCCCCCGGCGCCCCCGCCGACTTCGCCGTCTTCGCCCCGGACGGCAGCTGCCTGGCCACCGTCCTCGCCGGCCGCCTGGTCCACCGCCGCCGCTGACCTGCGACGTCCTCCGCTGCGCGCCGCCTCCTGCCGGGAGGGGGGCGAGCGGGAGGAGTGCGGGCGTGCGGCGTCAAGAACGCGTCAGGGCGGGCCGTTCGCACGTCAGGGCGGTGTCAACGGAAGCGGAAGGGGACGTTCAGGCCGGAAGGATCATGGTCGCGGGGACGGTCGTCGCCCGGCCGCCCGCGGTGCCGTGTGCACCGCTGGACCGCCCGGAATGCCAGAGGGGGGCATGACGGCCGTCCCCGACCAGCCGCCCGGTGCCGGGCCCCGGTCCCGCACGGTGGACAATGGCCGGGTGACCCGAGCATCCCTGGACAAGCAGCCGCACGAAGTCGCCGCGATGTTCGACGACGTGGCGGCACGGTACGACCTCACCAACGACGTGCTCTCGCTGGGCCAGGCGCGGCTCTGGCGCAAGGAGGTGGACCGTGCGGTGGCCGCGCGGCCCGCCGAGCGGGTGCTCGACCTCGCGGCCGGGACCGGCACCTCCTCGCTTCCGTTCGCGCGGGCCGGGGCCTACGTCGTGCCGTGCGACTTCTCGGTCGGGATGCTGCGGGAGGGCAAGAAGCGGCACCCGTGGCTGCCGTTCGCGGCGGGGGACGGGACCCGGCTGCCGTTCGCGGACGGGGTGTTCGACGCGGTCACGATCTCCTTCGGGCTGCGGAACATCCAGGACACCGATGCCGCGCTCGCCGAGCTGTACCGCGTCACCAAGCCCGGTGGGCGGGTGGTGATCTGCGAGTTCAGCGAGCCGACCTGGGCGCCGTTCCGGACCGTCTACACCGAGTACCTGATGCGGGCGCTGCCGCCGGTCGCCCGTGCGGTCAGCAGCAACCCGGACGCGTACGTCTACCTCGCGGAGTCGATCCGCACCTGGCCCAACCAGCCCGAGCTGGCCGCCCGGCTCCAGGGCGTGGGCTGGACCGAGGTCGCCTGGCGCAATCTGACCGGCGGGATCGTGGCGCTGCACCGGGGCACGAAGCCGGCCGAGAGCTGAGCCGCCGGCCGAGGCTGAGACGCCGGGCCGAGGTCGATTGATTGCGAAGGGCCCGTCCGCGGCCGTGGATTCACGGTTGCGGACGGGCCCTTGTGCATGCCCTGGGGCACGTGGGGTGTGTGGGCCTCCGGGGAGGAGCGCCGGGTGAGGGCGCTCCTGGTTGCCGGCGGTCGCCCGTCACCTCACGAACGTCCCCCGAGGCCCGTTACTTCTTGAACGCGTAGTCCATGAGCTTCTTGGCGTCCGCGGTGCGGTTGGCCAGGTTCGAGGAGGCGAGCACCGTGCCGATGACGGTCTTGCCGCCGCGGGTGGCGGCGAAGACCAGGCAGTACTTGGCCTCCGGGCCCGAACCGGTCTTCACGCCGATGGTGCCCTTGTAGCTGCTGAGCAGGTTGTTGGTGTTGGTCCACGACATGTAGCGGTAGCCGCCGTTGCTCGTCGTGACCTTCTGCTTGGTGGACTGGGTGCCCACGACGGTGCGGAAGGTGGAGAACTTCATCGCGTTGCCGGCGAGCTTGGTCAGGTCGCGCGGCGTCGAGTAGTTGGTGCCGCGCCCTATCCCGTCGAACGAGTCGAAGTGGGTGTTCTTCATGCCCAGGCTCTTGGCGGTGGTGTTCATCTGGCCGATGAACGACTTCACCCGGGCGTCGCGGGTCGAGCCGACGCCGAACTTGTCGGCCAGCGCGTAGGCGGCGTCGCAGCCGGACGGGAGCATCAGCCCGTAGAGCAGCTGACGGACCGTCACCTTGTCGCCGACGATCAGGCGGGCCGACGAGGCCCAGTTGTTTTTGACGATGTAGTCGCTGTACGCCTTCTGGATCGTGACCTTGGAATCCAGATTGAGGTTCTTCTGGGCCAGCACCACCCGGGCCGTCATGACCTTGGTGGTGGAACCGGTGGACCGGCGGGTGTCCGCGGCCTTGGCGAACAGCGTCGAGCCGGTGCCGTTGTTCATCACGAAGCCGCCGGGGGCGGTGATGCTGGGCGCCGGGAGGCTGGCGGCCTGCGCCTGGGAGCCGAACGCTCCGGCGGTCAGGACGGCTCCGGTGGTGACGGCCACGGCGGAAGCGCGCCGGATGCCCTTGATACCCCTGATGCCTTTGATGCCGATTTTCAAAGTGGATACTCCAAATACCCCTGCAGTGCGGCCACATGGAAGTGCCGCTGTTTCCTCAGACACGCGGGGTGCGGCGATGGATGTGTGGACGAAGGCCAGTTTTTCGTCAAGTCCCTCGGCGGGGGAGGACACGTCGGGACGTGGCGCCGGCGGCCGACGGCCGGCCAGGCACGCGTCGGCCGCCGCAGACCCCGCCCGCAGACCCCGCCCGCAGACCCCGCCCGCGGACCCCGTCGCAGCCCCCGCCCTCAGAGGTCCAGCCGAAGGCAGTGCGCCGTCCGGTCGCCGGTCGGGGCGGAGAACGTCTCCGCGTGGCGCATCCCCAGGCGGTGGGCCACCGCGAGCGACCGGGCGTTGCGGGGGTCCACCATCGCCACCACCTGGCGGACGCCGGCCGCCCGTACGACGTCCAGGGCCCGCTGGGCGGCCGCCGAGGAACTCCATCACCTCGGGGTCGTCGAAGACCCGGTGCCAGTGCAGTGCGTCCTCGTCGGTGGGAATCCGCAGTTCGACGGCGGGGAGGGAGCGGGCGGGCGCGGACGTCAGGGGACAACCCTTCAGTTTCCGATCGGCACGGCCCTCATAGACTGCCTGTGCGCAGTGCCGGCCGGCACCCAGATATTCACGCCACCTCAGGTACCGACCACCCCCCCCAGGTGCCGGCACCGCCGCGGATATCCACCGCCGCAGCCGGATATCCCCACCGACCAGATCTCCGCAGACCCGGAGATCCAGATATCGACTTCCGGGAGACACCGCCGTGACCGAGTCCGCGTCCGTGACCGCGTCCGAGACCACAGCCCGATCGGAGCACCGCGCGGATGTGATCGTCGTCGGTGCCGGGCCCGCCGGTTCGGCCACCGCCTACCACCTCGCCAAGTCCGGCCTGGACGTGCTGCTCCTGGAGAAGACCGCGTTCCCGCGCGAGAAGGTCTGCGGCGACGGCCTCACCCCGCGCGCCACCAAGCAGCTGATCGCGATGGGCATCGACATCTCGGAGGAGGCCGGCTGGCTGCGCAACAAGGGCCTGCGCATCATCGGCGGCGGCTCCCGGCTCCAGCTCGACTGGCCGGAACTGGCCTCCTTCCCGGACTACGGTCTGGTCCGCAAGCGCGACGACTTCGACGAGCAGCTGGCCCGGCAGGCGCAGAAGGCCGGTGCCCGGCTCTACGAGCGGTGCAACGTGGGCGCGCCGATCGTCAACGAGCTGACCGGGCACATCACCGGTGTGCACGCCAAGCTCGGCGAGGAGAAGACGCCGGTGACCTTCCACGCCCCGCTCGTGGTCGCCGCCGACGGCAACTCCACCCGGCTGTCGCTCGCGATGGGCCTGCACCGGCGCGAGGACCGGCCGATGGGCGTCGCCGTGCGGACGTACTTCACCTCGCCGCGGCACGACGACGACTACCTGGAGTCCTGGCTGGAGCTGTGGGACCGCCGCGGCGCGCAGGACCGGCTGCTGCCGGGCTACGGCTGGATCTTCGGGATGGGCGACGGCACCTCCAACGTCGGTCTCGGTGTGCTGAACACCTCCGCCTCCTTCAAGGAGTTGGACTGGCGGGAGGTCCTCAAGGCGTGGTGCGCGTCGATGCCCGCCGACTGGGGCTACACCCCGGAGAACATGACCGGTCCGATCCGCGGTGCGGCGCTGCCGATGGCCTTCAACCGCCAGCCGCACTACACCAAGGGCCTGCTCCTGGTCGGCGACGCGGGCGGGCTGGTGAACCCGTTCAACGGCGAGGGCATCGCGTACGCCATGGAGTCCGGTGCGCTCGCGGCCGAGGTGATCGTCCAGGCGCAGGGCCGGTCCACCTACGCCCAGCGCGAGCTGGCGCTCCAGCGCTACCCGAAGATCCTCAAGGACACCTACGGCGGCTACTACTCCCTGGGCCGGGCGTTCGTGAAGCTCATCGGCAACCCCAAGGTGATGCAGATCGCCACCCAGCGCGGGCTGACCCATCCGCTGCTGATGCGCTTCACGCTCAAGATGCTGGCCAACCTCACCGACCCGACGGGCGGCGACGCGATGGACCGGATCATCAACGGTCTGAGCAAGGTCGCGCCCAAGGCGTGACGCCCGCCCGCGCGCTGCGGGCCGTTCTCGAAAGCCGCAGCTCCACGCGCCCGCGCTGAGCGCGCGAAGGCCACGGGCCGGTCCTCTTCCGGGGGCCGGCCCGTCGTCGTACGGGCCGTGCCGCAGGGGCGTGTCACATTCTCCGTGCGGGATCCGTCAGTGCGGTGAAGGGGAGGCCGGTAGGGCTTCGCCGGTTGGATTCCGTGAGGAGAGCCGTGATGGAAGCACGTATGCAGAACCCCGCAGTGGTCATCCCGGAGGCCATGAAGCCGCTGCTCGGCGTGGTGGAGGCGGCCCGCGCCGGCGGGGTGCCCAAGGAGACGCTGGAGCTGGTGCATCTGCGGGTCAGCCAGATCAACGGGTGCAGCTACTGCGTCGACGGCGGGGTCAAGAACGCCCGCAAGGCGGGGATCTCCGACGACAAGCTGTTCACGGTGGCGGCGTGGCGGGAGGCGCCGTACTTCAGTGACGAGGAGCGGGCCGCGCTGGCGCTCGCCGAGGCCGCGACCCGGATCGCGGACAGCTCCGACCCGGTGCCGGACGCCGTCTGGGACGCCGCCGCCGACCACTTCGACGAGCGCCAGCTGGCGTCGCTGGTCCTGATGGTCGGCCTGACCAACCTGTTCAACCGGCTCAACGCCACCACCCGGCAGCCGGCCGGCGCGGGCTGGTAGGGCCCCTGCCCGACCGCGTCCGGCGCCGCCCGTACAGGGGACGGGCGGCCCCGGACGCCGGGCAACTCCCATGACCCCGCGGGTAATTGAGGGGTGCTCGCGACCCCGGCAGAGTGAGGGCACGCCGCACCGAGAGGCGGCGGGAGTCACCACAACGGGAGGAGTCGCCATGTTCTTCGAGGGCCACGACGGGACCCGGCTCTGGTACGAGGACTACGGCCGGGGCGAGCCGCTGGTGTTCGTGTCGAGCTCGATGCTCACCACCGACATGTGGGAGTACCAGATCCCGTACTTCGCCGAGCGGGGCTTTCGCTGCATCGCGTTCGACCGGCGCGGACACGGCCGCTCGGACCGGCCCTCCGGCGGCTACGACCTGGACTCGACGTCGGAGGACCTGGCCGCCCTGCTGGACCACCTCGGGCTGGCGGAGGTGACCCTGATCGGGCACTCGATGGGCGGTGCGGAGATCGCCCGCTATCTGGCCCAGCACGGTTCCGGGCGGGTCGGCCGGATCGCGCTGATCGCGTCGATGCTGCCGTTCATGAAGCAGACCGAGGACAACCCCGAGGGGCTGCCGGAGGCGCTGTTCCAGCAGTCGGCCGAGCTGCTGCGGAACGACCGGCCGCGGTGGATGGCGCGTCAGTCGCAGGTCTTCTTCGCCACCCATCTGGGCAACGACGTCCACCCGCTGATGATCGACTTCACCATCCAGCAGGTGATGTCCTGCGCGCCGTATGCGACCCAGCAGGTCCAGCAGGCGATCTTCCACACCGACCAGCGGGCCGGGCTGCGGGAGATCGACGTCCCGACGCTGGTCGTGCACGGTGCGGCCGACTTCTCCGCGCCGGTCGACGTCACCGGCCGGCGGACCGCGAAGCTGATCCCGGGCGCGGTCTACAAGGAGTACCCGAACGCCGGCCACGGCATCTACGCCAGCCATCACCCGCAGCTCAACGCGGATCTGCTGGAGTTCATCAAGGGCTGACGCCCCGGGCCGGTCCGGGGGGCGAGCGCCCCTGCCGGGTCCGGACAACGCGGAACCGCCCCTCCCGAGCGGGGAAGGGGCGGTTCCGTCGTGCGTTCTCGGGCGCCGTCCTATTTAGAGGACGCGCACCGCGCCGGTGGGCATGTCGTAGTTCAGGGGGCGCTCGACGATGCCGGTGCTCGGGTTCTGGGCGCCGATGAAGTTGCCGTTCCCGACGTAGACGGCGACGTGGTAGGCGCTGCCGGCGCTGCCCCAGTAGAGGATGTCGCCGACCTGGAGGTTGCCCAGGCCCACCTGGGTACCCGCGGTCGACTGGCTCTGCGAGACGCGCGGCAGGTCGATGCCGATCTGCGAGAACGCGGCCTGGGTCAGGCCGGAGCAGTCGTACGAGGCGGGGCCGTTGGAGCCCATCACGTACGCCTTGCCGAGCTGCGCCTTGAGGAAGGACACGAGGGTGGCGGCGCTGCCGGTCGCGGACGAGGAGGACGAGGAGGACGAGGAGGACGAGGAGGAGGACGAGCCGCCGGAGACGTCGGAGAGCGTGCTGCGCGCGTCGGAGCGAGACGCACGGGCCTGCGCGGCTTCCTTGGCCCTGCGGGCCTCGTCGGCGGCCTTCTTCGCCTCGGCCTCGGCCTTGGCCTTCTTGTCCGCGGCGGCCTTCGCCTTGCCCGCGGCCTTGTCGGCCTTGGCTTCCGTGGCGTCCTGCAGCGCCTGCCGCTCGTAGCTGAACGCGACCTGCTGGGCGGTGTCGGCGCTCTTGGCGGCGCTGGTGGCCAGCGCTGCCGTGATGGTGGGCATCTCCTGGGTCTCGGAGACGGGCTTCTCGGCGGCATTGGCCGGCACGGTGGCGCCGGTCACCGCGAGGGTGAGGAAGCCACCGGTCACGCCCGCACGCAGGGCCCGCGAGGACGCGGAGCGGCGGGGCTTCCGGTGGCTGGGTATGAGTGCGTTCGGGGACATGGCACCACGGCTATCAGGAGCCGCAGGTCGCTGCCAACAAAGGTGGCGTGCGCCACACTTGACGTGAACGCGACGAATAAAACGGACTTTTTGTCAGTCGCCGCAGAGCTGACGCGATGTCCGAATGTCGCGATCATGTTCCTGTGCACGGCTTTTGGCGCTGAGCGCGGCCCTCCGGGGCGCTTATCACTTCTTGATCCGCCACGCCAAGGCTTCCCGGAGGTCAAGGTCTCATGGCTTCAAAGTGCGTGGGATACGTCACTCGTGAGTGTCCGTTATGTTCCCGTGACCGAGCGTCGGCCGCCGACCGGTCGGACACCGCCCCGCCACCCCGTGAATGCGGCCGCCGCTCGTGAACCGGCGCACGTACCGACGATCACGGCCGGGTCACGAGCGCATCACGTCTACGACCGCCGCGCATATAGCAGTTGAGATCGTTCCAGCGCCAATTTGCTTGCGCGGCCAGCTCCTTGATAAAGAAACCATCGCGCTGACCAGCGGTAACCCCGGCCGATGTCACCTTTGGTGATCACTCGCGCGCTTCGTGTGCGGAGATCGCCGAACCTCCACCTTCGTGATCCTTCATCAGGTGGCGAAGATCACAAAGTCGTTGGCTCACCCCGTGTCGCAGATCACAGACCGACGGGCATAAGATGCGGGCATCGGGCTTGTGAACTGCCTCACATAGGCGCGATCACCCGGGGCAGCGGGTGAGCCCGAGCGGACCGCCATCCCGTCATCGTCGACTGAAGGGAGCGAGGACGGTGAACGCTTACGCGCCCCTCCTCGTACTGGGAGCCCTCGGAGCAGGCTTTGCGATCTTCTCCGTGGTCATGGCCACGCTCATCGGCCCCAGGCGCTACAACCGGGCCAAGCTCGAAGCGTACGAATGCGGGATCGAGCCGACGCCGCAGCCGTCCGGTGGCGGCCGCTTCCCGATCAAGTACTACCTGACGGCGATGCTCTTCATCGTCTTCGACATCGAGATCGTCTTCCTCTATCCCTGGGCGGTCAGCTTCGACGCCCTGGGGTTGTTCGGGCTCGTCGAGATGCTCCTCTTCGCGCTCACCGTCTTCGTCGCCTACGCCTACGTCTGGCGTCGCGGCGGCCTGGAATGGGACTAGGGGTCACCCATGGGACTGGAAGAGAAGCTGCCCAGCGGCTTTCTGTTGACCACTGTCGAGCAGGCCGCGGGCTGGGTGCGCAAGTCATCGGTCTTCCCCGCGACCTTCGGACTGGCCTGCTGTGCCATCGAGATGATGACCACCGGCGCCGGGCGCTACGACCTGGCCCGCTTCGGCATGGAGGTCTTCCGCGGCTCCCCGCGGCAGGCCGACCTGATGATCGTGGCCGGCCGGGTCAGCCAGAAGATGGCGCCGGTGCTGCGGCAGGTCTACGACCAGATGCCGAACCCGAAGTGGGTGATCTCCATGGGGGTTTGCGCCTCCTCGGGCGGCATGTTCAACAACTACGCGATCGTGCAGGGCGTCGACCACATCGTCCCCGTCGACATCTACCTGCCGGGCTGCCCGCCCCGCCCGGAGATGCTCATGGACGCCATCCTCAAGCTCCACAAGAAGATCCAGACCAGCAAGCTCGGGGTCAACGCCGTGCAGGCGGCCCACGAGGAGGAGGCGGCGGCGCTCAAGGCGCTCCCGCTGATCGAGATGGACCGCTCCGCCGAGAAACCCTGCCTGTCGGAGAAGAAGGGGATGCTGCGGTGAGCGAGCCGACGAACCCCAAGGGCCCGGACGCCCCCGAGGAGGCCGTCCCGGCGCAGCGCGACGACACCGGCGAGGCGATCGCCACCCGCCACGGGATGTTCGGCGCCGACAACGGTGGTGACACCTCCGGTTACGGCGGACTGGTCCGCACCGTCCGGCTGCCCGGAACCGCCACCCGGCCGTACGGCGGGCCGGGCGGTGCCGGTGGGGGCACCTCCCGGTCGAGCGAGGCCGAGAGCGGGGGAGGCTACGGCGACTTCGACGAGATCGCCGACGAGCTGGAGGGCGCCCTCGACGAACAGGGCCTGGTCCCCGAGAACGTCATCGACAAGACCGTCGTCGACCGCGGCGAGCTCACCTTCCACGTCCACCGGGAGTTCCTGCCGGCCGTGGCCCGGACCCTGCGCGACGACCCCGCGCTCCGCTTCGAGCTGTGCACCGGCGTCAGCGGCGTCCACTACCCGGGCGATGCCGGCCGCGAGCTGCACGCCGTCTACCACCTGCGCTCGATCACCCACAACCGGCTGATCCGGGTGGAGGTCGCGGTCCCCGACACCGACCGCCACCTGCCGTCGATCGTGGACGTCTACCCGACCAACGACTGGCACGAGCGCGAGACCTACGACTTCTTCGGCCTGATCTTCGACGGGCACCCGGCGCTCACGCGGATCATGATGCCGGACGACTGGCAGGGCTTCCCGCAGCGCAAGGACTACCCCCTCGGCGGCATCCCCGTCGAGTACAAGGGCGCCCAGATCCCGGCTCCCGACCAGCGGAGGTCGTACACCTGATGAGCACTCCCAGCCAGACGTCCCGCGCCACCCCCCGCGAGACCACCGAGGGCCCGGTCTACACCGTCACCGGCGGCGACTGGGACGAGATCGCCGCGGCCGCCGCCAAGTCCGACGACGAGCGGATCATCGTCAACATGGGGCCGCAGCACCCCTCCACCCACGGTGTGCTCCGGCTGATCCTGGAGATCGACGGCGAGACCGTCACCGAGGCCCGCTGCGGTATCGGCTACCTCCACACCGGCATCGAGAAGAACCTCGAATTCCGCACCTGGACGCAGGGCACCACGTTCGTGACGCGGATGGACTACCTCACGCCGTTCTTCAACGAGACGGCGTACTGCCTGGCGGTGGAGAAGCTGCTGGGCATCACCGACGACGTGCCGGACCGCGCCACGGTGATCCGGGTGCTGCTGATGGAGCTCAACCGGATCTCCTCCCACCTGGTGTGCATCGCCACCGGCGGGATGGAGCTGGGCGCCACCACGATCATGATCTACGGCTTCCGCGACCGGGAGTTGATCCTCGACATCTACGAGCTGATCACCGGCCTACGGATGAACCACGCCTACGTCCGCCCCGGCGGCCTCGCCCAGGACCTGCCGCCCGGCGCCGTCGAGCAGATCCGCGCCTTCGTCAAGAAGATGCGGAAGAACATGGTCGAGTACGACAAGCTCGCCACCGGCAACCCGGTCTTCAAGGGCCGCATGGAGGGCATCGGCTACCTCGACCTCGCCGGCTGCATGGCCACCGGCGCCACCGGCCCCCTCGTCCGCTCCGCCGGACTGCCCCACGATCTGCGCAAGGCGCAGCCGTACTGTGGATACGAGACCTACGACTTCGAGGTGCCGACGGCCGACACCTGCGACGCCTACGGCCGGTTCCTGATCCGGCTGGAGGAGATGCGCCAGTCGCTGCGGATCGTCGAACAGTGCCTGGACCGGCTGGAGCCGGGGCCGGTGATGGTCGCCGACAAGAAGATCGCCTGGCCCGCCCAGCTCGCGCTCGGCCCCGACGGCCTGGGCAACTCCCTGGACCACATCAAGAAGATCATGGGCACCTCGATGGAGGCCCTGATCCACCACTTCAAGCTGGTGACGGAGGGCTTCAGGGTCCCGCCGGGACAGGCGTACACCGCCGTCGAGTCGCCCAAGGGCGAGCTGGGCGTGCACGTGGTCAGCGACGGCGGCACCCGGCCCTACCGGGTGCACTTCCGCGACCCCTCGTTCACCAACCTCCAGGCCATGGCGGCGATGTGCGAGGGCGGCCAGGTCGCCGACGTCATCGTCGCCGTCGCATCCATCGACCCCGTGATGGGAGGCGTCGACCGGTGAACGCCACTCCGGCACCCAAGGACGTCCAGCTGGGGATGCCCCGGCTTCCGGCACCCGACTACCCGGCCGACGTCAAGGCCCGGCTCACCGCGGACGCGCAGGAGGTGATCGCCCGCTACCCCGACTCCCGCTCGGCGCTGCTGCCGCTGCTCCATCTCGTCCAGGCCGAGGAGGGCCACGTCACCCGCACCGGCGTCCGCTTCTGCGCCGAGCAGCTCGACCTGACCACCGCCGAGGTCACCGCGGTCTCGACGTTCTACTCGATGTACCGCCGCGAGCCCGGCGGTGACTACCAGGTCGGGGTCTGCACCAACACGCTGTGCGCGGTGATGGGCGGCGACGCCATCTTCGAGGAGCTCAAGGAACACCTCGGCGTCGACAACGGCGGCACCACCGAGGACGGCAAGGTCACCCTCGAACACATCGAGTGCAACGCCGCCTGCGACTTCGCGCCCGTGGTGATGGTCAACTGGGAGTTCTTCGACAACCAGACCCCCTCCTCCGCCCGGCAGCTCGTCGACGACCTGCGGGCCGGCCGGACCGTCGAACCCACCCGCGGCGCCCCGCTGTGCTCCTTCAAGGAGACCGCCCGGATACTGGCCGGCTTCCCCGACCGCCGGCCCGGGGCCGTCGCGGCGTCCGGTGGCGCGGGCCCCGCCTCCCTGGTCGGACTGCGCCTGGCCAGGGGCGAGACACCGCCGGGCCACGCGGACCACGTCGTCGCCCCGCGCGCCACCGCGGACGGTCCCTCCGACGAGGCCGGCCCGACCCACGAGGAGGGGGAGTGATGACCGTGGCAGCCGAGTTCGGCGGGGCCTCCCGGCCGCACGCCACAGGAGCGACCAGCCCCGAGAAGGTCCTCGCCCCCGTCCTGTCCGCCTTCTGGGACGAGCCCGAGTCCTGGACGCTGGAGACCTATCTGCGCCACGAGGGCTACGAGGGCGCGCGCAAGGCCCTCGCCATGGCCCCGGACGACGTCATCGCCTACGTCAAGGACTCCGGCCTGCGCGGCCGCGGCGGCGCGGGCTTCCCGACCGGGATGAAATGGCAGTTCATCCCGCAGGGCGACGGCAAACCGCACTATCTCGTCGTCAACGCCGACGAGTCGGAGCCCGGGACCTGCAAGGACATCCCGCTCCTCTTCGCCAACCCGCATGCCCTCATCGAGGGGATCGTGATCGCCGCTCATGCGATCCGGTCGAACCATGCCTTCATCTATCTGCGCGGTGAGGTCGTGCCCGTCCTGCGCCGGCTGCACGAGGCCGTGCGCGAGGCGTACGCGGCGGGCTTCCTCGGCAGGAACGTCCTCGGCTCGGGCCTCGACCTCGATGTCACGGTGCACGCCGGCGCCGGCGCGTACATCTGCGGTGAGGAAACCGCGCTGCTGGACTCCCTGGAGGGCCGTCGCGGCCAACCCCGTCTGCGTCCCCCCTTCCCCGCGGTGGCCGGCCTCTATGCCTGCCCCACTGTGGTGAACAACGTCGAATCCATCGCCTCGGTTCCCGCGATCCTCAACAAAGGCAAGGACTGGTTCAGGTCGATGGGCAGCGAGAAGTCCCCGGGCTTCACGCTCTACTCGCTCAGCGGCCATGTCGCCAACCCCGGCCAGTACGAGGGCCCGTTGGGCATCACCCTGCGCCAACTGCTCGACGTCAGCGGCGGGATGCGCCCCGGCCACCGGCTGAAGTTCTGGACCCCGGGCGGCTCCTCGACCCCGATGTTCACCGAGGAGCACCTCGACGTCCCGCTCGACTACGAGGGCGTCGGCGCGGCCGGCTCGATGCTCGGCACCAAGGCGCTGCAGTGCTTCGACGAGACCACCTGCGTGGTGCGGGCGGTCACCCGCTGGACCGAGTTCTACGCCCACGAGTCCTGCGGCAAGTGCACCCCGTGCCGTGAAGGGACGTACTGGCTGGTGCAGTTGCTGCGCGACATCGAGGCGGGCCGGGGCCGCCGGGAAGACCTCGACAAGCTCGGCGACATCGCCGACAACATCAACGGCAAGTCCTTCTGCGCCCTCGGCGACGGCGCCGCCTCCCCGATCTTCTCCTCGCTGAAGTACTTCCGCGAGGAGTACGAGGAGCACCTCGCCGGCAGGGGCTGCCCCTTCGACCCGGCCAAGTCGACCCTCTGGGCCGACAACGACGCTCACCTGGGGGTGAACGCATGACCGTCACGACCACCACTCCCCACGGGGGCGGTGCGGCGGCGGTGCCGCCGGAGGACCTCGTCACCCTGACGATCGACGGCATCGAGATCTCCGTCCCCAAGGGGACGCTGGTCATCCGGGCCGCCGAACTCCTCGGCATCGAGATCCCGCGCTTCTGCGACCACCCGCTGCTGGACCCGGCGGGCGCCTGCCGGCAGTGCATCGTGGAGGTCGAGGGCCAGCGCAAGCCGATGGCCTCGTGCACCATCACCTGCACCGACGGCATGGTCGTACGGACCCAGCTGACCTCCCCGGTGGCCGAGAAGGCGCAGCGCGGCGTGATGGAGCTGCTGCTGATCAACCACCCGCTGGACTGCCCGGTCTGCGACAAGGGCGGCGAGTGCCCGCTGCAGAACCAGGCGATGGCCGTCGGCGACCCCGACACCCGCTTCGAGGGCAGGAAGCGCACCTACGAGAAGCCGGTGCCGATCTCCACGCAGGTGCTGCTGGACCGCGAGCGGTGCGTGCTGTGCGCGCGGTGCACCCGCTTCAGCAACCAGATCGCCGGCGACCCGATGATCGAGCTGATCGAGCGGGGCGCCCTCCAGCAGGTCGGCACCGGCGAGGGCGACCCCTTCGAGTCGTACTTCTCCGGGAACACCATCCAGATCTGCCCGGTGGGCGCGCTCACCTCCGCCGCGTACCGCTTCCGCTCCCGCCCCTTCGACCTGGTCTCCTCGCCGTCGGTGTGCGAGCACTGCGCGGGCGGGTGCGCGACCCGCACGGACCACCGCCGCGGGAAGGTGCTGCGGCGGCTGGCGGCCAACGACCCCGAGGTCAACGAGGAGTGGATCTGCGACAAGGGCCGGTTCGCCTTCCGGTACGCGCAGGCCCGGGACCGGCTGACGCACCCGCTGGTGCGCAACGCGCAGACCGGTGAACTGGAGCCGGCGAGCTGGCCCGCCGCGCTGGACGCCGCGGCGCGCGGGCTGGCCGCCGCCCGGGGCCGGGCCGGTGTCCTGACCGGCGGCCGGCTGACCGTCGAGGACGCCTACGCCTACGCCAAGTTCGCCCGGGTCGCGCTGGGCACCAACGACATCGACTTCCGGGCCCGGCCGCACAGCGCCGAGGAGGCCGACTTCCTCGCCGCCCAGGTCGCCGGCCGCGGCCGGGACCTGGACGGCTCGGGAGTCACCTACACCGCGCTGGAGCAGGCGCCGGCCGTCCTGCTGGTCGGCGTCGAGGCGGAGGAGGAGGCGCCCGGCGTCTTCCTGCGGCTGCGCAAGGCGCACCGCAAGCACGGCCAGCGCACCTGGGGCCTGGCCAGCCACGCCACCCGCGGGCTGACCAAGGCCGGCGGGACGCTGCTGCCGGCCGCGCCCGGCACCGAGACCGAATGGCTGGACGCCCTCGCGGGCAACGAGGCAGCAGGCGCGGAGCGCCTTCCCGGGGAGGGCGGTGGCGGGCGACGGGCGGGCCTGGACGGTGCGGGCCAGGCCGCGGCCGAGGCGCTGCGCGCGGACGGCGCGGTGATCGTGGTCGGCGAGCGGCTGGCGACGGTGCCCGGCGCGCTGACCGCCGCGATCCGCACCGCCACCGCCACCGGCGCGCGGCTGGTGTGGATGCCGCGGCGGGCGGGGGAGCGGGGGGCGATCGAGGCCGGGGCGCTGCCCGGGCTGCTGCCCGGCGGCCGGCCGGCGACCGACCCGGTGGCCCGGGACGAGGTCGCCGCCACCTGGGGCGTGGCCGCGCTGCCGCACCGGCACGGCCGGGACACCGGCCAGATGATCGAGGCCGCGGCCACCGGTGAGCTGGGCGCCCTGCTGGTGGCGGGCGTGGAGGTGGCCGATCTGCCCGATCCGGCACGGGCGTTGGCCGCCCTGGACGCGGTCGGGTTCCTGGTCAGCCTGGAGCTGCGGCCCTCCCCGGTCACCGAGCGGGCGGACGTGGTGCTCCCGGTGGCGGCGGTGGCCGAGAAGGGCGGCACCTTCCTCAACTGGGAGGGCCGGGCCCGGATGTTCGAGGCCGCGCTCAAGCCGGACCAGATGACCCGGCGGCAACTCCCGCCGGACGCCCGGGTGGTGCAGATGCTCGCCGACGCCATGGCGGCGGACGGCGACGGCCCGACCGCGGTGGGCCTGGACCTGCCGGACCTTCGTGCCGTGCGCCGGGAGCTGGACCGGCTGGGCACCTGGGGCGGTCCGTACGCGAGCGACCCGCGGGAGACGGGGCGGCCGCTGCCCCGCCCGGTGAGCGGCGAGGCCGTCCTGGCCGGGCACCGGCTGCTCCTGGACCAGGGGCTGCTCCAGGAGGGCGACGAGGCGCTGGCCGGCACCCGGCACGCCGCACTGGCCCGGCTGTCGCCGGCCACCGCGAGGGAGGTCGGGGTGCGGGACGGCGAGCCGTTGGTGGTCACCGGGCCGGCCGGCGCGGTCCGCCTGCCGCTGCGGATCACGTCGATGCCCGACCGGGTGGTGTGGCTGCCGCTGCACTCCGTGGGGGGCGGCGTGGCCGCCGACACCGGGGCGCACCCCGGTGAGCTGGTGAAGGTCTCCGCTGTCTCCGCTACGCCGGCGCCCGCCAAGGAGGAGGACGCATGATGCAGCATCCCGGTTTTCCGGTGGCCTCGTTGGCCGTCCAGGAGGACCTGTCGATGTTCGGGCACGACCCGTGGTGGCTGGTCGTCCTCAAGGCGGTGTTCTGCTTCGCGTTCCTGATGCTGACGGTGCTGTTCTCGATCGTCTGGGAACGCAAGGTCGTCGCCTGGATGCAGCTGCGGATCGGCCCCAACCGGCACGGCCCCTGGGGGATGCTCCAGTCCCTGGCCGACGGCATCAAGCTGATGCTGAAGGAGGACCTGGTCGTCCGGCGCGCCGACAAGGCGGTCTACATCCTCGCGCCCATCGTGGCGGCGATCCCGGCCTTCATGGCGATCGCGGTGATCCCCTTCGGCCCGGCGGACAACGAGATCTCGATCTTCGGGCACCGCACCCCGATGCAGCTCACCGACCTCCCGATCGGGATCCTCTACGTCCTGGCCACGGCGTCGGTCGGCATCTACGGCATCGTGCTGGCGGGCTGGTCGTCCGGGTCGACGTACCCGCTGCTGGGCGGACTGCGATCGTGCGCGCAGATGATCTCGTACGAGATCGCGATGGGCGCGGCGTTCGCGTCGGTGTTCCTCTACTCCGGGTCGATGTCGACGTCGACCATCGTGGAGTCGCAGGCGAACAGGTGGTACGTGCTGCTGCTGCCGGTGTCGTTCCTCCTCTACATCGTGACGATGGTGGGGGAGACCAACCGGGCGCCGTTCGACATGCCGGAGTCCGAGGGCGACCTCGTCGGGGGCTTCAACACCGAGTACTCCTCCATCAAGTTCGCGATGTTCATGCTCGCCGAGTACGTCAACATGGTCACCGTCTCGTCGGTCGCGGTCACCCTCTTCCTGGGCGGCTGGCGGGCGCCCTGGCCGATCTCGACGTTCTGGGAGGGCGCGAACCACGGCTGGTGGCCGATGCTCTGGTTCGTCATCAAGGTGCAGCTGCTGCTGTTCTTCTTCATCTGGCTGCGCGGCACGCTCCCCCGGGTCCGCTACGACCAGTTGATGCGGCTGGGGTGGAAGGTCCTCATCCCGGTGTCGATGGTGTGGCTGCTGCTCGTCGCCACCGTCCGGGCGCTGAAGAACGAGGGCTTCGACTTCTCCCGGATCGTGCTGTACGTGGGCGGCAGCGCGGTGGCGCTGCTGCTGATCTCGCTGGTCGTGGACTTCTTCCGGAAGGCCGAGCCGGAGCGGAAGACCGACGGCGACGCCTCCTTCGACCCGATGGCCGGCGGGTTCCCCGTTCCGCCGCTGCCCGGGCAGAGCCTTCCGCCGGTGCCGCGCCGGCGTCCCCGCCGCGACCGCGAGCTGATTGTCAGTGGTCGGGTGGACACTGTGAGTGACGGAAATGAGAGCGACGGAAAGGGGGGTGACGGTGCCTGAGTTCCAGAACCCGGTGGCCGGCTTCGGCGTGACCTTCAAGGCCATGTTCAAGAAGCGGCTGACCGAGCAGTACCCCGAGGAGAAGAAGCCGACGGCGCCGCGATTCCACGGCCGGCACCAGCTCAACCGCCATCCGGACGGGCTGGAGAAGTGCGTCGGCTGCGAGCTGTGCGCCTGGGCCTGCCCGGCGGACGCGATCTACGTCGAGGGCGCGGACAACACCGACGAGGAGCGCTACTCCCCGGGTGAGCGGTACGGCGCCGTCTACCAGATCAACTACCTCCGCTGCATCCTGTGCGGCCTGTGCGTGGAGGCCTGCCCGACCCGCGCGCTCACGATGACCAACGAGTACGAACTCGCCGACCGCTCCCGGGAGTCGCTCATCTACACCAAGGAAGAGCTGCTGGTGGGCCTGTCGGAGGGGATGGTCGACTCGCCGCACGCGATCCACCCGGGCATGACGGAACGGGACTACTACAACGGGCTGGTGACCGAGGCCGCTCCGGGCACGGTCCGCCAGGTCGCGGTCTCCCGGGGCGAGCGGCCAAAGGACGCGGCCGATGCCCAGCGGGCTCCGGGCAAGGAGGCGCGCGCATGACGGGCCTCGCCCTCAGCGCGACCTCCTCGGGGGAGGCCGTGCAGTTCTGGCTCCTGGGCACCGTCGCGGTGGTCGGGGCGCTGTGCACGATCCTGATGAGGAGAGCGGTGCACAGCGCCCTTTCGCTCGCCGGGACCATGATCGTCCTGGCGGTCTTCTATCTGGCCAACGGCGCGTACTTCCTCGGCATCGTGCAGATCGTGGTCTACACCGGCGCGATCATGATGCTCTTCCTGTTCGTGGTGATGCTGGTCGGCGTCACGGCCGCGGACTCCCTCAAGGAGACCCTCAAGGGCCAGCGTTGGCTCGCCGCGGGACTCGGCCTCGGCTTCGGCGCCCTGCTGATCGCCGGGATCGGCAACGCCTCGCTCAGGGAGTTCAACGGCCTGGGCGCGGCCAACGCCGGCGGCAACGCGCAGGGTCTGGCCGCGCTGATCTTCACCAAGTACGTCTTCGCCTTCGAGATCACCGGCGCGCTGCTGATCACCGCCGTGGTGGGGGCGATGGTGCTCACCCACCGGGAGCGCACCGAGCGCGCCAGGACCCAACGGGAGCGCTCCGAGACGCGCATCCGCGAGGGCAAGCAGGTGACCCCGCTGCCGGCCCCGGGCGTCTACGCCCGGCACAACGCCGTGGACATCCCCGGTCTGCTGCCGGACGGCACCGCGTCCGAGCTGACGGTCAGCCCGACGCTGCGGGAGCGCGGCCAGGTCCGGGACGTCTCCGGCCAGTCGCTGGCCGAACTCAAGGCGCTGGAGCAGCAGTCGAAGGAGTGGCTGGGGCGGGAGCCCGGCCCGGCGGAGAAGAAGCGGCCCGGCCCCGCGGCGCCCAGGGAGGGGGTCCAGAAATGAATCCGGTCTACTACCTCTACCTCGCCGCCCTGCTGTTCACCATCGGCGCGGCCGGCGTGCTGATCAGGCGGAACGCCATCGTGGTGTTCATGTGCATCGAGCTGATGCTGAACGCCGGCAACCTCACCCTGGTCACCTTCTCGCGGATGCACGGGAATCTCGACGGCCAGATCATCGCCTTCTTCACGATGGTCGTCGCCGCGGCGGAGGTCGTGGTCGGCCTGGCCATCATCGTGTCGATCTTCCGCACCCGTCATTCGGCCTCGGTCGACGACGCCAGCCTGATGAAGCTGTAAGGGGTCGCACAAAGTGGAGAACTTGATCGCGCTGCTCGTCGCGGCACCGCTGGTCGGTGCGGCCCTGCTGCTGTGCGGCGGAAAGCGCCTGGACCGCACCGGCCACTGGATCGGCTCGCTGCTGGCGGTGGCGTCGTTCGCCGTCGCGGTGGCGCTCTTCGTCGACATGCTCGGCCGGGGCGCCGAGCACCGGGCGCTGCACCAGCACCTGTACAGCTGGATCCCGGTCGGCGGCTTCCGTGCCGATCTGGCCTTCCAGCTCGACCAGTTGTCGATGACCTTCGTCCTGCTGATCACGGGCGTCGGCTCGCTGATCCACATCTACTCGATCGGCTATATGGAGCACGACGAGCGGCGCCGCCGCTTCTTCGGCTACCTCAACCTCTTCCTGGCGGCGATGCTGCTGCTCGTCCTCGCCGACAACTACCTCCTGCTGTACGTCGGTTGGGAGGGCGTGGGCCTGGCCTCGTACCTGCTCATCGGGTTCTGGCAGCACAAGCCCAGCGCGGCCACCGCGGCGAAGAAGGCGTTCCTGGTCAACCGCGTCGGCGACATGGGCCTGTCCATCGCGATCATGCTGATGTTCACGACGTTCGGCACGTTCGCCTTCGGCCCGGTGCTCGGCGCCGCCGGCCACACCTCCGAGGGGAAGGCGACCGCCATCGGGCTGGTGCTGCTGCTGGCCGCCTGCGGCAAGTCGGCGCAGGTGCCGCTCCAGTCCTGGCTGGGCGACGCGATGGAGGGCCCGACCCCGGTGTCGGCGCTGATCCACGCCGCCACGATGGTCACCGCCGGGGTGTACCTGATCACCCGCTCCGGAGCGATCTTCAACGCCGCGCCGGACGCGCAGACCGCGGTGGTCGCGGTCGGCGCGGTCACCCTGCTGTTCGGTGCGATCGTCGGTTGCGCCAAGGACGACATCAAGAAGGCGCTGGCCGGTTCGACGATGTCGCAGATCGGCTACATGATCCTGGCCGCCGGCCTGGGCCCGATCGGCTACGCCTTCGCGATCATGCACCTGGTCACCCACGGCTTCTTCAAGGCGGGCCTCTTCCTCGGCGCCGGCTCGGTGATGCACGGGATGAACGACGAGGTGGACATGCGCCGTTACGGCGGCCTCCGCAGGCACATGCCGATCACCTTCGTCACCTTCGGGCTCGGCTATCTGGCCATCATCGGCTTCCCCGGCCTGTCCGGCTTCTTCTCCAAGGACAAGATCATCGAGGCGGCGTTCGCCCGCGGCGGCACCGAGGGCTGGATCCTCGGCGGCTCGGCCCTGCTGGGCGCCGCGATCACCGCGTTCTACATGACGCGGGTGATGCTGATGACCTTCTTCGGCGAGAAGCGGTGGGATCCGGCGGAGTTCCATCCGCACGAGTCGCCGAAGGTGATGACGTTCCCGATGATCGTGCTGGCCATCGGATCGGTCTTCGCCGGCGGCCTGTTCAGCGTGAACGACGCCTTCGTCCGCTGGCTGGAGCCGGTCACCTCCTTCGCGGAGGGCCACTCCCCGGTGAGCGCCGGCGTGGTCACCGCCGCCACGATGGTGGTGCTGCTGCTCGGCGTCGGCGTCGCCTGGCTGATGTACGGCCGCCGGGAGGTCCCGGCCACCGCCCCGCGCGGTTCGCTGCTGACCCGGGCGGCCCGCCGCGATCTGCTCCAGGACGACTTCAACCACGTCGTCCTGGTGCGCGGCGGCGAGCACCTGACCCGCACGCTGGTCTATCTCGACCACTCCCTGGTGGACGGCGCGGTCAACGGCACGGCGGCCGCGATGGGCGGACTCTCCAGCCGGCTGCGGCAGTTGCAGACCGGCTTCGTCCGTTCGTACGCGGTCCAGATGCTGGGCGGGGCCGCCGTTCTCGTCGCCGCGACCCTGCTGATGAGGGGTGTCTGAAGCCATGTCGTTTCCCCTGCTGACGGCGACCGCCGCGGTGCCGGCGATCGGCGCGATCGCCACCGCCGCGGTGCCCGCCGCCAAGCGCACCGCCGCCAAGTGGCTGGCGCTGCTGTTCTCGCTGGCCACCCTGGTGCTGGCGGTGGTGATCGCGGTGCGCTTCCGGCCCGGTGCCGCGGGTCCGTTCCAGCTCACCGAATCCCACGCCTGGATCCGGGACTTCGGCGTCCGCTACGACCTCGGCGTGGACGGCATCGCGGTCGCCCTGATCGCGCTGACCGCGCTGCTGGTCCCGTTCGTCATGCTGGCGGGCTGGCACGACGCCGACCCCCTGGAGGGCGACCGGCCCAACCGCCGCTGGCGGCCCACCCAGGGCTTCTTCGCGCTGGTCCTGGCCGTCGAGGCGATGGTGGTGCTCTCCTTCGAGGCCACCGACGTCTTCCTCTTCTACCTCTTCTTCGAAGCCATGCTGATCCCGATGTACTTCCTCATCGGCGGCTTCGGGGACCGGGCCGGCGGGCGCGGTGAGGAGCAGGACGCCGCCCAGCGGTCGTACGCCGCGGTGAAGTTCCTGCTCTACAACCTCGCCGGCGGCCTGATCATGCTGGCCGCGGTGATCGGGCTGTACGCCGTCACCGCCCGTCAGCTGGGCGCCGGCACCTTCTCGCTGACGGAGATCGTCCAGGCCCGGGCGTCCGGCGCGCTGCACCTGGGCACCGGCACCGAGCGGCTGCTCTTCCTCGGCTTCTTCTTCGCCTTCGCGGTGAAGGCGCCGCTGTGGCCGCTGCACACCTGGCTGCCCAACGCCATGGGCGAGGCGACCTCCCCGGTCGCGGTGCTGATCACCGCGGTGGTCGACAAGGTCGGCACCTTCGCGATGCTGCGCTTCTGCCTCCAGCTCTTCCCGGAGGCCAGCAGCTGGGCCACCCCGGTGATCCTGGTACTGGCGCTGATCAGCATCGTCTACGGCGCGCTGCTGGCGGTCGGCCAGCGGGACATCAAGCGGCTGATCGCCTACGCCTCGATCTCCCACTTCGGCTTCATCATCCTGGGCATCTTCGCGATGACGTCCCAGGGCCAGGGCGGCGCGACGCTCTACATGGTCAACCACGGCATCTCGACCGCCGCGCTGATGCTGGTGGCCGGCTTCCTGATCAGCCGCCGCGGTTCGCGGCTGATCGCGGACTTCGGCGGCGTCCAGAAGGTCGCCCCGATCCTCGCCGGCACCTTCCTCGTCGGCGGTCTGGCCACCCTGTCGCTGCCCGGCCTGGCGCCCTTCGTCAGCGAATTCCTGGTCCTGGTCGGCACGTTCAGCCGCTATCCGGTGATCGGGATCATCGCCACCCTCGGCATCGTCCTGGCCGCGCTCTACGTCCTGGTCCTCTACCAGCGGACGATGACCGGCCCGGTCAGGGCGGAGGTCGGCAAGATGCCCGACCTCAGGGCGCGGGAGCTGGTGGTGGTCGCGCCGCTGATCGCGCTGCTGCTCTTCCTCGGGGTGTACCCCAAGCCGCTGACCGACATCGTCAACCCGGCGGTCCAGCACACCCTGTCCGTCGTGGACAAGAAGGACCCCAAGCCCACCGTGCAGGTGGACGCCGTGCCCGGCGCAGGCCGGCACGGCCAGACCGCGCAGACCCAAGACGTGGAGGCCGCGAAGTGAGTTCCGTGGCAAGTGTCCACAGCCTGTGGACGGCGGCGGCCGGTGCGCCGGGCAGGATCCCGGCCCCGAAAATCGAGTATGTCCAGCTCTCGCCGACGCTCATCGTCCTGGGTGCCGCGGTGGTCGGCATCCTGATCGAGGCGTTCTGGCCGCGCCGCGGCCGCCACTACGCCCAGCTGCTGCTGACGGTGGTGGCGCTGGCCGCCGCGTTCGCCGCGGTGATCGGCCTGGCGGCGGCCGGCTTCGGCTCGTCCAAGGCGCATCTGGCCGCGATGGGCGCGATCGCCGTGGACGGCCCGGCGCTGTTCCTCCAGGGCACGATCCTGCTGGTGTCGCTGATCGCGGTCTTCACCTTCGCCGAGCGCCGGCTGGAGCCGGCGGCGGACGGCAAGCCGGTGGACTCCTTCGCCGCGCAGCCCGCGGCCGCCCCCGGCGGGGAGGCCGAACGGGCCGCGATCAAGGCCGGGTTCACCACCTCCGAGGTCTTCCCGGTGCTGCTCTTCGCGGTCGGCGGCATGCTGGTCTTCCCGGCGGCCAACGACCTGCTGACGCTCTTCATCGCCCTGGAGGTCTTCTCCCTCCCGCTGTACGTCCTGTGCGCGCTGGCCCGCCGCCAGCGGCTGCTCTCGCAGGAGTCCGCGGTGAAGTACTTCCTCCTCGGCGCCTTCTCCTCGGCCTTCCTGCTGTTCGGCGTGGCCCTGCTCTACGGCTACGCCGGCACCGTGACGTACGCCGGGATCGCCGAGGTGATCTCGGACGGCGCCCGGCAGATCGACCCGGCGCTGGCCGGCACGATGGGCAATGACGCGCTGCTGCTGATCGGCGGGGCACTGGTGCTGATGGGCCTGCTGTTCAAGGTCGGCGCGGTGCCCTTCCACATGTGGACGCCGGACGTCTACCAGGGCGCGCCGACGCCGGTGACGGGCTTCATGGCGGCCGCCACCAAGGTCGCCGCGTTCGGCGCGCTGCTGCGGCTGCTCTACGTCGCCCTGCCGGGGATGCGGTGGGACTGGCGGCCGGTGATGTGGGGCGTGGCGATCCTGACGATGCTGGGCGGTGCGGTCCTGGCCATCACCCAGACCGACATCAAGCGGCTGCTGGCCTACTCCTCCATCGCGCATGCCGGGTTCATCCTCGCCGGCGTCATCGCCACCAGTAAGGACGGCATCTCCTCGGTGCTCTTCTATCTGGCGGCGTACTCCTTCGTCACGCTCGGCGCGTTCGCCGTGGTGACGCTGGTCAGGGACGCCGGCGGCGAGGCCACCCACCTGTCCAAGTGGGCCGGGCTCGGCCGGCGTTCGCCGCTGGTGGCCGCGGTCTTCGCGGTCTTCCTGCTGGCCTTCGCGGGCATCCCGCTGACGTCCGGGTTCGCCGGGAAGTTCGCGGTGTTCAAGGCGGCGGCGGCCAGCGGCGCGGGCTGGCTGGTGGTGGTCGGTGTGATCGCCTCGGCGATCGCGGCGTTCTTCTACATCCGGGTGATCGTGCTGATGTTCTTCAGCGAGCCCGCGGCGGACGGCCCCACGGTCGCGGTGCCCAGCCTTCTGACGTCCACCGCCATCGCGGTCGGCGTCACGGCCACGCTGGTGCTGGGCCTGGCCCCGCAGTACTTCCTCGATCTGGCCGGGCAGGCGGGGGTCTTCATCCGCTGAACCGCCCGTGCAGCGCGCGGCCGCCGTCCGGTGCCCCAAGGGGGCGCCGGACGGCGGCCGTTGTGCGGGGGCGCCGAGGCGCTGAGGTCAGCTCTTGGGCAGGTCCGGCAGCTTCGGCATGCCCGGGATCTTGACGCTGCCGTCCTCGGACTTGGTGTACGTCTCGGTCGGGCCGCCCTTCCACCGGACGGTCAGGGACTTGCCGTCCGCGCCGGGCTTGAGGGTGCCCATGGTGTGGCTGGTGGAGCCGTCGGTGCACTTGAGGACGGCCATGGTCATCCCGGCCATCTTCTCGACCTTGCCCATGCAGGCGGACTCGTGCCCGTTGCTGAACGCGACGGTGCCCTGGGAGACCACCAGGACCAGCGGGCTGGCGGAGGAGCCGCTCTTCCAGGCGCCCTCGACGGCACCGGGGTCCGCGGCCTTGCCGTCGCCGCCCGGCGTCGACGGGCCGGTCTGGGGCGACTTGCTCGGGGTGTCCGCGTTCTTGCTGCTGTCGCTGCTGCTTCCGCAACCGCTGAGCAGCAGCGCGGCGACGGCGGTCGCCCCGGCGAACTGCGCTGCCTTGCGCACGTACGTCTCCTCCGTTGTGGGACAGGGAGACGTGAGGCTAGCAGCGGGCCGGGGCGACCGCCGGGCGGCCGGCGCGGTCAGTTCGCCGCCGCGGACTCCCGCTCCCCTGCGGCCTGTTCGGTCAGGTGCGCCGGGAGGTCACGGGCCGGCAGCACCCGGCCGGTGACCTCGCCGAGTCCGATCCGGGCGCCGTCCGGGCCGGGGGCCCAGGCGGTGAGGGTGACCTCGTCGCCGTCCTGGAGGAAGGGGCCCTTGCCCTCGGTGAGCTCCAACAGGCAGCCGAGCTGGCCGGGTTCGGGACCGGAGACGGTGCCGGAGGCGTAGAGGTCGCCGGTGCGCAGCGAGGCGCCGTTGACCGTCATATGGGCCAGCTGCTGGGCGGCCGTCCAGTACATCGCGGAGAACGGCGGGTGGGAGAGCGCCTCGCCGTTGAGCAGCACCTCGATCCGCAGGTCGATGCCGCCCGGTTCGGTGGCGCTGTCGTCCAGGTACGGCAGCGGCGGCACGTCCCGGGTGGGCGGCGCCGTCCGGGCCGCGTCGAGGGCGTCCAGCGGCGTGATCCAGGCGGAGACGGAGGTGGCGAAGGACTTGCCGAGGAACGGGCCGAGCGGCATGTACTCCCAGGCCTGGATGTCGCGGGCGGACCAGTCGTTGACCAGGCAGACGCCGAAGACGTGGTCCCGGAAGTCGTCCAGGCCCACCGGGGTGTGGAGCGCGGAGGGCGTGCCGACGACGAAGCCGACCTCGGCCTCGATGTCCAGGCGGGTGGACGGGCCGAAGACCGGTGCGGCGTCGGCCGGGGTCTTGCGCTGGCCGTGCGGCCGTACCACCGGGGTGCCGGACACCACGACGGTGCCGGCCCGGCCGTGGTAACCGATCGGCAGGTGCTTCCAGTTGGGCGGCAGGGCGGCGCCGTTGGGGCGGAAGATCCGGCCGACGTTGGTGGCGTGGTGCTCGCTGGCGTAGAAGTCGACGTAGTCGGCGACCTCGAAGGGCAGATGGAGGGTGACGTCGTCCAGCGAGCGCAGCAGCGGGGCCACCGCGGTGCGGTGCGCGGGGTCGGTCACGGCGGTGCGGACGGCCGCGCGGACCTCCTGCCAGACGGGGCGGCCGGCGGCCAGCAGGGGGTTGAGGGTGGCGGCGCCGAGCAGGGCGGCGTGCGCGGCGGGGACGACGTCCGGCAGGGCGTCCGGGAGGGCGGCCAGGTCGAGGACGTGGCGGCCGTAGCGGACGCCGAGCCGGCGCAGTCCGGGTGCGTCGGCGGTGCTGAAGACGCCGTAGGGAAGGGTGTGCGGGCCGAAGGGGTCGCCTTCCGCCAGGTCGAACGGGTTCTGCTCGGGCATGGACACTGCTCCTCGCGTTCGTCGTCGCCGGTGGGCGGGCGGTCCGTGGGGCGCCCCGCCCGAACTGCGGTGTGCGGGGGCGCCTTGTGGGCCGTGGTCCGGCGATCAGGGTACGGCCGTTGGCGATCAACGGGGTGGCCCTCGGCGGGGAACGGGCGGTCCCTGACCGGAAGCGGCGGGCCGGGCGGCCGGCCGTGGTGCCCCGATCCGCTGATGCCGGAGGATGCCGCGATATTCCGGAGGATTGTGGGAAGCACCGTGTGATCCCTCGCCATTTGGTGGGGCGGGGCCGGCTGCCGGGGGTGGTGCGGGGGCCGTGGTGGACGTGGTGCCGGGGTGAGGGAGGGGCGCCTTCCGCTCCGTTCGCTACCGGAGCGAGTGAACGACGCGATCCGGCCACGGGTGTCCAAGCCCCCTGTGGGGCCCGGTCCGCCGGTTACCACTGTGACGCCAGGGGCTCCTGAGACACCTTGTGCCCCTGCTGTCCCATCATTCCCGTGCAGAACCGTGCGGAAAGCGATCAGGAACATACTCTCGGGACGGCTTCTGTGCTGGCCGAGTGGTTCGGGGGGCGGGCGCTCGCGGTGATCCAACCGTGACCGGATACGCTGGCCAATGGTGGAGACAGCGACAGATCGACATTCGGTTTGATCGTCAGCAGACAGGAGTACCCCTCGTGACCGTCGTCGGGCCCATTGGGCTGAGCGTGCGGGACAAGGCTCTCGAAGCCGATGTCCAGGCCGGGTTGGCGGCTGTCGAGGAGGGACTGCTGGAGGCCACCAAGAGCGATGTGCCGTTCATCACCGAGGCCGCGCAGCATCTGGTGCGCGCCGGCGGCAAGCGGTTCCGCCCGCTGCTGGTGATGCTGGCCGCCCAGTTCGGCGACCCCCACAGCCCCGGTGTGGTCCCCTCGGCCGTCGTCGTGGAGCTGACGCACCTGGCGACGCTCTACCACGACGACGTGATGGACGAGGCCGAGGTGCGCCGCGGCGTGGCCAGCGCCAACGCCCGCTGGGGCAACTCCGTCGCGGTGCTCACCGGCGACTTCCTCTTCTCCCGCGCCTCGCACATCCTCGCCGACCTCGGCCCCGACGCGGTCCGGATCCAGGCCGAGGCGTTCGAGCGCCTGGTGACCGGCCAGATCCTGGAGACCGCGGGGCCGCGGGACGGCCGCGACCCGATCGAGCACTACCTCGACGTCCTGTCCGGCAAGACCGGTTCGCTGATCGCCGTCTCCGGCCGCTTCGGCGCGATGATGTCGGGCGCCGACGAGTCGACCGTCAACGTCCTGACCCAGTACGGCGAGCGGCTGGGCACGGCCTTCCAGCTGGCCGACGACGTCCTGGACATCGCCAGCGACTCGCACGAGTCCGGCAAGACGCCCGGTACGGACCTGCGCGAGGGCATCCCGACGCTGCCCGTGCTGCGGCTGCGGGCGCTCGCCGAGTCCGAGGCCGGCACCGCCGAGGACCGTGCGCTGTGCGAGCTGCTGGCCGGCGACCTCACCGACGACGCCCGGCACGCCGAGGCGCTGGCCGGGCTGCGCGCCCACCCGGCGCTGGAGCTGGCCCGCCGGGACACCGTGCGCTACGCCGAGGACGCCCGCGCGACGCTGGCGCCGCTGCCGGAGTGCATGGCGAAGACGGCCCTGGAGGGGCTGTGCGACACGGTGGTGCACCGGGCGGGATGAGCCGCCGCCCGGGGGCCGCGCCCGGGAATCTTCACGTGCCGGCCGCCGGCCGTCGAGCAGCAGCCGGCGGGCGTCGGCTTCCGACGGCCGGTCGGGGCGTTTCCGGATTCGCCTGATCCCCCGGACTTTTCCGGCTTCCCCTAGGGCATCCCCACCACGCGGCTGCGCCCGTGGTCGTACGTGCTCCGCCGTGCGGCGGTCCGGTGTCATCCCAGAGCATTACGTGGAGTTGGCCCTGCGGGTTGACGCCGTCGTACCCGACTTTTGGTGGGATGGAGAGCACCACGAAGCGGCGGGGCGGGCCATCATGGTCCGGCGCGTGGACCAGTGGACGACGCAGCACCGCCGCACACGACGGAGGTAGGCCAGATGCCACGGAACGAACCAACTGAGGTCACCGGGGAATGGGACGGGGGACGCTCCTCGAAGCGCCGTAAGGCGGTGCGGTATGCCGTGCCGGTCGCGGTGGCGGGGGTGGCGGCCGCGACGGTCGGGCTGGTCCCGGCCTTCGCCGGATCCGGTTCTCCGGACCTGCCGAAGATCTCCGCCCAGGAGTTGATAGCGAAGATCGCCAAGTCCGACGTCCAGCAGCTGTCCGGCACGGTCCAGGTCACCACCGACCTCGGCCTGCCCGCCCTGCCGGGCGGTGTGGGCGCCGGTGGCTTCGCCGGCGGCGAGCAGGGCGGCCACCCGGGCGCCTCCGCGTCGCCGCAGAGCAAGCTGACCGAGCTGGCGTCCGGGACGCACACCCTGCGGGTCGCCGCCGACGGCCCCGACCGGCAGCGGGTGTCGATCGTGGGCAAGTCCGCCGACTACACCCTCGTCCACAACGGCGCCGACGTCTGGGCGTACGACAGCGGCAGCAACACCGTCATGCACCGCACCGCCCCCCGTGACGCCCACCACGGCACCGAGCACGGCGCGCCCCGGGCCCTCCCCAAGGGCCTGCAGAACGCCACGCCCCAGGAGCTCGCCAAGGAGGCCCTGAAGGCGGCCGGGAAGACCACCTCGGTGACGGTCGGCGACACCGCCAAGGTCGCCGGGCGGGACGCGTACCAGCTCGTCATCACCCCCAAGCAGGCCGGTTCCACGGTCGGTTCGATCCGGGTCGCGGTGGACGCCGCCAACGGCGTTCCGCTGAAGTTCACCCTCACCCCCAAGAGCGGGGGCCCGGCCGCGATCGACGTCGGCTACACCCGTGTCGACTTCGCCCGCCCGGCCGCGGACACCTTCGCCTTCACCCCGCCCAAGGGCGCCAAGGTCGAGAACGGCGACCGGGCCGCGGAGCACACCGCCGGCCGGCACGGCAAGGACCTCAAGGACCTCAAGGGCCTGCAGGACCACAAGGACCTGAAGGGCTTCGGCGGGTTCAACGTGAGCGGCGAGGGCTGGACGTCCGTCGCCACCCTCAAGGCCCCCGGAGCGCCCGGCGGCAAGGACCAGCTCGCCAAGGGCGGCGCCGGCAAGCTCCTGGACAGCCTGGGCAGCAAGGTGACCGGCTCGTTCGGCTCCGGCCACCTCTTCAGCACCCGGCTGGTCAACGCCCTGGTCACCGACGACGGCACGGTCTATGTGGGCGCCGTCGACAAGCAGTCCCTGATAGCCGCGGCCGACGCCGCGAAGAAGTAACGGGCCACGGCAGCGGCCGGGCCGCGCCGCACCTCCCACCGGGGGAGCGGCGCGGCCCGTACGCGGTCGGTGTTGCCCGCCGGAGGCCCCACGGGGCCGCCGTACGCGAGGAGTTGGGGGAGACGTGCCGCCACCGGTCACGGACGAGGAGCGCGCGGCGCCGCACGGCGCGGACCGGGTGATCGAGACCCGGGGGCTGACCAAGGCCTACCGCGGCGGCCGGCCCGCGGTGGACGGCCTGGACCTCGCGGTGCCGCGCGGCAGCGTCTTCGGGTTCCTCGGCCCCAACGGCTCCGGCAAGACCACCACCATCCGGATGCTGATGGGGCTGATCGAGCCGACCGCCGGCACCGCCCGGGTGCTCGGCCACGCGATGCCCGGCGCGGTCCGCCAGGTGCTGCCCAGGGTCGGCGCGCTCATCGAGGGCCCCGCGCTCTACGGCTTCCTCAGCGGCCGGGACAACCTCCGGCGGTTCGACGCCGCCGATCCGGCCGCCGATCCGCGCACCCGGAGCGAGCGGGTCGGCCGGGCGCTGGAGCGGGTGGGGCTGGCCGCCGCGGCCGGCAAGAAGGCGCGCACCTACTCCCTCGGCATGAAGCAGCGCCTGGGGCTGGCCGCCGCCCTGCTCCAGCCGCGCGAGCTGCTGGTGCTGGACGAGCCCACCAACGGCCTGGACCCGCAGGGCATGCGGGAGATCCGTGCCCTGGTGCGGGAGCTGGCGGCGGACGGCACCACGGTCTTCCTCTCCTCCCATCTCCTCGACGAGATCGAGCAGGTCTGCACGCACGCCGCGGTGATGGCCCGGGGCCGGCTGGTCACCCAGGGCCCGGTCGCCGGCCTCACCTCCGCCGTCCTCGGCCCGGCCGGCCGCGGCCGGTTGGCGGTGACCACCCCCGATCCCTCCGACGCGGTCCGGGTCCTCGCCGAGCGCGGCCTGACCGGTCTGCGGGCCGAGGGCGACCGGGTCACCGGCGAACTGCCCGCCGCGCCGGCGGACGGCGCACCGCCGCCGGACCCGGCGGAGCTGAACGCCGCACTGGTCCACGCCGGGGTCCGGGTCCGGGCCTTCGGCACCGAACGGGCGTCCCTGGAGGACGTCTTCGTCCAGCTCACCGGGGAGGGCTTCGATGTCACGGGATGAGCACCCGGCGCCGCGGGCCCCGGCGAGCGCACCGCCGCCGGCCCGCCGGGCCCGCTGGGCGCCGGATCTGCTGCGCAGCGAGCTGGCCACCACGTTCCGGCGCTGGCGCACCCTGGTCCTGCTGGCGGTCCTGGCCGCCGTCCCGGTCCTGGTCGGCATCGCCGTGCGGATCCAGGCCGGCCGGTCCGGCGGCGACGGCCGCGGCCCGGCGTTCCTCGCCGGGATCACCGACAACGGCCTCTTCCTGGTCTTCACCGCCCTCGCGGTGACGCTGCCGGTGTTCCTGCCGATGGCCGTCGGCGTGCTCGCGGGCGACGCCATCGCCGGCGAGGCGCACACCGGGACGCTGCGCTACCTCCTCGTCGCCCCCGCCGGCCGCGCCCGGCTGCTGTGCGCCAAGTTCGCCACGGTCATGGTGTTCTGCCTGGCCGGCACCCTCGTCGTGGCGCTCTCCGCGCTGGCCACCGGCGCGCTGCTGTTCCCCCTGGGCCGGGTGACGCTGCTGTCGGGGACGTCCATATCCTTGGGCGAGGGGCTGCTGCGGGCGCTGGCCATCGCGGGCGTCGTGGCGTTCTCCCTGCTCGGGGTGGCGGCCCTGGGCCTGTTCGTCTCCACCCTCACCGACAGCGGCGTCGCCGCCATGGCCACCACGGTCGGCCTGGTGCTCACCGCCCAGATCCTGGACGGCATACCGCAGCTCCAGGCCCTCCAGCCGTACCTCTTCCCGCACTACTGGCTGTCCTTCGCCGACCTGCTCCGTGACCCGGTCTACTGGGACGGGATCTGGCGGGACCTCGGCCTCCAGGCGGTCTACGCGGCGGTGTTCGGCTCGGCGGCCTGGGCGCGGTTCACCAGCCGCGACATCACGGCCTGACGGGGCCCGGCTCGGCCTGCCCGCCGGCCTCGCCGGCGGCCGGGTCGGCCGGGGCGAGCCCGGTCCGCGCCGCCCGCGCGGCCTCGGCCGCGACCGCCTCGCCGGCCCGCGCCCGGGCCTTGGCCAGCGCGGCCCGCCCGCGCCGGGCGTTCCGCAGCGCGTCCCAGGTGAGCACCACCAGCGCCGCCCACACCAGCGCGAAGCCGGCCCAGCGCTCCGCGGGCATCCGCTCGTGGAAGACCGTCAGGCCCAGCAGGAACTGGAAGGTCGGCGCCAGGTACTGGAGCATCCCGATGGTGGTCAGCGGCAGCCGCATCGCCGAGGCGCCGAAGCAGATCAGCGGGATCGCGGTGGCCACGCCGCACCCCACGAGCAGCAGCGCCTGCCCGGTCCCGCCGCTGACGAAGACGGACTGCCCACTGACGCTCAGGTAGATCAGGAAGCCCAGTGCCGGCAGCGCCTGGAGGGTGGTCTCGGCGCTGAAGCCCTCGATGCCGTCGAGCTTGATGCCCTTCTTCATCAGCCCGTACGTCGCGAAGGACAGGGCCAGTCCGAGCGCGATCCAGGGCATCCGCCCGTAGGCGAGGGTCATCACCACGACGGCCACGGCGCCGACGCCCACCGCCGCCCACTGGAGCGGCCGCAGCCGCTCGCGCAGCACCAGCACCCCGAACGCGATGCTCACCAGCGGATTGATGAAGTACCCGAGCGAGGCTTCGAGCACATGCCCGGAGTTGACCGCCCAGATGTAGAGGAACCAGTTGAGCGAGATCACCACGGTGCAGGCCAGGACCAGCGCGAGCCGCTTGGGCTGCCGCATCAGCGGGCGTATCCAGGACCAGCGGCGCAGCGCGGCCAGGATCACCAGGGCCACCGGCAGCGACCACAGCATGCGGTGGGCCAGGATCTCGGACGGCGCCGCGGCGCTCAACAGGTGCCAGTAGAGCGGCAGTAGGCCCCACATGGTGTAGGCCGCGAGGCCGTAGGCAAGGCCGGCGCGCTGGTCGGTTCGGGACGGCAAGGGGCCCTCCAGGTCGTGCGGTCGATCCTGTGCAAGGTAGCGCCGTCCGCCCGTTCTGTCATGTCCGTCGCGCAATACGGTCATGACAGGCCAGGTGATGGGCCCTGCGCAAGGTGCCCGTCGGGCCCGAAAACGCCTCGGCGGGTGCCCGCTGCGCGCACGCGTACGCGCTCGCTGCGGACACCCGCCGAGGGTGTGGCCGGATCCGGCCCGGCCGGGGCTAGCCGACGACCGTCCAGGTGTCGTTGCCGGCCAGCAGGGCCGCCAGGTCGCCCTTGCCCTTCTGCTCGACGGCGTCGTCCAACTGCTCGGACATCAGCGTGTCGTAGACCGGCCGCTCGACGTCCCGCAGCACGCCGATCGGGGTGCGGTGCAGGGTGTCGGGGTCGGCGAGCCGGGAGAGGGCGAACGCCGTGGTGGGGGAGGGGTTGTGGGCGTCGTGAACCAGGACGGCGTCGGCGCCCTCCGCGGTGACGTCGACGACCTTGAGGTCGCCGGTGGCCGGATCGCGGACCACGCCCTTGGAGCCGAGGCCGTCCTCGGCGGGCGCGCCGAAGCGGATCGGCTGCCCGTGCTCCAGCCGGATCACGGCCTCCTGGGCCTTCTCCTTGTCCTTGAGGACCTCGAAGGCGCCGTCGTTGAAGATGTTGCAGTTCTGGTAGATCTCCACCAGGGCCGTGCCGGGGTGGGCGGCGGCCGCGCGCAGCACCGAGGTGAGGTGCTTGCGGTCGGAGTCGACGGTGCGGGCGACGAAGGACGCCTCGGCGCCGAGCGCCAGCGAGACCGGGTTGAACGGCGCGTCCAGCGAGCCCATCGGCGTCGACTTGGTGATCTTGCCGAGCTCGGAGGTGGGGCTGTACTGGCCCTTGGTCAGCCCGTAGATCCGGTTGTTGAACAGCAGGATCTTGAGGTTGACGTTGCGGCGGAGGGCGTGGATGAGGTGGTTGCCGCCGATGGAGAGGGCGTCGCCGTCGCCGGTGACCACCCACACCGACAGGTCGCGGCGCGAGCCGGCGAGGCCGGTGGCGATGGCCGGGGCGCGGCCGTGGATGGAGTGCATCCCGTAGGTGTTCATGTAGTACGGGAAGCGGGAGGAGCAGCCGATGCCGGAGACGAAGACGACGTTCTCCTTCGCCAGGCCGAGCTCGGGCATGAAGCCCTGGACGGCGGCGAGGACGGCGTAGTCACCGCAGCCGGGGCACCAGCGCACTTCCTGGTCCGACTTGAAGTCCTTCATGGACTGCTTCGCCGTGGCCTTGGGCACCAGGGAGAGCGCCTCGATCTGGGAGGGCTTCTCCGAGACCGTCTCAGTCATTGATGGCCTCCTTAAGGACCTCCGCGAGCTGCTCCGCCTTGAACGGCATCCCGCTGACCTGGGTGTGCGAGCGTGCGTCGACGAGGTACCTGGCGCGCAGCAGTGTGGCGAGCTGGCCGAGGTTCATCTCCGGCACGATCACCTTCTCGTAACGCGCGAGGACCTCGCCGAGATTCCGCGGGAAGGGGTTGAGGTGGCGCAGATGCGCCTGGGCGATGCGCTGCCCCGCGCCCCGCACCCGCCGGACCGCCGCGGTGATCGGCCCGTACGTCGAACCCCAGCCCAGGACCAGGGTGTCCGCGCCGCCTCCGGCCTCGTCCGCCGGGTCGTCGACCTCGACGTCGGGGACGTCGATGCCGTCCACCTTGGCCTGGCGGGTGCGGACCATGAAGTCGTGGTTGGCCGGGTCGTAGGAGATGTTGCCGGTGCCGTCCTGCTTCTCGATGCCGCCGATGCGGTGCTCCAGGCCGGGCGTGCCGGGGACGGCCCAGGGGCGGGCGAGGGTCTCCGGGTCGCGCTTGTAGGGCCAGAACACCTCGGTGCCGTCGGCCAGCTCGTGGTTGGCGGCGGTGGCGAACTGCACGCGCAGGTCGGGCAGTTCGTCGACCTCCGGGATCCGCCAGGGCTCCGAGCCGTTGGCCAGGTAGCCGTCGGAGAGCAGGAAGACCGGGGTGCGGTAGGTCAGTGCGATCCGGGCCGCGTCCAGCGCCGCGTCGAAGCAGTCGGCCGGCGTCTTCGGCGCCACGATCGGCACCGGGGCCTCGCCGTTGCGCCCGTACATCGCCTGGAGCAGGTCGGCCTGCTCGGTCTTGGTGGGCAGGCCCGTGGAGGGGCCGCCGCGCTGGATGTCCACGATCAGCAGCGGGAGTTCGAGGCTGACCGCGAGGCCGATGGTCTCCGACTTCAGCGCCACGCCGGGGCCGGAGGTCGTGGTGACCGCCAGCGAGCCGCCGAACGCCGCGCCCAGCGCCGCGCCGATACCGGCGATCTCGTCCTCCGCCTGGAACGTCCGCACGCCGAAGTTCTTGTGCTTGGACAGCTCGTGCAGGATGTCGGAGGCCGGGGTGATCGGGTACGAACCGAGGTACAGCGGCAGATCCGCCTGCCGGCTCGCGGCGACCAGGCCGTAGGACAGCGCGAGGTTGCCGGAGATGTTGCGGTAGGTGCCCGTGGGGAACGCGGCGGTGGCCGGCGCGACCTCGTAGGAGGTGGCGAAGTCCTCGGTGGTCTCGCCGAAGTTCCAGCCCGCCCGGAAGGCGGTGACGTTCGCCTCGGCGATGTTCGGCTTCTTGGCGAACTTCGACCGCAGGAACGTCTCGGTGCCCTCGGTGGGCCGGTGGTACATCCACGACAGCAGGCCCAGCGCGAACATGTTCTTGGAGCGCTCGGCCTCCTTGCGGGAGAGCCCGAACTCCTTGAGCGCCTCGATGGTCAGCGTCGTCAGCGGCACCGGGTGGACGTTGTACGCCGAGAGCGAGCCGTCCTCCAGCGGGTTGGTCTCGTAGCCGACCTTGGCCATCGGGCGCTTGGTGAACTCGTCGGTGTTGACGATGATCTCCGCGCCGCGCGGCACGTCGCCGATGTTGGCCTTCAGCGCGGCCGGGTTCATCGCCACCAGGACGTTCGGCGCGTCACCGGGGGTGAGGATGTCGTGGTCGGCGAAGTGCAGCTGGAAGCTGGAGACGCCGGGCAGCGTGCCGGCCGGGGCCCGGATCTCGGCGGGGAAGTTCGGCAGCGTCGACAGGTCGTTGCCGAACGACGCCGTCTCGGACGTGAACCGGTCACCGGTGAGCTGCATGCCGTCACCGGAGTCGCCGGCGAACCGGATGATCACCCGGTCCAGGCGCCGGACTTCCTTGCCCGGGCCGCCGTCACCGGACGTGCGCTGTTCCCCGACACGCGCTCCGTCGGCCTGTTCGGCTGTGCTACTGACCTGGCTGGTCACTGCTTCGGACCTCCCTCAAGGGGTGCGGCGTCCCCGCCGGACGCAGGGCGTGGGACGGGTCGTACCGACCGGTTGTCCCATAACCATCGTACTTGGGTAAGGGTGCCCTTCCCCGGACCGGTCACATCGTGGACGGTGGGATGAGACACCGTTCTGTCGTGGTTTGTCATCGAATCACTGCGCCCGTCACCCCTGTCTTCATGACGCACTGGCCTCGTCCATTGGTACTAGGTCCTGCCGTCGCACCCCCGTCTGCCGGGCAGGCGACGGGGGCGTGACGACAGGACCCGGGCCCATCGTTCTATGCCCCGGTCAATGCCGCCGGTGAAACGACGGCATCGACCGCGTCCGGCAGTGGGGCGGGCCTAGGAGTTGAGGTAGGTGAGGACCGCGAGCACCCGCCGGTGATCACCGACACTCGGCGCCAGCCCCAGCTTCAGGAAGATGTTGCTGACGTGCTTCTCGACCGCGCCGTCGCTGACCACCAGCTGCCGGGCGACGGCGGAGTTGGTCCGGCCCTCGGCCATCAGCCCCAGCACCTCGCGCTCCCGCGGCGTCAGATGCGCCAGCACGTCCTGCTTGCGGCTGCGGCCCAGCAGCTGGGCGACCACCTCCGGGTCCAGCGCGGTGCCGCCGCCGGCCACCCGGACCACCGCGTCCACGAACTCCCGCACCTCGGCGACCCGGTCCTTGAGCAGATAGCCGATGCCCCGGCTCGACCCGGCCAGCAGCTCGGTGGCGTACTGCTCCTCCACGTACTGCGACAGCACCAGCACCCCGACCTCCGGGTGGTCCCGGCGCAGCCGGAGCGCGGCCCGCACGCCCTCGTCGGTGTGGGACGGCGGCATCCGCACATCGGCCACCACCACGTCCGGCGGGGTGCCCGCGCCGGCCAGCTCGGCGACGGTCCGCACCAGGGCCTCGCCGTCGCCCACGCCCGCCACGACCTCGTGCCCGCGGTCGGTCAGCAACCGCGTCAGCCCCTCCCGCAGCAGCACCGAGTCCTCGGCGATGACCACCCGCACCCTGTCCTCCACGACGACGATCCCCCCACGCTTCCTTCGATCCGGTCTGCCGCCAGCATTCCAGCATGCGGACCGGGACGGGTGGGGGGAGAGGGGTGCAGGTACATGCGGGTGGGGCCGGACCCCCGTCCCGGCCCCACCCGCACGCGCCTGCCGGCCGCCGGTCAGCCGCGCCAGGGCAGCTCGGCGGTGACGACGGTCGGGCCGCCGGCCGGGGAGTCCACCACGAGCAGCCCGTCGACGGAGTCCAGCCGCGCGGCGAGCCCGGCCAGTCCGCCGCCGGCCTCGGTGCTCGCGCCGCCCCGGCCGTCGTCCGACACCATCAGCATCAGCTGCCCCGCGGAGTGCCAGACGTCCACCGACGCATGGTCCGCCCCGCTGTGCTCGGCGACGTTCCGGAGCAGTTCGGAGACGGTGAAGTAGGCGAGGCCCTCGATGGCCGCGGCCGGGCGGCCGTCCAGGTCCACCTGGACCGTGACCGGCACCGGGCAGCGCCCGGTCAGCGCGGACAGCGCCGGGCCCAGTCCGCGGTCGGTGAGGATCGCCGGGTGGATGCCGCGGGCCAGATCGCGCAGCTCCTGGAGCGCGATCTTCACCTCGCCGTGCGCCTCGTCCACCATCCGCGCCGCGGCGCGCGGGTCCTTCGCAAGCGTCTCCTTCGCCAGGCCCAGCTCCGTCGCCAGCGCCGTCAGCCGGGCCTGCGCCCCGTCGCGCAGGTCCCGCTCGATGCGCCGCAGGTCGGCGGCGGCGGTGTCGGCCACCACCTCGCGGTCCGACTCCAGCTCGATGACCCGGGTGCCCAGCGGCGACGGCCCCAGCAGCCCCTGCACCAGCACCCGGTCCACCTGCGTCAGCCCGCGGATCACCCACGGCCCGGCCAGCACCATCAGCAGCCCGACCACCCCGGTCACCCCGACCGCCACCGTCGGGCTCACGTACAGGACGGTGCTGCCGGAGCCGTCCAGCCACAGGGTCGGCAGCCCGATGTACGGGCGGGCCGTCCAGTACCAGAGCGGGAAGCTCAGCAGCGCCCAGCCCACCGTCCAGAACGTCACCGAGAAGACGAACGCGCACAGCGCCCACGGGAAGTGCAGGAACGCGTAGAGCAGGTGGCGCCAGGACGCCCCGCTCTTGAGCACCGCCCCCACCCACGCCATCACGCCCGGCTTCGCGGGGCGCAGCGGCTCCGGGGCGGCCACGTCCAGGCCCAGCAGCGCCCGCGCCCGGGCCCGCTCCAGGGCGCCCAGCGCCCGGCCGCCGGCCAGCCCGCCCGCCAGCACCGGGATGCCCAGGAACGTGATCAGCAGCCCGGCGCTCAGCGCGACCACCGCGACCGCGTAGGTGAACGTCAGGCAGGCCAGCGGGAGGCTCAGGCAGAGATGGAGGAACTCCCGCCAGGTGCGCCCGGAGAAGGGCGCGCTCAGGCCCACCGGCACCCGGCGGCGGTGCGGCCGCGGTGCGGGGGCGGAGTGCGCCGAGTACGCGGTGTCCATGTCTGGTCTCGTCCGTTCTGCCGTGGCGTCCGGTGCCGGTCCGGCGCGCGATCCGGTGGGGTCGCCGGCCCGTTGCCGGCACTGTCCAGGGTCGGCGACCGCCGCCTCCTGGGCCATGTGGCTGCTCGCAGTCTTCCGCCGGGGGTTTTCCCCACCCCGGCAGCGGGGTCGGCCCGTGCGCTCAGCGCCCGCCGGCGCCGCGCCGTCCCGCGCGCCCGTCCCGGCGCCCCGCGGCGGCGTCCGGCCGCGCTCGCCAGGGCACCTCCGCGGTCACCCGGGTCGGCCCGCCCACCGGCGAGTCCAGTACGAACAGCCCGTCCACGGCGCCCAGTCGGTCCGCCAGCCCGGCCATGCCGCTGCCGCCGTCGAGCCGCGCCCCGCCCTTCCCGTCGTCGTGCACCTGGAGCAGCAGCAGGTCCCGGGACCGCCACACCTCCACCGAAGCCCGCCGGGCCCCGCTGTGCTTGGAGACGTTCTGGAGCAGTTCGGAGACGGTGAAGTAGACGATCCCCTCGATCGCCGGGGCGGGCCGCTCGGCCAGGTCCACGGAGGTGGTGACCGGCACCGTGCAGCGGCCCGCCAACGACGCCAGCGCGGGCCCCAGTCCGCGGTCGGTGAGGATCGCCGGGTGGATGCCGCGGGCGAGGTCGCGCAGCTCCTGGAGCGCCAACTTCACCTCGCCGTGCGCCTCGTCGACCATCGCCGCCACGCTCTCGTCGGCCTGGCCCTCCAGCAGCTTCTCCTTCGCCAGGCCGAGGCCCATGGCGAGCGCCACCAGCCGGGCCTGCGCCCCGTCGTGCAGATCCCGTTCGATCCGCCGCAGATCGGCCGCCGCGGTGTCGGTGACCGCCATCCGGTCCGACTCCAGCTCGGCGATCCGCCGCTCCAACTCGTCGGACGGCGACAGCAGTCCGCGCACCATCGCCCGGTCCGCGTTGGACAGCCAGCGCGCCAGCCACGGCAGCACCGGCCAGGCCACGAACAGCGAGGCGAGCACGACGGTGAAGGTGAAGACGCCCCACGGCAGCCGGATGACGGCGAACAGCGCGTGCCGCCAGGCCACCGGGTCGGTCAGCCGCGACCACAGCCACCCGAAGAAGCCGCGGTCCCGGGGGCGCGGGGGGCTCGGTTCGGCCACCGCCACCCCGAGCCAGGCCCGCGCCCTGGCCCGTTCCAGCTTCCCGTAGAACCGGCCGGCCGTCAGGCCCGCGGCCAGCAGCGGCAGTCCGACGACGGTGAGGGAGAGCCCCAGCCCCAGCGTCAGCCACACCACCAGCACCACGAACGCGGTGACGCCCAGCGGGAGGTTGGCCAGCAGGTATCCGATCTCCCGCCAGGTCCGGCCGTCCAGAGGTGCCCGCGGTGGCGGGAGCGCGGCCCCCTCGGCGTCGTCGGCGGCAGTGAGCTGGGAACTTTCGGTCATGCGCCCAGCTTGCCGGGGTCCGCGCCCGAGGGCCATGGGGTTCGTCGGGTGGTGCGCGGGGGGTTTGCCCCACCTGCCGTGCGCGGGGCCCGGATTGGCGCGGGACACTGTGGACAGTGCGCGTCGCCGGGACCGTATGGTGTTGCGGTGCAGAACGGCCGCGTGGACATGACGAGTGCGACGACGGGCGCGGCCGCGGGCCCGGGACGGCGCGGCGGGGGCGAGGGGCCCACGGCGGCGGAGGCCGCCGGCCCGGACCGCCCCACGGCCACCGGCGGCCGGCGCTGGGACGACCGCGGCCGGACCTGGACCGCGACGCTCGCCAGCGTACTGCTCACCGCCGTCGCCGGGGTCTGCGCGACCACCTGGTACGGCGCCGGCGCGGCCCGCTGGCTGGGCGTCGCGGCCGTCCTGGCCGCCGCCGGCGGGACGGCGCTCACCGCCGCGCCCGCACGGCGCGCCGCCGGCACCGCCGCGCTGCTCGCCGCCGGCACCCTCGGCCTCCTCGCCGCCTGGCAGGCCGCCCCCGGCGCCGCCCGGCTCGCCGCCACCGGACTCACCGCCGCGGCCGCCCTGGCCCTGCTCGGCCTGCGGACCCCGCTGGGGCGCGGCGGGCTCAGCGGCGCGGCCGCGCTCGCGCTCGCGGTCGGCGGCTGGGAGGCGCTGCTGGCCCTGACCGACCCGGTCCGCACCGGAGTGGTGCTCGGCTTCCTCTCCGTCCTCGCCCTCGGGGCGCTGCCCTGGCTGGCCCTGCGCGCGGCCGGGCTGACCGGGCTGGACGACCGGCACACCGGCGGCACCCCGGTCAGCCGCCACGAGGTGGCCGCCGCGCTGGCCGCCACCCACCACCCGCTGGCCCCGGCCACGGTGGCGACGGCGGCCTCGGCCGGCGCGGCCGGCGTCCTCGCGGCCGGCGAGCCCGGGCCCTGGACGGTGCTCACCGCCGCGCTGCTCGCCGTCGTGCTGTTCTCCCGGGCCCGCGCCTACCCGCTGGCCGTGGAGGTGGTCGCCCTGCTCGCCGCCGGAACGGCCGTGTGCGTACGGCTCGTTGTGCTCTGCGCGACGGACGGTGGCGCCCCGGCGCTCGCGCTGACCGCGCTGGGACTGCTGGCGGCCGTGCCGCTGCCGGCGCTCGCCGGCCGGCTGCCCGACCCGCTGCGGAACCGGCTGCGGCGCTGGCTGGACCTGGTGGAGTCGGTGAGCATGGTGGCGCTGATCCCGGTGGGCCTGGGCGCTTTCGGGGTCTACGGGGCGCTGCTGGGCGGTTCGTGACGCGCGGGACGGCCGGAAACGGAGGGAGGCCCGATGCCCGTGGAGACGACGGGGGTTCCGGTGCGGAATTCCTGTGAAGACCCGGTGGCACGGGAACGTTCCGGCCGGCCGGGGGAGTTCGGAAGGCGAGAACCCGGAAGGCGAGAACGGTGAGTGCGGCGAGTACGGAAGGCATGGGGGGTGCGGCGGTGGACGTGCCGAACGGCGACGGCGGCGCGGCGGGTGCCGTCGGCCGTGCCGACGCTTCCGGTGAGGCGGCCGGTGCTGCGGCCGGTGCTGCCGGTGGTGCTGGTGGTGCTGTTTACGTGACGGGTGGGGCTGTGCCGTCCGGTGCGGGGAGTGCGGGTGGTGCGGCGGTGAACGGCGGTGCGCCGGGTGCGTTGCCCGCCGCGGTGCCGATGCCGCCGGCCGCCTCGCCGGCCGTCCCGGCGGCGGCCCCGGCCCCGGTCCCGGCCCGCCCGGTGCCCGCGGCGGCCGGACGGTCCCCGTTCGACCCTTCGCCGGTACCCAATCCCGGGCCCCAGCCCGTGCCCCAGCCCGTGCCCCACCCCGGGCCCCAGCCCGTGCCCGACCCCGGGCCCCACTCCGGGCCCGGCAATGTCCCCAACTCCCGGCCCGGCACCGTGTCTTACCCCGGGCCGCACCCCGTGGCCGGCTCCGCGCCCCCTCCGTTGTCCCCGCCCGCGGCGGCCGCGGCTCCGGTGGGCCCGCCGGCTCCGCCCGCCCCTCTGGGGGCGACGACCGCCGCCCCCATGCCGCCGGCCGCGCCTGGCCCTGGCCCCGCTGCCGCGCCTGGCCCTGGCCCCGCTGCCGCGCCTGGCCCTGGCCCCGCTGCCGCGCCTGGCCCGGGTCCCGCTGCCGCGCCCGCTCCGGGCCCCGCTGTCGCGCCCGCTCCGGGCTCCGCAGCCGCGCCCCCGTCCGCCGTTCCGCCCGCGCCTGCCTCTGCCATGAGGCCGGGGCCGTCCGCCGTGCTGCCGGGCCCGGCTGCGGGTTCCGGCGCCGGCCCCTCCGCCGGCCGGCCCCTCGCGCCGGCCCCCGGCCCCTCCGCCGGCCCGGCGCCGTCGGCCCCCGCCCCCGGTGCCTACGGGCGCCCCGGGCTGCCCGCGCGGACGCCCGTCTCCGTACCGCTGCTGCCGCCCGAGCTGGCCGACGGGCAGCCCCGGCCGCGTCGCGGCGATCCGCTGCCCCGGCGCGCCGGCCGGGCCCTGCGCCGGGTGTTCGCGTCCTCGCCGGCCGCCGAGACGGCCGCCCTCACCCAGGCCGCGTCCGCCATCCAGCAGCCGGTCTCCAGCGGGCGGCAGATCGCGGTGTCCAGCATCCGCGGCGGTGCGGGCAAGTCCACCGTCGCCGCCCTGCTGGCGCTCACCTTCGCGCACTACCGCCCCGATCCGGTCCTCGCCGTCGAGGCCGATCCGGCGCTGGGCACCCTCCCGCACCGGCTCGGCGCCCGCGAGGTCCGCTGGTCGGGCTCCGACCTCGCGCAGATCCTCGACCCGTCGATGCTGATCACGGACCTGACGGGCTATCTCCTGCCGTTCGCCGGCGGCGGCTGGCTGCTGCCCGGCAGCCAGGGCGCCATCGGCACCCGGCTGGACCTCGATGCCTACCGCGTGGTGATGACCTCGCTGCGCCGCCACTTCGCCACCACGGTCGTGGACTGCGAGACGCTGCCCGCCGAGGTCGCGCGCACCGCGCTGGTGACGACCCAGGCCCGGGTCCTGGTCACCCCCGCGACGCCGGAGGGCGTGGCCGCCACCCGCTCCGTACTGGACTGGATCGGGGGCCTGCACCCCGGACTGCTGCCGACCGCGGTCGTGGTGCTCACCCACTCCTCGCCGGACAGCGGCGTCGACGTCCGCAAGGCCGCCGCGCATCTGGGAGCCGGCGGCGCGGCGGTGCTGCCGCTGCCCTACGACCGCCACCTGGCGGCGGGCGGCGCCATCCGCACCGAGCTGCTGGCGGCCCGCACGCACGAGGCGGCGGCCCGGATCGCGGCCGAGGTCATGGACCGCGCGGTCTCCCGGGACCCGGCCCGTCGTCGGCAGCAGCGGCCGGCGCTCCCGCAGCCGCCCGCCCCGGGGGCGCCCGGTACGGAGCGCGCTCCGGCCCCGGCTCCGGCCCCGGCCCCGGCTCCGGCCCCGGCCCCGGCTCCGGCCCCGGCCCCGGCCCAGCCGCCCGGACCGCAGGCCCAGGCTCCTCGGCCGTACCCGGCACCGGCCCCGCAGGGCCACCCCCACGCCCCGCTCCAGCAGTCCCCGCTCCAGCCCCCGCTGCCCCCGCAGTCCCACGTGTCACCACCGCCCACCGACCCCCGGGCCCCGTACGGCGGCGGCACCCCGCGCTGACCCCTGGCCGCCCCGGGCCGGGGCCGGGCCGCCCCGCCCCGATCCCGCTGGTCGGACGGCTGCCGTCCGCTCCATGAGACGCCCCGTGAGACGACCGGAGCGGCCGTCTACGCTGCCGGCCACCCGGGTACGGCGGCGCGGGACCGGCCCGGCCCCCTCCGCGACGATGCGGCTTCGGGATGCCGCCGGAGCAGGGCCTAGACTCCCGTCCGTACAGATCGTGTAAAAGTCGTTTCAAGAAGCGCAGTCAGGGAGCGAGGGGCGGACGTGCCGGACGCGACCGTACGCACCACCGTCGCCGCGGACTATTTCCAGGGCTACTCGGCCGTCGGAATCATCGCCGTGGTCGGCGTGCTGTTCGTCGCCGTGGCCTTCGGGGCCGGGCGGCTGCTGCGGCCCGTCGTCCCCACACCGGAGAAACTGCTGACGTACGAGTGCGGCGTCGACCCCGTCGGCGAGGGCTGGGCGCACACCCAGGTCCGCTACTACGTCTACGCCTTCCTCTACGTCGTCTTCGCCGTCGACTCGATCTTCCTCTTCCCCTGGGCGACGGTCTTCGCCGCTCCCGGGTTCGGCGGTGCGACGCTGGTGGAGATGTTCATCTTCCTCGGCTTCCTCGCCGTCGGCCTGCTCTACGCGTACAAGAAGGGCGTCCTGGAATGGACGTGACCCCCGCCTCCGCCGGTTCCGACAAGGCCCCCGGGAGCGCCGCCCCCGCGTTCCTGCCGGAGCCCCGGCGCCTGGGCGCACTGGCCCGGCTCGCACCCGAACCCATGAAGGTGGTCCTGAACTGGGGCCGCCGCTACAGCCTGTGGGTCTTCAACTTCGGCCTGGCCTGCTGCGCCATCGAGTTCATCGCGGCGTCCATGGCCCGGCACGACTTCATCCGGCTCGGCGTGATCCCGTTCGCGCCCGGCCCCCGCCAGGCCGACCTGATGGTCGTCTCCGGCACCGTCACCGACAAGATGGCGCCCGCGGTCAAGCGGCTCTACGAGCAGATGCCCGAGCCCAAGTACGTCATCTCCTTCGGGGCCTGCTCCAACTGCGGCGGCCCCTACTGGGACTCGTACTCCGTCACCAAGGGCGTCGACCAGATCATCCCCGTCGACGTGTACGTCCCCGGCTGCCCGCCGCGCCCGGAGGCGCTGCTCCAGGGCATCCTCAAGCTCCAGGAGAAGATCGCCCGCGAGTCGCTCGGCGAGCGCTACGGGCACACCGCCCGGCCGTCCGCCGCCGCCCTCCGCAGCGGCCTGGTGACCCCGCCGGCCGCCCCGGGGACCGCGGGGGAGGAGTCCCGATGACACAGCCTCCCGAGCAGCCGGAGCCGCAGGCCGAGGAGCGGAGCGCCGCGGCGGCCGCCGCCGAACCGGTCGTCGGCTGGCTGCCCTGCCCGGCCGGCGTGCTCTTCGGCGCCGGCGCCACCGCGGAGCTGGCCTACGACCTGCTGACCGTCGACGTCCCGGCCGCCGCCTGGATCACCGCGCTGACCGCCGCCCGCGACGACCTGGGCTGCACCTACTTCGACTGGCTGAGCGCCGTGGACGAGCCCGGCACCGGCTTCCGGATCTGCGCCCACCTCGCCGATGTGACGCACCCCGGCACCGTCCGCCGGCTGGTGCTGCGGACCACCGTGCCGCACGACGCGCCCGCGCTGCCCACCGCCGTGGGCGTCTTCGCGGGCGCCGGCTGGCACGAGCGGGAGACCCACGAGATGTTCGGCGTGGACTTCACCGGCCATCCGCACCTGGTGCCGCTGCTGCTGCCGGAGTCCTTCGAGGGCCATCCGCTGCGCAAGGACTTCGTCCTGGCGGCGCGGGTCGCCAAGGCGTGGCCCGGCGCCAAGGAGCCGGGGGAGTCCGAGCACGGCGGGCCCAAGCGGCGGCAGATGCTGCCGCCGGGCGTCCCCGATCCCAACGAGTGGGGCCCGCTCAAGGGCCAGTTGCCGCCCGCCCCGGCGCGGCCGGCCCGCGGTGCGCGGGCGGCGGGCGCCGCCGCGGGCGAGCGCCCGGCCCGGCGCACCCGTAGCGCGAGCGCGGGCTCCGCGAGCCAGCAGGCGGCGGGCACCGGCGCGGAGGCCGCGGACGCTGCGGCCGGCGCCCCGGCCGAACGCCCGGCCCGGCCGCCCCGCCGCAACCGCTCGGTGAGCCAGGGCTCGGCCAGCCAGCAGGCGGCGGCCGAGACCGCTCCCGCGGAGACCGCCCCCAAGGGCGCTACTCCCCAGGAGACCGCTCCCCAGGAGCCCGAGCCCAAGGGCACCGCTCCCACGGAGACCGCCCCCAAGGACACGCCCCCCAAGGACACGCCGCCCGAGGGCGGCGCCCCCGCGGGCCCGCCGGCCGCCGAGCGCCCCGCCGCACCCCCGCGCTCCTCCGACGCGCCCTGGCACCACGCCCGCCCGGCGTTCGACGCAGAGCGGGCGAAGCCGGAGCCCGGGCCCGGACCGGCCGCCGCGCCGGCCGACGAGGCCCCGTCCGCGCCGGAGCGAGGGCCCCGCCCCAAACCGGAGTCGACACCGGAGGCGGCACCGGAGCCCACCCCCCAGCAGCCCGACGAGGAAGGAGGCGACACCCCATGAGCGACACCCTCGCCCTGGTGCTGCGCCTGCTCGCCGTCTTCGTCGTCTTCCTGGTCTTCCCGCTGGTCATCGGCCAGACCGAGCACAAGGTCATGGCCCATATGCAGGGCCGCCTCGGCCCCATGTACGCGGGCGGCTTCCACGGCTGGGCGCAACTGGTCGCCGACGGCGTCAAGTTCGCGCAGAAGGAGGACGTCGTCCCGGCCGGCGCCGACCGGCGGATCTTCCAACTCGCCCCCGCCGTCGCCCTGTTGCCGTACCTGCTGGTCATGGTGGCCATCCCGGTGGGGCCGGGCAACGCCGTCGGGCAGGCCCTCGACGCGGGCGTCTTCTTCGTGCTCGCCGTGATGGGCGTCGGCGTGCTCGGCTCCCTGATGGCGGGCTGGGCCTCGGCCAACAAGTTCTCCCTGCTCGGCGGTCTGCGGACGGCCGCGCAGCTGCTCGCCTACGAACTGCCGATGCTGCTGGCCGCCGCGTCCGTCGCGATGGCCGCCGGCACCCTCTCGCTGCCCGGCATCCTCGACGCCTTCCACTGGTGGTGGGTGCCGTGGCAGCTCATCGGCGGCGTGGTGTTCTTCACCGCCGGGCTCGCCGAGCTCCAGCGGCCCCCGTTCGACATGCCGATCGCCGACTCGGAGATCATCTTCGGCGCGTACACCGAGTACACCGGACTGCGCTTCGCGCTCTTCCTGCTCGCCGAGTACGCCGGCATCGTCGTGCTCAGCGCCCTGACCACGGTCCTCTTCCTGGGCGGCTGGCACGGCCCGTTCGGCGCCGACGGCCTGGGCTGGCTGTGGACGCTGGTGAAGACCGTGGCCTTGAGCTTCGTCGTCATCTGGCTGCGGGTCACCTATCCGCGGCTGCGCGAGGACCAGCTGCAAAAGCTCGCCTGGACGGTCCTGATCCCGCTCGCGCTCGTCCAGATCGCCCTCACCGGCGTCGTCAAGGTGGTGATCTCCTAAATGTCCCTCCCCTCGCCCGACCACCGCCCCTCGAGGACGCCCTCCGAGCGCCCCCGCTCGTTCCCCGGTTCCGGCCTCGCCAAGGGCCTGGCCGTCACCCTCCGCACGATGACGCGGAAGTCCGTCACCGCGCAGTACCCGGACGTCCAGCCCGACCTCGCGCCGCGCACCCGCGGCGTCATCGGGCTGTTCGAGGAGAACTGCACGGTCTGCATGCTGTGCGCCCGCGAGTGCCCGGACTGGTGCATCTACATCGACTCCCACAAGGAGACGGTGCCGCCCGCCGCCCCCGGGGGCCGCGAGCGCAGCCGCAACGTCCTGGACCGCTTCGCGATCGACTTCGCGCTGTGCATGTACTGCGGGATCTGTATCGAGGTCTGTCCCTTCGACGCGCTGTTCTGGTCGCCGGAGTTCGAGTACGCCGAGACCGACATCCGCGAGCTGACCCACGAGCGCGACAAGCTGCGCGAGTGGATGTGGACGGTGCCCGAGCCGCCCGCGCTGGACCCGGCGGCCGAGGAACCCAAGGAGATCGCCGCCGCCCGCAAGGCCGCGGACAAGCTCGCCGCCCAACAGGCCGCGGCCGCGCAGGAACCGCAGTCCGCCGACAGCGACGCCCCCGAGGAGGAGGGAACGTGACGCTCGCCGCCGCAAGCCACGGCTTCCTCTCGCCCACCGGCGTCGAGATCGCCTTCGTCCTCGTCGGCATCGCCGCCCTCGGCGCGGCGCTGATGACCGTCACCTCCCGGCAGTTGGTGCACGCCGCGCTGTGGCTGGTGGTCGCCCTCGGCGGGATCGCCGTGGAGTACCTCCTGCTCACCGCCGAGTTCCTGGCCTGGGTGCAGGTGCTCATCTACGTCGGGTCCGTGGTCGTGCTGCTGCTCTTCGGGCTGATGCTCACCAAGGCGCCCATCGGGCCGTCACCGGACGCCGATTCCGGCAACCGCTGGGCCGCGCTCACGGTGGCCGGCGCCTCCGCCGCGGCCCTGGTCTGGGTCGTCGTCGACGCCTTCCGCACCACCTGGATCGATCTGGACGGGGCCGCCCAGGGCTCCGCCGAGGCGTCCGGGCACAGCCTGTTCCGCTACTGGGTGCTGCCCTTCGAGGCGCTCTCCGTCCTGCTGCTCGCCGCGCTCGTCGGGGCGATCGTGCTGTCCCGCCGGGGCGGCGCCGCCGAGGGCGCGGCCGAGGGCGCGGCCGACGGCGCGGTGCCCGCCGCGGGGGAGGGGCGCCGCTGATGCATCTCGCGTACCCGGCGGTCCTCGCCGTCCTCCTCTTCTGCGCCGGCCTGTACGGCGTGCTCGCGCGCCGCAACGCCATCCTGGTGCTGATGTCCGTCGAGCTGATGCTCAACGCCGTCAACCTCAACCTCGTCGCCTTCGACGTCTGGCTGCGCGACACCCTGCACGCCGGCCAGGCGCTCACCCTCTTCACCATCGCCGTCGCCGCCGCCGAGATCGGCATCGGTCTGGCGATCGTGCTGCTCGTCTACCGCAACCGCGGCAGCTCCGACATCGACCGGCTCCGGGACCTCGCCGAGCGGCCGGCCGGACCGGACGCCGCGGACGGCGAGCAGCAGCCGGACACCAAGGCGGAGGCCACCGCGTGACGCTCACGACCACCGCCGTACTCGTCCCCCTCCTGCCCTTCCTCGGGGCCGTCGCCGGCCTGTTCCTGGGGCGGCGCTCGCCCGGCTTCGTCCGCCCGCTGGCGGTGCTGCCGACGCTCGCCGCGGCCGTCCTCGCGGTGGCCGTCGCCGTCGGCCAGGGCGGCGGCCCGGCCACCGACGTGGCCACCCGGCTCACCCCGACCGGCTCGCTCCCCATCGACCTGGCGCTGCACATCGACGGCTTCGCCGCCCTGATCGGCGTGCTCGTCGGGGTCGTGGCGACCTGCGTGCAGATCTACTCCACGGCGTATCTGCGCGACGACCCGCGCTACCCCTCCTACGCCGCGCTGGTCTCGCTCTTCACCTCCGCGATGCTGCTGGTCGTCTACACCGGCGACCTAATGGTGCTGCTGGTCGGCTGGGAGGTCATGGGCATCTGCTCGTACTTCCTCGTCGGCCACTACTGGGAGACCGAGGCCGCCCGCGCCGCCTCCCTCAAGGCGTTCCTCGTCACCAAGCTCGGCGACGTCCCCTTCCTCTTCGGGATCTTCGCGCTGGCCGCCGACACCGGGACCTTCCGGATCACCGGCATCCTCGGCCACGTCGCCCGCGAGGGCCTGCACCACCCGACGCTGATCGCGCTGCTGCTGCTGGCCGGCGTCGCGGGCAAGTCGGCGCAGTTCCCGCTGCACACCTGGCTGCCGGACGCGATGGCCGGCCCGACGCCGGTCTCCGCGCTCATCCACGCCGCGACGATGGTCGCCGCCGGTGTCTACGTCGTCGCCCGCCTCCTCCCGGTCTTCGCCGCCTCCGCGGCAGCGCTGGTCGTGCTCGCCGTGCTGGCCGCGGTGACCATGGTCGGCTCCGCCCTGGCCGCGCTCGCCCAGGACGACATCAAGCGCGTGCTGGCCTACTCGACCGTCGGCCAACTCGGCTACATGACCGGTGCGCTGGCCGTCGGCGACCGCGGCGCCGCCGTCTTCCACCTGCTGTCGCACGGTGCGTTCAAGGCGCTCCTCTTCCTCGGCGCCGGCGTGGTCATCCACGCCGCGGGCACCAACTCGCTCTCCGAGATGTCCCGGATGGGCGGCCTGGCCCGCCGCATCCCGGACACCGCCTGGACGCTGGGCGTCGCCCTGCTCGCGCTCGCCGCGATCCCGCCGTTCGCCGGCTTCTTCTCCAAGGAGGCCGTGCTGGGCGCCGCCGAGCACGCCGCCACCGGCCACGCCGCCGGCATCCCCGGCGCCGCCGGCTGGACCGTGCTGCTCTCCGGTCTGCTCACCGCCCTCCTCACCGCCGCCTACGCCACCCGGCTGTGGCTGCTGACCTTCCACGGCACCGGGCCCGAGGTCCCCGACCACGGGCGTCAGCCGCGCGCCATGACCGCCGTCCTGTGGGTGCTCTTCGTCCCCACCGTCGGCTTCGGACTGGCCGCCCCCCTCCTGCCCGCCTGGTTCGACGGGCACTCGCTCGCCCCGACCGCCACCACCGCGGTCCTCGGCACCGGTGTCGCCCTCGTCGGCGGCCTGGTGACGTACGCCGCCTGGCGCCACACCCACCCGTCGCCCGGCCGCCGCCCCTCCTCCGCGGCGCCCCCTTCGTCTGCCCTGACCGCCCGCACCCCCGTGGGCACGGCCGCCGCCGAGGACGCCGCCCCCGGGCTCGCCGAGGAACTGGCGATCGTCAGCCACCCCCCGGCCGACGGCGAACCCGCCGGCGCCGCGGACCCGGCCGACCCCGGCCGGCTCCTGCTCGGCCCGCTGCACCGCCACGCGGCCGCCGGCTTCCACCTCGACGCGGTCTACGCCGCCCTCTTCGTCCGGCCCGTCCAGGCGGCCGCGACCCTGGTCCGCTTCCTGGACCACGCGGTCGTCGACACCTACGTCAGCGGCGCCGGCACCGCCCCCCGCTGGCTGGGCGCCGCCGTCCGCCGCGCCCAGACCGGGAACGTGCAGACCTACCTCGGGGCGCTGCTGGCCGGCGCCCTCGTCCTGGGCATCGCCGCCGCCCTCGTCGCCACGGGCACGGGAGCCTGACCGTGCCGCCATCCCCCGGGGGCCGACCCCCGCACCCCCAGCCGACAGTCCTCGTGGCCTGCCTCACCGGAGCCGAAACCCTGAGGAGGGCCTGACCCGTGAACCACACCGCCCTACAGATCCTCCTCGCGGGCTCCGTCGTCCTCCCCCTGATCGGCGCGCTGGCCGCCCTGCTGCCGGCCCCGCCCGGCCTGAAGGGGAAGAACCCCGACCAGGCCGTACTGCGCCACGGCGTGACCGTCACCGGCGTGGTGCTCGCCGCGACCGTCGCACTGGCCGCCGGCTTCGACCACGCTCACCCGGCGCGTATGCAGGCCACCACCGACCTCAGCTGGATCCCGGCGCTGGGCATCCGCGTCCACCTCGGCGTCGACGGCATCTCGCTCCCCCTCCTGGTCCTGACCGCGCTGCTGACCTTCCTCTGCGCCCTCTACAGCTACTTCAACATGCCGACGGGCCCGTCCCCCAAGGCATTTGTGGCGCTGATCCTCGTGCTGGAATCCGGCACCCTGGCGACCTTCGCCGTGCTGGACCTGATGCTCTTCTTCCTCGCCTTCGAGATGGTCCTCATCCCGATGTACTTCCTCATCGCCCGCTGGGGCGGGTCGGAAGGCGTGGCGCGAAGCGGTTCCCTCGAGGAGGGTGGCCGGGCGACGGGCGGGCGGCAGGCGGCGGCCTGGAAGTTCATCCTCTACACGCTGCTCGGCTCTGTCGTCATGCTGCTCGGCCTCCTCCTCATCGGGCTGAAATCCGGCACCTTCGACATGGTCGCACTGGCCACTGACAACGGCCCGAAAGCCCAGCTCAGCCACACCGTCCAGGTCATCGCGGTGCTCGCCGTCGGCATCGGACTGGCCGTCAAGTCCCCGATGTGGCCGCTGCACAGCTGGCTGCCGGACGCCCACACCGCCGCCCCCACCGTCGGCTCGGTCCTGCTGGCCGGCGTCCTGCTGAAGATGGGCACCTACGGCTTCGTGCGGATCGCGCTGCCGATCACGCCCGACGGCATGCACGCCTTCGCGCCGTACCTCGCCGCGCTGGCCGCCGTCGGCATCGTCTACGGCTCGCTGGCCTGCCTCGCGCTGGTCCGCGCCGGCGCCAAGGGCGACCTCAAGCGCCTGATCGCCTACAGCTCCGTCGGCCACATGGGCTTCGTCCTGCTCGGCATCGCCACCATGACCCCCACCGGCGTCAACGGCGCGCTGTTCGCCAACATCGCGCACGGCCTGATCACCGGCCTGCTCTTCTTCCTCGTCGGCGGCCTCAAGGACCGCCTGGGCAGCACCGACCTGGACACCCTCGCGGGCTCGACCGGCGCCGCCCTCTACGGCCGCGCCCCCCGCTTCGGCGGCCTGCTCGCCTTCGCGGCCGTCGCCTCCCTGGGCCTGCCCGGACTGGCCGGCTTCTGGGGCGAGATGCTGGCGATGTTCGGCGCCTACCACCCGGCCGCCGGCCTCAGCCGCCCCGCGTTCCTGACGTTCATGGCGCTGGCCGGCCTCGGCACCCTGCTGACCGCCGCCTACCTGCTGCTGGTCGTCCGCCGGGTCTGCATGGGCGGCACCCTGGAGGCCGCGGCCTCCTCCCCGGAGGCCGGCGGACCGGCCCCCGCCCTCCCCGACCTCGCGCGCTACGAATACGCGGCCTTCAGCCCCCTGGCCGCCCTCACGGTCCTCGCCGGACTGTGGCCCGCGGCCCTCCTCGGCCTCACGAACCCGGCCGTCCAGCAGCTCCTCGGAGGCGGTAAGTGATGAGTCAGGTCACCTCGCTGGTCCAGTCCGTCGACTGGCTCGCCATCGCCCCGCCCACCCTGACCGCGGCGATCGCCCTGGTGGTGCTGGTCGCCGACCTCTTCCTGCCGGCCGCCCGCAAGCACCTGCTGGGCTGGGGCGCGACCGCCGGCCTGGCCGCCGCCGTGCTCCTGCTGCTGCCCCTCCTGGACGGCCGCCGCCGCACCTTCTGCCTGACCGGTCACCCGCAGGCGTGCAGCTACGTCGCCGACCACTTCACCCTGATCATCCAGTTCCTGGTGCTGGGCGGCGCGCTGCTGACCGCCCTGCTGTCCATCGACCCCGTCCGGGACCACGACCTGCCCGCGGGCGAGTACTGGTTCCTGCTGCTGTCCTCGGCGGCCGGCGCGGCCCTGCTGCCGGCCTCCCGGGACCTGGCCACCTTGGTCATCGCCCTGGAGGTCGCCTCGCTGCCGGCGTTCGCCCTGGTCGGGCTGCGCCGCGGCGACCGGCTCTCCTCCGAGGCGGCGCTGAAGTTCTTCCTCTCCTCGGTGGCCGCAACCGCCGTGATGCTCCTCGGCGTGAGCTTCGTCTACGCGGCCACCGGGAGCCTCCACCTGTCCCGGGTGGCGCACGCCCTCGCCGCCCTCCCGGACCCGCGCCTGGCCACCCTGGCCGCCGCCGGCGTCGCCCTCACCCTCGTCGGCTTCGCCTTCAAGACCGCCGCCGCCCCCTTCCACTTCTGGGTGCCCGACACCTACGTCGGCGCCCCGCTGCCGATCGCCGCGTACCTCTCCGTGGTCGGCAAGGCCGTCGGCTTCTCCGGCCTGATCCTGGTCACCGTCCAGGGCTTCCCGGCGTACGCGGACGTCTGGGGACCGGCGCTGGCCGTGCTCGCCGCGCTCACCATGACCGTCGGCAACGCCGCGGCCCTCCGCCAGGACCCGACCCGCGCCCACAGCGCCGTCCGCCTCCTGGCCTGGTCCTCCGTCGGCCAGGCCGGCTACCTGCTGGTCCCGATCGCCGCCGCCGGCTACGCCCACGACCCCGCGCATGCCATCGGCGCCACCGTCGCCTACGCCCTGATGTACGCCGCGGTGAACCTCGGAGCCTTCGCCGTCGCCGCCCTGGTGGCCCGCACCAGCCCCGGCAACCGCCTCGCCGACTACCGGGGCCTCTACCACCGCCGCCCCCTGGTGGCGCTCGCCCTCGGCTTCTTCCTCCTCTGCCTGGCGGGCCTGCCGCCGGGCATCATCGGCCTGTTCGCCAAGGTGACGGTCTTCTCCGCGGTCGTCGACGCCGGACTGGGCTGGCTCGCCGTCGTCATGGCCGTCAACGTCGTGATCGCGCTGTACTACTACCTCCAGTGGACGGCCGTCCTCTTCCGGCCGGCCCAGGCCCCGGCCGGCGAGCCCGCCGACCATCCCCGCGCCCCGATCCCGGCCGCCCTCGGCACCGCCCTGGCCCTCGCGACCGCACTGGGCGTCGCCCTCTCCGGCGCCCCCCAACTGGTCCTCCGCTTCGCCGCCGGCGCGCTCCTCTAGGAGCCCGCGCCGCCCTTTCGGGCGGGCTGCCGACGACCGGTACGGCCGCCGCCGCCCGCCCGTACCGGAGCCACCCTTCGCACCGGCCCGCACCCGCCCCTGACCAGGCACGCCCCGGGGAACCACGCCCGCCCCTCTCGCGTTGACCAGTGAGTAAGGGTCCACTGGACAGTGGAGAAACGAAGCCAAGGGTTCCCCTGCCGCACCACTTGGAGGGCGTACCGTGCATCGCCGGCACAACGGGCTCAAGACCGCCGTACTCCTCGGGGGACTGTCCGCACTCATCATCGTCATCGGCAGCTTCTTCGGCCGTACGGGCCTGATCGCCGCCGTCCTGATCGCCCTGGGTACCAACGCCTACGCGTACTGGAACAGCGACAAGCTCGCCCTGCGCGCGATGCGGGCCCGCCCGGTCAGCGAGTTCGAGGCGCCGCAGCTCTACCGCATGGTCCGCGAGCTCTCGACCGCCGCCCGCCAGCCCATGCCCCGGCTCTACATCTCCCCGACCCAGGCGCCCAACGCCTTCGCCACCGGCCGCAATCCGCGCAACGCCGCGGTCTGCTGCACCGACGGCATCCTCCAGATCCTCGACGAGCGCGAGCTGCGCGGCGTCATCGGCCACGAGCTCAGCCACGTCTACAACCGCGACATCCTCATCTCCTCGGTCGCCGGCGCACTGGCCTCGGTCGTGATGTTCCTGGTCAACTTCGCCTGGCTGATCCCGGGCGGCCGCTCGGACGACGACGAGGGCCCGGGCCTGTTCGGCATGCTGCTGATCATGCTCCTCGGCCCGATAGCCGCCTCACTGATCCAGCTCGCCGTCAGCCGCTCCCGCGAGTACCAGGCCGACGCCTCCGGCGCCCGGCTCACCGGCGATCCGCTCGCGCTGGCCTCCGCCCTCCGCAAGCTGGAGCTCGGCACCCAGCAGCTCCCGCTGCCCCCCGAGCCCCGCCTGGAGACCGCCAGCCACATGATGATCGCCAACCCGTTCCGTCCCGGAGAGGGCCTGACCCGCCTCTTCTCCACCCACCCGCCGATGCGCGAGCGCATCTCCCGCCTGGAGCAGATGGCCGGCCGCCACCACCCCTGACGCCGCACCAAGATCCGCGGCGATGCAACGTTCCCCGCGGTGACCTGCGTCTAGCACGACGGAACCACTCATCACCGTGGAAGGCTGCCGATCATGAAGTTCATCCTCAACGTCATCTGGCTGATCCTCGGCGGATTCTGGATGGCGATCGGCTACTCCATCGCCGGCATCATCTGCTGCGTCCTGATCATCACGATCCCCTTCGGCATCGCGTCGTTCCGCAATGCCGGCTACGCCCTGTGGCCGTTCGGCCGGACGACCGTGGAGCGCCGGGACGCCGGCGCCGGCTCGGTGATCGGCAACATCATCTGGTTCGTCTTCGCGGGCTGGTGGCTGGCCCTGGGCCACATCGTCACCGGCATCGCCCAGTGCGTGACGATCATCGGCATCCCGCTCGGCATCGCCAACTTCAAGATGATCCCGCTCTCCCTGTTCCCCCTGGGCCGCGAGATCGTCCCCACGGACGAGCCCTTCGCCACCCGCTGACCCCTAGGCGGGCAGGGGTCGCAACGGCCCCCGAAGGGCCGCGGCCCGCTGCGGCCAACTCCCGTGGCCAGGAACGCCGTTGGGGCGGCGCGACCCCGTGTCGCACCGCCCCATCGGCTCACTGCGTGCCGTACGCCCCCGCCGGGGACGCTCAGCGGTAGTTGACGAACTGGAGCGCGAAGTCCAGGTCCTTGCCGCGCAGCAGCTGCTGGACCGCCTGCAGGTCGTCCCGGCTCTTGGAGCTGACCCGCAGCTCGTCGCCCTGCACCTGCGCCTTGACGCCCTTCGGGCCCTCGTCGCGGATGATCTTGGCGACCTTCTTCGCGTTCTCCTGGGAGATCCCCTCCTGCATCGAGGCGGAGATCCGGTACTCCTTGCCCGAGGCCTGCGGTTCGCCGGCCTCCAGCGCCTTCAGTGAGATCCCGCGCTTGACCAGCTTGGACTGGAAGATGTCCAGAACGGCCTTCACCCGCTCCTCGGCGTTGGCCCGCATCTCGATCTTCTCGCCCGACCACTGGATCGACGCGTCCACGCCCTTGAAGTCGTAGCGCTGCGAGATCTCCTTGGCGGCCTGGTTGAGGGCGTTGTCGACCTCCTGCCGCTCGACCTTCGAGACGATGTCGAAACTGGAGTCGGCCATCGTGGGTTGGCTCCTCGTACGTAGATCCATCAGAGATGCGGCCCTTCCCGGACCGCTCGCCAAGCCTAGCCACCCGGCCAAGATCCAGCGCTTCGGAACCGAGTGGCAAAGCACCCCCTGCCATCGGGTATGGTTTACGTCGTTGCCAGGGAGCGCGCCTCACAGCGGGCCTCCTGACGACACACCCCGGCGGTGTGCCCGAGCGGCCAAAGGGAGCAGACTGTAAATCTGCCGGCTTCGCCTTCCCAGGTTCGAATCCTGGCGCCGCCACAGCCAATGAAAAGCCCCCGAATCGTAGCGATGCGATTCGGGGGCTTTTTGTGTTGCCGTTCGGCGGCACGGCCCAAGGCCGCGAGGCCGAGCAGCGCTCGCGTCCCGGGCGTGTCCCGCCGACCGGCGCAGCGGCGGCCGGCCCCCGGCGACCAGTGCCCGCGGCGCCTCGGCCGCCCGCGCCGTCCCGGCCGGCTCCCCGTCGCGCCGTGGCGGCCGGACGGGAGGGCGCGGGCGGTACGGCGCCGAGGGGCCGCTGGGGCGCCGTTCACCGCCCGGGCGTGCCGGACGGCCCGGCAGCCGTCCGAGGGCGGCAGAAGTGCTCTCAGGGCCCTCCGCGCGCGCCTGCCGCCGGACGGCTCAGTGCGCCGCCACGTTCCGCACCGCGTCCGCCACCGGGATGTCCCCGCCGATCAGCTCCAGCGTCCGCCCGATGGTGCCCGGCTCGTCCAGCAGCGCCGCCAGGACGGCCGCCACGTCGTCCCGCGGCACCGCCCCGCGCCCGGTCGCGTCGGCCAGCGTCACCGCGCCGGTGCCCGGGTCGTCGGTGAGCCGGCCGGGCCGCAGGATCGTCCAGTCCAGCCCGGCCCGGGCCCGAACGTCCGCGTCCGCGGCGCCCTTCGCCCGCAGATACGCCGCGAAGACCGGCTCGGTGCCCTCCGGGGGCTCCCGGTCCGCACCCATCGACGAGACGACCACGAAGCGCCGCACCCCGGCCGCCTCGGCCGCGTCCGCGAAGAGCGTCGCCGCCCCGCGGTCCACGGTGTCCTTGCGCGCGGCCCCGCTGCCCGGCCCGGCGCCCGCCGCGAAGACGGCCGCGTCCGCCCCCTCCAGGTGCCGGGCGACGTCGGCCACCGACGCCGACTCCAGGTCGCAGACCACCGGTTCGGCACCCGCGGCCAGCAGATCGCCGGCCTGTTCCGGCCGCCGGACGACCCCCGCGACCTCGTCCCCGCGCGCGTGCAGCAACCGCTCCAGCCGCAGCGCGATCTGACCATGTCCACCTGCGATGACAATGCGCATGCTGCCGACCGTACGCCGAAGTGCCGCGGCGCACCCGAGGACCGGCCGATGCGGCGGCCGGGCCCGTCCGGCGGGCCGGGCACTACCGCTGCGACTGGCGGGGCAACTCCAGTGCCACGTCCACCGAATCGCAGTACTCGCGCACCGCGCTGGTGCGCGCCACCACCCGTCCCCGGTGCACCACGATCCTGCTGTACGCCAGCGAGAGCACCCCGGCGATCCGCTCCCCGCGCACCGCGAGCAACTCCGCCGGGAAACCCGCCTCGACGCGCACCTCCGGCAGCCCCAGCGTCGCCCGCGCCGCCGAACTCACCGTCTCGTAGGCCGCCTCGGGCGTCGCCTCGCCCAGGGAGGCCAGCAGGTACGCGGCCTCCAACGGGTCGCCCCGCCCCACCGGATTCGCCGCGTCCCGCAGCGCCCCGCTGCCGGCCGCCACCCGCACTCCGGCCGCCCGCAGCAGCCGCACCGGCGCCGGCCGCGACACCCGGGTGCCGTTCCGCTCCAGGCCGGTGCAGTCGCCCTGCGGCAGGCAGACCACGGCGACGTCGGCGGCCGCCAACTGCTCCGCCACCCGGGCCGCCACGCTCCGCGGCATCCGCGCCATCCCGGCGCACGGCCCGATCGCCACCCCCGGCCGCAGCCCGCCGCACATCGCCGCGAACCGCCCCAGCCGCGCCGGATCGGCTCCGTCGGTGTGCAGGTCCACGGGACAGCCGTGCTCGCCGGCCACCTCCAGGACCGCCTCCACGTACCCGGCCGGATCGGGGTCCAGATCCGGGCACCCCCCGATGACCGTGGCCCCCATCTTGACCGCGTCCCGCAGCATCGCCAGCCCGTTGGCGCCGGCCGCCCCGGTCAGCACCCGAGGCACCGCCACCGCCGCCAGATCTGCCAGCCCGCGCAGCGCCCGGCGGGCCTGGAGCACCGCCTCCAGCGCCCGCAGCCCCTGGACGCCGCCGATCCGCACATGGCTGCGGGAGGCGGTGGCCCCGTGCCCCAGTTGCAGCAGCGCCGCCTCGGTGGTGCGGCGCTGGACGTCCTCGGCGGAGTCGGAGGCGGGCCCGTCGGCGTCCGCGGTCAGCGCGGTGTCGCAGTGCGCGTGCGGTTCGGCGGGGGCCGGGAGCAGCAGATAGCCGGCGAGGTCCACCCGGGCGCCCTGCGGGGCGAGGCTGCCGGCGGTGCCGACCGCCTCGATGCGCCCGCCGCCGAGCCGGACGTCCACGGTGCGGCCGTCGGCGAGCCGGGCGCCGCACAGGACCAGCGCGCCGGAATCCGGCCGGGCGTACCGGCCGGCACCCCCAGGCTTCCCCGGCTGCGGCGAACTGGTCTCGGACATCGCGCTCCTCGAAGCCCCGGGCGTGCAAGATCACGCAGCGTGGCCCCGAGCCTAGGGCGCGGTCCGGAGCCCAGCGCGCAGGCGCGAAATAGTCGTACCGGTGTGGTGCGGGGGGTTGTTGAGGCGCGACGCGGATACGGATTTCACGTTTGGCGGCGGGCCGTGTAATGTCTTCATCGCTCGCCCCAATAGCTCAGTCGGCAGAGCGTCTCCATGGTAAGGAGAAGGTCAACGGTTCGATTCCGTTTTGGGGCTCTGATGTGTGAGGGACCCCGTCCTCGGACGGGTAACTCTCGCATCACAGCGGTGTAGCTCAGTCGGTAGAGCAAGCGGCTCATAATCGCTGTGTCACCGGTTCAAGTCCGGTCACCGCTACTAACAGTAGCCGATTCTGGGGTCGGTCCTCCGGTCGGCTACTCTTTTATGCGTTCGTATCGACTACCCGTTCGTCAAGGAGCACTCACGTGGCTGCCACCGACGTCCGCCCGAAGATCACGCTGGCCTGCGTGGAGTGCAAGGAGCGGAACTACATCACCAAGAAGAACCGGCGTAACGACCCGGATCGTCTTGAGATGAAGAAGCACTGCCCCCGCTGCAACTCGCACACTGCGCACCGCGAGACGCGATAACTCAGGCTCGTCTGTGAGGCCGTCCCCAGTTCCTGGGGGCGGCCTCGCGGTTTTAGCACCAGTCAGTCCAGGGAGGTTGCGAGCCCATGGCGCTCGACCAGTCATTCGTCGGACGCACGTATCCGCCCACCGACCCTTATGAGGTCGGCCGGGAAAAGATCCGCGAATTCGCCGAGGCGATCGGTGATCCCAATCCCGCCTACAGCGACGCCGAAGCCGCCAAGGCGCTCGGGTACTCCGACGTGATCGCGCCGCCGACTTTTGTGTTTGCCATCACATTCAAGGCGGCCGGGGTCGTCGTCGCCGACCCGCAACTCGGCTTGGACTACAGCCGCGTGGTCCACGGTGACCAGAAATTCGCCTACCGGCGCCCGGTACGCGCCGGCGACCGGCTCACCGTGACCTCCACCATCGAGGCCATCAAGACCATGGCCGGCAACGAGATCATCGACATCCGCGGCGAGGTGCACGACGAGGCCGGCGAGCACGTCGTGACCGCGTTCACCAAACTCGTCGCCCGGCGCGCCGAGGAGGCAGCCTGAGATGACCGCGCAGATCTCCTACGACGACGTCGAGGTCGGCACCGAACTCCCCGCGCAGACCTTCCCCGTGACGCGCGCCACACTCGTCCAGTACGCCGGCGCCTCCGGGGACTTCAACCCGATCCACTGGAACGAGAAGTTCGCCAAGGAAGTCGGCCTGCCGGACGTCATCGCGCACGGCATGTTCACCATGGCCTCGGCGATCCGGGTCGTCACCGACTGGGTCGGCGACCCGGGCGCGGTCGCCGAGTACGGCGTGCGCTTCACCAAGCCCGTCGTGGTGCCCAACGACGAGACCGGCGCGCTGATTGAGGTCAGCGCCACCGTCGCGGCCAAGCTGGACGACGCCGAGCGGACGGTCCGGGTCGACCTCGTCGCCAAGAGCGCAGGCCAGAAGGTGCTGGGCATGTCCCGCGCCGTGGTCAGGCTCGCCTGAAGCAGCCGGGTGGGACGGCCGGCCCGGCATCGCCGGGCCGCCCCCGTACCCTTGGGCGGGTGCAGGAACGTCACGTAGCAGACAACGCCCCCCTTGCCCCGCTGACCACCTTCCGCCTCGGTGGTCCCGCGACCCGGCTCGTCACGGCCACCACCGACGACGAGGTGATCGCGGCCGTCCGCGAAGCCGACGAGGCCGGCACCCCGCTGCTGATCATCGGCGGCGGCAGCAATCTCGTCATCGGCGACAAGGGCTTCGACGGCACCGCCCTGCGCATCGCCACCCGCGGCTTCGCCCTCGACGGCACCACCCTGGAACTCGCCGCCGGCGAGAACTGGTCCGACGCCGTCGCCCGCACCGTCGAGGCCGGGCTGGCCGGCGTCGAGTGCCTGGCCGGCATCCCCGGCTCGGCCGGCGCCACCCCGATCCAGAACGTCGGCGCCTACGGCCAGGACGTCTCCGAGACCCTCACCGAGGTCGTCGCCTACGACCGCAGCACCGGCGAGACGGTCACCCTCTCCAGCCAGGAGTGCGGCTTCTCGTACCGCCACAGCCGCTTCAAGCGGCACCCCGACCGGTTCGTCGTGCTGCGGGTGCGGTTCGCCCTGGAGGACGCGGACGGCCTCTCCGCGCCCCTGCGCTACGAGCAGACGGCCCGCGCGCTCGGCGTCGCCACCGGGGAGCGGGTGCCGCTCACCGTGGCCCGCAAGACCGTCCTGGCGCTGCGGGCCGGCAAGGGCATGGTGCTCGACCCCGAGGACCACGACACCTGGTCCGCCGGCTCCTTCTTCACCAACCCGGTCCTGACCGAGGCCGAGCACGCGGAGTTCGTCCGGCGGGTCCACGACCGGCTCGGCCCCGACGCCGCCCCGCCCGCCTTCCCCGACGGCGACGGCCGGGTGAAGACCTCCGCGGCCTGGCTCATCGACCGGGCCGGCTTCACCAAGGGCTACGGCTCCGGCCCGGCCCGGATCTCCACCAAGCACACCCTCGCCCTCACCAACCGCGGCCAGGCCACCACCGAGGACCTGCTCGCCCTGGCCCGCGAGGTCCGCGACGGCGTCCGGGACGCCTTCGGGGTCACCCTCGTCAACGAACCGGTGACGGTCGGCGTCAGCCTGTGAGGGACCGCGGCCCCTGAAGGGCCGCGGCCGGCCGTACCGGGCCCTCGGGACCTGTCGTCACCCCTGGGGCGCCGGCGCGGCCAGCCAGGCGTCGACGTCCGCCAGCACCGCCCGCTGCGCCTCCTGAGGCGCACGGGAGCCCCGTACGGACTGGCGGGCCAGCTCCGCCAGTTCGGCGTCGGTGAACGCGTGCGCGGTGCGGGCGATCTCGTACTGGGCGGTCAGCCGGGAGCCGAACAGCAGCGGGTCGTCCGCGCCCAGCGCCATCGGCACGCCGGCCTCGTAGAACTTCCGCAGCGGTACGTCCTCGGGCTTGCCGTAGACGCCCAGGGCCACGTTCGAGGCCGGGCACACCTCGCAGGTCACCCCGCGCGAGGCCAGCCGGCGCAGCAGCACCGGGTCCTCCGCGGCCCGCACCCCGTGCCCGATCCGGGCCGCGTGCAGATCGTCCAGGCAGTCCCGCACGCTCGCCGGGCCGGACAGCTCGCCGCCGTGCGGCGCGGACAGCAGACCGCCGTCCCGGGCGATGGCGAAGGCCCGGTCGAAGTCCCGCGCGAAGCCCCGGCGTTCGTCGTTGGAGAGGCCGAAGCCGACCACGCCGCGGTCGCTGTAGCGCACCGCGAGCCGGGCCAGGGTGCGGGCGTCCAACGGGTGCTTCATCCGGTTCGCGGCCACCAGGACGCGCATGCCCAGCCCGGTGTCCTGGGAGGCCCGGTCCACCGCGTCCAGGATGATCTCCAGGGCCGGGATCAGCCCGCCCAGCCGCGGCGCGTACGAGGTCGGGTCGACCTGGATCTCCAGCCAGCGGGAGCCGTCCCGGACGTCCTCCTCCGCCGCCTCCCGCACCAGCCGCTGGATGTCCTCGGGCGCCCGCAGGCACGACCGGGCGATGTCGTAGAGCCGCTGGAAGCGGAACCAGCCGCGCTCGTCGGTGGCGCTCAGCCGGGGCGGCCGGCCGCTGGTGAGCGCCGCCGGCAGATGGACGCCGTACTTGTCGGCCAGGTCCAGCAGGGTCGCCGGGCGCATCGAGCCGGTGAAGTGCAGGTGCAGATGGGCCTTCGGCAGTTGACGCAGATCACGAACACGCTCCATCCGCAGATACTGCCGCACCCCTGTGCCATGGGCATAGGGCCCGCCCCGAACGAAGGGACCGCCGGAAAGGCGTGCGGGGCCGGACGACTGTCCGGCCCCGCACGCCTCAACGGCTGGAAAAGCGCGGCTACTTGGCCTCCGCCAGCAGCTTCTGGATCCGGGAGACGCCCTCGACCAGGTCCTCGTCGCCCAGCGCGTAGGAGAGCCGCAGGTAGCCCGGGGTGCCGAAGGCCTCACCCGGGACGACGGCGACCTCCGCCTCCTCCAGGATCAGCTCGGCCAGCTCGACGCTGGACTGCGGGCGCTTGCCGCGGATCTCCTTGCCCAGCAGCCCCTTCACCGACGGGTAGGCGTAGAACGCGCCCTCCGGCTCCGGGCACAGCACGCCGTCGATCTCGTTGAGCATCCGCACGATGGTCTGCCGGCGCCGGTCGAAGGCCACCTTCATCTCCTCGACGGCCGTCAGATCGCCGCTGACCGCCGCGATGGCCGCCGCCTGCGCCACGTTGGAGACGTTCGAGGTGGCGTGCGACTGGAGGTTGGTGGCCGCCTTGACGACGTCCTTGGGGCCGATCACCCAGCCCACCCGCCAGCCGGTCATCGCGTACGTCTTCGCCACGCCGTTGACGACGATGCACTTGTCGCGCAGCTCCGGCACCACCACCGGCAGCGACGAGAACTCCGCGTCGCCGTAGACCAGGTGCTCGTAGATCTCGTCGGTCAGCACCCACAGGCCGTGCTCGGCGGCCCAGCGGCCGATCGCCTCGACCTGCTCGCGGGGGTAGACCGCGCCGGTCGGGTTCGACGGCGAGACGAAGAGCACCACCTTGGTGCGCTCGGTGCGGGCCGCCTCCAGCTGCTCGACGGACACCCGGTAGCCGGTGGTCTCGTCGGCGACCACCTCGACCGGCACACCGCCCGCGAGCCGGATCGACTCGGGGTAGGTGGTCCAGTACGGCGCCGGGACGATGACCTCGTCACCCGGGTCCAGGATGGCGGCGAACGCCTCGTAGATGGCCTGCTTGCCACCGTTGGTGACCAGGACGTTCGCGGCCTCGACCTCGTAGCCGGAGTCGCGCCGCGTCTTCTCGACGATCGCGTTCTTCAGCTCGGGGAGGCCGCCGGCCGGGGTGTAGCGGTGGAACTTCGGGTTGCGGCAGGCCTCGACCGCCGCCTCGACGATGTAGCCGGGCGTGGGGAAGTCGGGCTCACCGGCGCCGAAGCCGATCACCGGGCGCCCGGCGGCCTTGAGGGCCTTGGCCTTGGCGTCGACGGCGAGGGTGGCGGACTCGGAGATCGAACCGACCCGGACGGAGACCCGGCGATCGGCGGGGGACGATGCGGAGGGAGTTGCAGCGCTCATAAAGGCATCGTCGCAGACCTCCCCGGGGCCCGATACGCGGGTTTGCCTGGACGGTCCGGGAAGTTCCTGTTCGACGCCCGGCCGTGAACCACGTACACTCGCTGACCGTTGGCTCCCACCGGGTCATCGCAAGCGTTCGACGTAGAGCAGTCGTCCGCATGCGGTAGGTTGGGGGAACCACAAAGGGTCGTAGCTCAATTGGTAGAGCACTGGTCTCCAAAACCAGCGGTTGGGGGTTCAAGTCCCTCCGGCCCTGCTACACGCACTTCATCGTCAAGTGCGTGCACGCGTACGTACGAAATGCACCGCCGTGCGGCCGGGCCTGACGCGGCACGGCCACGACCCGGATTCAGGTGAGGACGAGTGACGGACGCCCTGGGCTCCATCGACATGCCTGAGCGCGGTCGTTCCGAGGACGACACCACGGAATCCCAGAAGAAGCCCCGCCGCGGCGGTAAGCGCGGCAAGAAGGGGCCCTTCGCGCGTCTCGCGCTCTTCTACCGTCAGGTCATCGCGGAGCTCCGCAAGGTCGTCTGGCCCACGCGCAGCCAGCTGTCGTCGTACACCACCGTGGTGATCGTCTTCGTAGCCATCATCATTGGCCTCGTAACCGTGATTGACTTGGGAATCAACCGAGTCGTCGGGTACGTCTTCGGCTGATCCCGCGGAGGGTGCCTCTGCGGGCGGCCCTTCGCACGTTCAACCCCTTGAAGCAAGGAAGAAGCAGCCACGTGTCTGACCCGAACCTGAACGACGCCGCCAAGCCCGTCGCGGCTGCAGAGGCCGAGGTTGACGAGGCCGTCTCGGCCGAGGTCGAGGGGGACGCTGCGGCCATCGCTGACGAAGAGGGCGCCGCGGAGATCGTCGCGGACGCCGACGACGTCGACGAGCTGGACGCCGAGGACGCCGCCGCCGGCGAGCCCGCCGAGGCGGCCGCCCTGCACGTCGAGGACGAGGAGGCCGACGAGGCTTCCGAGGACACCGAGGAGCAGGAGCCGGTCGACCCGGTGGCCGCCCTCCGCGACGAGCTGCGCGGGCTCCCCGGCGAGTGGTACGTCATCCACACCTACGCGGGCTACGAGAACCGCGTGAAGACCAACCTCGAACAGCGCGCCGTCTCGCTGAACGTCGAGGACTACATCTTCCAGGCCGAGGTGCCGCAGGAAGAGGTCGTCCAGATCAAGAACGGCGACCGCCGCACGGTCCGCCAGAACAAGCTTCCGGGCTACGTCCTGGTGCGCATGGACCTGACCAACGAGTCGTGGGGCGTGGTCCGCAACACCCCGGGTGTCACCGGCTTCGTCGGCAACGCCTACGACCCGTACCCGCTGACGCTGGACGAGATCGTCAAGATGCTCGCCCCGGAGGCCGAGGAGAAGGCCGCCAAGGAGGCCGCCGCGGCCGAGGGCAAGCCGGCGCCGTCCCGCAAGGTCGAGGTCCAGGTCCTGGACTTCGAGGTGGGCGACTCGGTCACCGTCACCGACGGTCCGTTCGCGACGCTCCAGGCGACGATCAACGAGATCAACGCCGACTCGAAGAAGGTCAAGGGCCTGGTCGAGATCTTCGGTCGCGAGACCCCGGTCGAGCTCAGCTTCGACCAGATCCAGAAGAACTAGGTTCTTCCGGACCCCAAGCCACCGATCAGGTCAGACCGGCGCACAGCTGGTCTGACCTGCACGGTTTTTGGCCGCACGACGGTACCCGTTATCGTGGTGCGGTATGCCTCCATCCGGATGACCGGATTGCGGGGCGAACCACCTCTCACTAAGACCCGGAGAGAGCATGCCTCCCAAGAAGAAGAAGGTCACGGGGCTGATCAAGCTCCAGATCCAGGCCGGTGCCGCGAACCCGGCCCCGCCGGTCGGCCCCGCGCTGGGTCAGCACGGCGTCAACATCATGGAGTTCTGCAAGGCCTACAACGCTGCGACCGAGTCGCAGCGTGGCATGGTCGTGCCGGTGGAGATCACGGTCTATGAAGACCGTTCCTTCACCTTCGTCACCAAGACCCCGCCGGCCGCGAAGCTCATCCTGAAGGCCGCGGGCGTGGAGAAGGGCTCCGGCGAGCCGCACAAGACCAAGGTCGCCAAGATCACCGAGGCGCAGGTCCGCGAGATCGCCACCACCAAGATGCCCGACCTGAACGCCAACGACCTGGACGCCGCGTCGAAGATCATCGCCGGCACTGCCCGTTCCATGGGCATCACGGTCGAGGGCTGAACCTCAGCCCCCTAGGCACCTCCGTGGAAGGACCAGGCGCTGGTCCGTACCACGACTCCACCCCACTGCATCAGGAGCAGAAGTGAAGCGCAGCAAGTCTCTTCGCAACGCGGACGCGAAGATCGACCGGGAGCGTCTGTACGCCCCCCTCGAGGCCGTCCGTCTCGCCAAGGACACCACGTCCGCCAAGTTCGACGCGACCGTCGAGGTTGCCATGCGTCTGGGTGTCGACCCGCGCAAGGCCGACCAGATGGTCCGTGGCACCGTGAACCTCCCGCACGGCACCGGTAAGACCGCCCGGGTCCTGGTCTTCGCGACCGGTGACCGTGCTGCGGCCGCGGAGGCCGCCGGCGCCGACATCGTCGGCTCGGACGAACTGATCGACGAGGTTTCCAAGGGCCGCCTGGACTTCGACGCCGTCGTTGCCACCCCGGACCTCATGGGCAAGGTCGGCCGCCTCGGCCGCGTGCTCGGTCCCCGTGGTCTGATGCCGAACCCGAAGACCGGCACCGTCACCCCGGATGTCGCCAAGGCTGTCACCGACATCAAGGGCGGCAAGATCGAGTTCCGCGTCGACAAGCACTCCAACCTCCACTTCATCATCGGCAAGGTGTCCTTCGACGACACCAAGCTGGTGGAGAACTACGCCGCGGCGCTGGAGGAGATCACCCGTCTGAAGCCGTCCGCCGCCAAGGGCCGCTACATCAAGAAGACGACGATCACCACCACCATGGGCCCCGGTGTCCCGGTGGACCCCAACCGCAGCCGCAACCTCCTCGCGGAGGACGAGACCGTCTGATCCTCGCGATCGATGGCTCGTAGCGCGTGACGCGTGAATCGCCAGGCCCCGCTCTCCGTAAGGAAGGCGGGGCCTGACGCATGCGCTGACAGTGGTCTGCACTACAGTCGCCCCAAGGTCCATAAAGGAGATCTAAGGGGGAGCCTCAGTGCGTAGCACGCGTATAACCGCCGCCGTCGCGGCGGGAGTTGTCATGATGGCCGGTCTGACCGCCTGCAACGGCAGCGACAAGGTCAGCAGCTCCGGCAGTGGCAGCAGCGACGCGGCGGGGGCGAAGTCTCCGCTGGAGGCCGCGCTGGCCTCGCTGAAGACGGTCTCGCAGCAGACGAACGGCAAGAACTCCGCCAAGGTCGAGGGCACCACCAAGAACGGTACGGCGACCCAGACCATGAAGGGCGCGATGGACTGGTCGTCCGGCATGCACATGGCCGTCGACATCACCCAGTCCGGCGGCCCGATGGGCGGCTCCGGCAAGCCCATGAAGGCGCTCTACACGCCTGACGCCATGTACATGAACATGGGCATGCCCATGGGCGGCAAGGACTGGGTCAAGTACGACTACGACGTCATGGCCAAGAAGATGGGCCCGGCCGGCGCCCTGATCAAGGACACGATGAACAACAACAACCCGGGCCGGTCGGTGGACCTGTTGGTCGCCTCGGGCAAGGTCAAGGAAGTCGGCAAGGAAGACGTCCGCGGCGTCCAGGCGACCCACTACAACGGCACGCTCTCGGTGAGCGAGCTGACCCGCATGCAGACGAAGAACGTCAGCGAGGCGGACCTCAAGGCCCTGGAAAAGCAGCTGAAGCAGGCCGGCGCCACGACCGAGACCATCGACCTGTGGGTCAGCTCGGACAACCTGCTGGTCAAGAAGCGCGAGCAGCTGGACAGCAAGTCCTCGCCGTACGACTCGACGGTCTACTACTCGGACTACGGCACCAAGGTCTCGGTGACGCCGCCGCCGGCGAGCGACACCATGGACTACAAGTAAGTCCGGTGAGTGGGCCCGGGTGAGACCCGGGCGGATTCCCGCACCCGGCGTCGGCTGGGCGGGGCTCGGGGCGCGTCCCCGATGCCCCGTCCAGCCGATTTGCTCTTGCGCGGACCGGTCCCGTACGGTGTCCCGGAAGCCAAAGACCGCTGGTTGTCTCTGCGCGTCCAATCCTGGACGCGTGGTGGCCGAAGGATCCGCTAGCTGCGGACGGCCTGCGCAGGTTGTGTGGAGAGAAACTCCCCGGCAGTTTTCTGCCTGGTCGAGTAACGCCCCGTGCCCTGCGCCGGGGCGTTTGTTTTGCCCAGCCCCTTCTGCGCGGTCCTCATCACCCGGAAGGAGGCCGAGGCTCATGGCGAAGCCCGACAAGGTCGCAGCCGTCGAGGAGATCACGGAGAAGTTCCGTAGCTCCCATGCTGCTGTTGTGACCGCGTACACCGGGCTCACCGTTGCGCAGATCAAGGATCTGCGCCGTTCGCTCGGTGACAACGCTCAGTACCGTGTGGTGAAGAACACGCTGACCAAGATCGCGGCCCAGGAGGCCGGGATCTCTGTGCTGGACGAGCACCTCAGTGGCTCGACGGCCGTCGCCTTCGTTACCGGTGACCCGGTCGAGGCGGCGAAGGGTCTTCGTGACTTCGCCAAGGAGAACCAGAATCTCGTCATCAAGGGCGGTGTCCTTGACGGCAAGGCGCTCTCCGCCGACGAGATCAAGAAGCTTGCGGACCTCGAGTCCCGCGAGGTTCTGCTCGCCAAGCTGGCGGGTGCCATGAAGGGCAAGCAGTCCCAGGCTGCCGCGCTCTTCCAGGCGCTCCCGTCGAAGTTCGTCCGCACTGCGGAAGCGCTTCGCGCCAAGAAGGCCGAGCAGGGCGGTGCCGAGTAATTCGGCTCGCGTCATGATCCGCGCCGTCCCGGCGCGGGTTACAGCGGGCCGCACGCCCGCCGAAATGTACATCCGGCACCAGCCGAATTAGTGGAAGGACCGCCACCATGGCGAAGCTCAGCCAGGAAGACCTGCTTGCCCAGTTCGACGAGATGACCCTCATCGAGCTCGCCGAGTTCGTGAAGGCCTTCGAGGAGCGCTTCGACGTCACCGCCGCCGCCCCGGCCGCCGTCGTCGCCGCCGGCGCCCCGGGTGCCCCGGCCGCCGCCGCCGAGGAGGAGAAGGACGAGTTCGACGTCATCCTCACCGGTGCCGGCGACAAGAAGATCCAGGTCATCAAGGTCGTGCGTGAGCTGACCTCCCTCGGCCTGAAGGAGGCCAAGGACCTGGTCGACGGCACCCCGAAGCCGGTCCTGGAGAAGGTTGCCAAGGACGCCGCCGAGAAGGCCGCCGAGTCCCTCAAGGGCGCCGGTGCCTCCGTCGAGGTCAAGTGACCTTGGTGAGTCTCTGACTCCCGTCCGCTGCGCCTGAGGGTGTAACGCGGACACCACGAAGGGCGATCACCCAGACGGGTGGTCGCCCTTCCGTGTACCCGCCCCGGCTGCGTTGCCTCTCGCCGGAGTGCGGGTATGGTGATCTTCGTTGTCCGGACGCACCTCCGCGTGACGATCTCCCAGGGGGCGGGGGGCCTTGACGAACCGGACGCGGCGCGCAATTCTCGGGACGCGACGCAGAAGCGGTCCAGGGATCGAGGCATGGATCGCCGGCGAAGAGGGAAGCATCGGTGTGCGCCACTGGCGCAAGGGCTTTCGGCAGGCGCAGGGCATTGGGCGTAGAGAAGAACAACGAGGCGCTCCTCCGTTGCGGAGGGCATGACCTCCCGGAGGGAGAAGATCGGGACGCGGTGCGGTACCGGTCTCCGGAAACTCGCTCTGGACATCAGTGGGCCATGTGGCTACACTGACCCTTTGCGCTGCCTGTTAGCTGCTCCCTGCCCGTCACCAGGGGCATGCCCGAGCCCGAGCAAAGTGGAATGACCCGCCCTGACCTGGGCTTATCGATCGCTCTGCTCGATTCGGGACCGGTACGCGCGTAGTGAGTCCGAGCCCTCGGAAGGACCCCCTCTTGGCCGCCTCGCGCAACGCCTCGACTGCCAATACGAACAACGGCGACAGCACCGCCCCGCTGCGCATCTCTTTTGCGAAGATCAAGGAGCCCCTCGGGGTTCCGAACCTCCTTGCGCTGCAGACCGAAAGCTTCGACTGGCTGCTCGGCAATGCCGCATGGAAGGGTCGCGTCGAGGCTGCGCTGGAGAGTGGGCAGGAAGTTCCCACCAAGTCCGGTCTGGAAGAGATCTTCGAAGAGATCTCCCCGATCGAGGACTTCTCCGGGTCGATGTCGCTGACGTTCCGCGACCACCGCTTCGAGCCTCCGAAGAACTCCATCGACGAGTGCAAGGAGCGCGACTTCACGTACGCGGCTCCGCTGTTCGTCACCGCGGAGTTCACCAACAACGAGACCGGCGAGATCAAGTCCCAGACGGTCTTCATGGGCGACTTCCCGCTCATGACCAACAAGGGCACCTTCGTCATCAACGGCACCGAGCGTGTCGTGGTGTCGCAGCTGGTCCGCTCGCCGGGTGTGTACTTCGACAGCTCGATCGACAAGACGTCCGACAAGGACATCTTCTCCGCCAAGATCATCCCGTCCCGGGGTGCCTGGCTGGAGATGGAGATCGACAAGCGCGACATGGTCGGTGTGCGCATCGACCGCAAGCGCAAGCAGTCCGTGACCGTCCTGCTCAAGGCCCTCGGTTGGACCACCGACCAGATCCTTGAGGAGTTCGGCGAGTACGAGTCGATGCGCGCCACCCTGGAGAAGGACCACACCCAGGGCCAGGACGACGCGCTGCTCGACATCTACCGCAAGCTGCGCCCGGGCGAGCCGCCGACGCGTGAGGCCGCGCAGACGCTGCTGGAGAACCTCTACTTCAACCCCAAGCGCTACGACCTCGCGAAGGTCGGCCGCTACAAGGTCAACAAGAAGCTCGGCGGCGACGAGCCTCTGGACGCCGGTGTGCTGACCACCGATGACGTCATCGCCACGATCAAGTACCTGGTCAAGCTGCACGCCGGCGAGACCGAGACGATCGGCGAGAACGGCAACAGCATCGTTGTCGAGACCGACGACATCGACCACTTCGGCAACCGCCGCCTGCGCAACGTCGGCGAGCTGATCCAGAACCAGGTCCGTACGGGTCTCGCCCGTATGGAGCGCGTCGTGCGTGAGCGCATGACCACCCAGGACGTCGAGGCGATCACGCCGCAGACCCTGATCAACATCCGGCCGGTCGTCGCCTCCATCAAGGAGTTCTTCGGCACCAGCCAGCTGTCCCAGTTCATGGACCAGACCAACCCGCTGTCGGGTCTGACCCACAAGCGCCGTCTGTCGGCGCTGGGCCCGGGTGGTCTCTCCCGTGAGCGGGCCGGTCTGGACGTCCGTGACGTGCACCCCTCGCACTACGGCCGCATGTGCCCGATCGAGACCCCTGAAGGCCCGAACATCGGTCTGATCGGTTCGCTCGCGTCCTACGGCCGCGTCAACGTCTTCGGCTTCATCGAGACGCCGTACCGCAAGGTCGTCGACGGCCAGGTCACGGAGGAGGTGGACTACCTCACCGCGGACGAGGAGGACCGCTTCCTCATCGCCCAGGCCAACGCCAAGCTCAGCGAGGACCTGCGCTTCTCCGAGCAGCGTGTGCTGGTCCGTCGCCGTGGCGGCGAGGTCGACCTCGTCCCCGCCGACGAGGTGCACTACATGGACGTCTCGCCGCGCCAGATGGTGTCGGCCGCGACCGCCATGATCCCGTTCCTCGAGCACGACGACGCCAACCGCGCGCTCATGGGATCGAACATGATGCGCCAGGCCGTTCCGCTGATCAAGGCGGAGTCGCCGCTGGTCGGCACCGGCATGGAGTACCGCTGCGCGGTCGACGCCGGCGACGTCATCAAGGCCGAGAAGAACGGTGTGGTCCAGGAGGTCTCCGCGGACTACATCACCGTCGCCAACGACGACGGCACGTACAACACCTACCGCGTCGCCAAGTTCACCCGCTCCAACCAGGGCACCTCCTTCAACCAGAAGGTCGTCGTGGACGAGGGCGCGCGGGTCATCGAGGGCCAGGTCCTCGCCGACGGTCCGTCCACGGACGAGGGCGAGATGGCGCTCGGCAAGAACCTGCTCGTGGCGTTCATGCCGTGGGAGGGTCACAACTACGAGGACGCGATCATCCTGTCGCAGCGCCTCGTCCAGGACGACGTCCTCTCCTCGATCCACATCGAGGAGCACGAGGTCGACGCCCGTGACACCAAGCTCGGCCCCGAGGAGATCACCCGGGACATCCCGAACGTCTCCGAGGAGGTCCTCTCCGACCTCGACGAGCGCGGCATCATCCGCATCGGTGCCGAGGTCGTCGCCGGCGACATCCTCGTCGGCAAGGTCACGCCCAAGGGCGAGACCGAGCTGACCCCCGAGGAGCGCCTGCTCCGCGCGATCTTCGGTGAGAAGGCGCGCGAGGTCCGTGACACCTCGCTGAAGGTGCCGCACGGCGAGATCGGCAAGGTCATCGGCGTCCGCGTCTTCGACCGCGAGGAGGGCGACGAGCTGCCGCCGGGCGTGAACCAGCTGGTCCGCGTCTACGTCGCGCAGAAGCGCAAGATCACCGATGGTGACAAGCTCGCCGGCCGTCACGGCAACAAGGGCGTCATCTCGAAGATCCTGCCGGTCGAGGACATGCCGTTCATGGAGGACGGCACCCCGGTCGACATCATCCTCAACCCGCTGGGTGTCCCGTCCCGAATGAACCCGGGACAGGTCCTGGAGATCCACCTCGGCTGGCTCGCCAGCCAGGGCTGGGACGTCTCCAGCCTCGGTGAGGAGTGGGCCCAGCGCCTGCAGTCCATCGGCGCCGACCAGGTCGAGCCGCGCACCAACGTCGCGACCCCGGTCTTCGACGGCGCCCGTGAGGACGAGCTGGCCGGTCTGCTGGAGAACACCCGCCCCAACCGCGACGGCGACCGCATGGTCCTCCCGTCCGGTAAGGCGCGGATGTTCGACGGCCGCTCCGGTGAGCCGTTCCCGGACCCGATCTCGGTCGGGTACATGTACATCCTCAAGCTGCACCACCTGGTCGACGACAAGCTGCACGCGCGTTCGACCGGTCCGTACTCGATGATCACCCAGCAGCCGCTGGGCGGTAAGGCTCAGTTCGGTGGCCAGCGCTTCGGTGAGATGGAGGTGTGGGCGCTGGAGGCTTACGGCGCCGCCTACGCCCTCCAGGAGCTGCTGACGATCAAGTCCGACGACGTCACCGGCCGCGTGAAGGTCTACGAGGCCATCGTCAAGGGCGAGAACATCCCCGAGCCCGGCATCCCCGAGTCCTTCAAGGTGCTCATCAAGGAGATGCAGTCCCTGTGCCTCAACGTGGAGGTGCTGTCCTCGGACGGCATGTCCATCGAGATGCGCGACACCGACGAGGACGTCTTCCGCGCTGCGGAGGAGCTCGGCATCGACCTGTCCCGGCGCGAGCCGAGCAGCGTCGAAGAGGTCTGACGGGTCTGGTCGGGGGCTTCTTTCCCCAGGAGCTCCCGACCCCTCCCCCAAGGACTCCGACGGAGTTCCGTCCAGGGAGGGACCCCCATCGGCCCCGTACAGACCATCTAGATACGACCCTGAGAGGGATTGACGCATAGTGCTCGACGTCAACTTCTTCGACGAGCTGCGGATCGGCCTCGCCACCGCTGACGACATCCGTCAGTGGTCCCACGGTGAGGTCAAGAAGCCGGAGACCATCAACTACCGCACCCTCAAGCCCGAAAAGGACGGTCTCTTCTGCGAGAAGATCTTCGGTCCTACCCGGGACTGGGAGTGCTACTGCGGTAAGTACAAGCGTGTCCGCTTCAAGGGCATCATCTGCGAGCGCTGCGGCGTCGAGGTCACTCGCGCCAAGGTGCGTCGTGAGCGGATGGGCCACATCGAGCTGGCCGCTCCCGTTACCCACATCTGGTACTTCAAGGGTGTCCCGAGCCGGCTGGGCTACCTGCTGGACCTCGCGCCCAAGGACCTCGAGAAGGTCATCTACTTCGCCGCCTACATGATCACGTGGGTGGACGATGAGCGCCGTACGCGCGACCTGCCCTCGCTGGAGGCCCATGTCTCCGTCGAGCGCCAGCAGATCGAGCAGCGCCGCGACTCCGACCTGGAGGCCCGCGCCAAGAAGCTCGAGACCGACCTGGCCGAGCTGGAGGCCGAGGGCGCCAAGGCGGATGTCCGCCGCAAGGTGCGCGAGGGTGCCGAGCGTGAGATGAAGCAGCTGCGCGACCGCGCGCAGCGCGAGATCGACCGTCTCGACGAGGTCTGGAACCGCTTCAAGAACCTCAAGGTCCAGGACCTGGAGGGCGACGAGCTCCTCTACCGCGAGCTGCGTGACCGCTTCGGCACGTACTTCGACGGTTCGATGGGCGCCGCCGCGCTGCAGAAGCGGCTGGAGACCTTCGACCTGGACGAGGAGGCCGAGCGCCTCCGCGAGATCATCCGGACCGGCAAGGGCCAGAAGAAGACCCGTGCGCTCAAGCGCCTGAAGGTCGTCTCCGCCTTCCTGCAGACCCGCAACAGCCCCAAGGGCATGGTGCTGGACTGCATCCCGGTGATCCCGCCGGACCTGCGTCCGATGGTGCAGCTGGACGGTGGCCGCTTCGCGACCTCCGACCTGAACGACCTGTACCGCCGTGTCATCAACCGCAACAACCGCCTGAAGCGGCTTCTCGACCTCGGCGCGCCCGAGATCATCGTGAACAACGAGAAGCGCATGCTCCAGGAGGCCGTCGACGCGCTCTTCGACAACGGCCGCCGCGGCCGCCCGGTGACGGGCCCCGGCAACCGTCCGCTGAAGTCCCTCAGCGACATGCTCAAGGGCAAGCAGGGTCGATTCCGTCAGAACCTGCTCGGTAAGCGTGTGGACTACTCCGCGCGTTCCGTCATCGTCGTCGGCCCGCAGCTGAAGCTGCACCAGTGCGGTCTGCCCAAGGCCATGGCGCTGGAGCTCTTCAAGCCGTTCGTGATGAAGCGCCTGGTGGACCTCAACCACGCGCAGAACATCAAGTCGGCCAAGCGCATGGTCGAGCGCGGCCGCACCGTGGTGTACGACGTCCTCGAAGAGGTCATCGCCGAGCACCCGGTGCTGCTGAACCGTGCGCCCACCCTGCACCGCCTCGGCATCCAGGCCTTCGAGCCGCAGCTGGTCGAGGGCAAGGCCATCCAGATCCACCCGCTCGTCTGCACCGCGTTCAACGCGGACTTCGACGGTGACCAGATGGCCGTGCACCTGCCGCTCTCCGCGGAGGCGCAGGCCGAGGCCCGCATCCTGATGCTGTCCTCGAACAACATCCTCAAGCCGGCCGACGGCCGTCCGGTCACCATGCCGACCCAGGACATGGTGCTGGGCCTCTTCTTCCTCACCACGGACGAGGAGGAGCGCGAGGTCAAGGGTGAGGGCCGCTCGTTCTCCTCGGTCTCCGAGGCGATCATGGCCTTCGACGCCCGCGAGCTCTCGCTCCAGGCGAAGGTCGACATCCGCTTCCCGATCGGCACCGTGCCGCCGCGTGGCTGGACCCCGCCGGCCCCGGTCGAGGGCGAGCCGGAGTGGCAGCAGGGCGACGGCTTCCGGCTGCGGACGACCCTGGGGCGCGCGCTCTTCAACGAGCTGCTGCCCGAGGACTACCCGTTCGTCGACTACTCGGTGGGCAAGAAGCAGCTCTCCGCGATCGTCAACGACCTGGCCGAGCGCTACCCGAAGGTCATCGTGGCGGCGACGCTCGACAACCTGAAGGCGTCCGGCTTCTACTGGGCCACCCGTTCCGGCGTCACCGTCGCCGTCTCCGACATCGTCGTGCCGGAGGCCAAGAAGGCGATCGTCTCCGGCTACGAGGCCCAGGACGAGAAGGTCCAGAAGCAGTACGAGCGCGGTCTGATCACCAAGGACGAGCGCACGCAGGAGCTCATCAACATCTGGACCAAGGCGACCAACGAGGTTGCCGAGGCGATGAATGAGAACTTCCCGAAGACCAACCCCATCTTCATGATGGTGGACTCGGGTGCGCGCGGAAACATGATGCAGATGCGTCAGATCGCCGGTATGCGTGGTCTGGTGTCGAACGCCAAGAACGAGACGATCCCGCGTCCGATCAAGGCGTCCTTCCGCGAGGGTCTGTCCGTGCTGGAGTACTTCATCTCCACCCACGGTGCCCGTAAGGGTCTGGCGGACACCGCTCTGCGTACCGCCGACTCCGGTTACCTCACCCGTCGTCTGGTCGACGTCTCCCAGGACGTCATCATTCGCGAGGAGGACTGTGGCACCGAGCGCGGTCTGAAGCTGCGGATCGGTTCGAAGGGCGCGGACGGCATCCTGCGCAAGGCGGACGACGTCGAGTCCTCCGTGTACGCGCGGATGCTCGCCGAGGACGTCGTGGTCGACGGCAAGGTCGTCGCCCCGGCCAACGTCGACCTCGGTGACGTGCTGATCGACCAGCTCATCGCGCACGGCGTCGAGGAGGTCAAGACCCGCTCGGTCCTGACCTGTGAGTCCGCGGTCGGCACCTGTGCCTACTGCTACGGCCGTTCGCTGGCCACCGGCAAGCTGGTCGACATCGGTGAGGCGGTCGGCATCATCGCCGCCCAGTCCATCGGTGAGCCCGGCACCCAGCTGACGATGCGTACCTTCCACACCGGTGGTGTGGCCGGTGACGACATCACCCTGGGTCTGCCGCGTGTCGTCGAGCTCTTCGAGGCCCGTACGCCCAAGGGTGTCGCCCCGATCTCGGAGGCGGCCGGCCGCGTCCGGATCGAGGAGACCGAGAAGACCAAGAAGGTCATCGTCACGCCGGACGACGGCAGCGACGAGACGGCCTACCCGGTCTCCAAGCGGGCCCGCATGCTGGTGTCCGAGGGTGACCACGTCGAGGTCGGCCAGCCGCTGACCGTCGGTGCGATCAACCCGCACGACGTGCTGCGGATCCTGGGTCAGCGTGCCGTCCAGGTCCACCTGGTCGGCGAGGTCCAGAAGGTCTACAACAGCCAGGGCGTGGCGATCCACGACAAGCACATCGAGATCATCATCCGGCAGATGCTGCGCCGCGTGACGATCATCGAGTCCGGCGACGCGGAGCTGCTGCCGGGCGAGCTGGTGGAGCGCTCGAAGTTCGAGGGCGAGAACCGTCGCGTGGTGGCGGAAGGCGGCCACCCGGCCTCCGGCCGTCCGCAGCTGATGGGTATCACCAAGGCTTCGCTGGCGACGGAATCCTGGCTGTCGGCCGCCTCCTTCCAGGAGACGACCCGAGTCCTGACGGATGCGGCGATCAACGCCAAGTCCGACAGCCTCATCGGCCTCAAGGAGAACGTCATCATCGGTAAGCTCATCCCGGCCGGTACGGGCCTGTCCCGCTACCGCAACATCCGGGTCGAGCCCACCGAGGAGGCCAAGGCCGCGATGTACTCGGCCGTCGGTTACGACGACATCGACTACTCGCCCTTCGGCACCGGCTCCGGCCAGGCGGTCCCGCTGGAGGACTACGACTACGGTCCGTACAACCAGTAAGCACGCCGTTCCGTCCGCAGGGCGGTCACCCCACCGGGGTGGCCGCCCTGCGGCGTTTGCTCCCTTGGGGAACTTGTTCTCCCATTGCCGCGTCTGTGATGAGAGGATGGGGACAACTGTTGAGCGGGGGGAGGTTCGCGACATGGCATTCCAGCCGTGGCAGGGTGGGCAGCCTGCTCAGAACCCATATCAGGCGCCTGTCATGCGTGCCTCGCACGCCGATCGCGAGCGGGCGGTCGATGTGCTGAAGGCGGGTTTCGCGGAGGGCCGGCTCGCCCAGCCCGAGTACGAGCAGCGGATCTCCCGCGCGTACCAGGCGCAGACCCACGCGGAACTGCAGACGCTGGTCGCGGATCTGCCCCAAGGGCCGGTGCCGCAGGCGCAGTTCGCGCCGCGGCCGGCGGCGCCCGCCATGCCGGCGACGTTCCTTCCCATGCCGATGCCGATGCCGCAGTCGACCAACGGCTCCGCCACGGGCGCCCTGGTCTGCGGGCTGCTCTCCCCGTTCACCTGGGGGCTGACGTCGATCCCCGCGGTGATCCTGGGGCACAAGGCGCGGGGCGAGATCCGGCGCACGGGGGAGCGGGGAGACGGCCAGGCGATCGCCGGATTGCTCATCGGTTGGCTCGGGATCGGTGCCTGGGCACTGTTCTTCCTGGTGATGGTGCTGCTCGCGGTGACCCGCGGCTGAGGGCCGTGTGCCGTCTTCCGTAGGGCTCGGGGACGCACTACGGTGGCCGCAGCGTCGGGGGCGTCCGGCGTGTCCTTCGCGTGTGCATTTGTTTTGACCGCAGCCAATGCTGTAGGTACGCTCTGACCTTGTGCCTGGGGTGTCCCTGGGCTGCCGTGCGCGCCTTCTCCCGCCAGTTTGCCGGCCGGAGAGTCCCGGCAGCGCGGCAGCCGGGTTTTGACACCGCAATCTGCCGCCGTCCTCGTTCCAGCGAGGCAGGTCTGCAGTATTCGACACACCCGACCGCGTGGGTCGGGGAATGTTCCGGGTTAGCTTTACCGAGACTGGCACACAGAAACCGGAGAAGTAGTGCCTACGATCCAGCAGCTGGTCCGTAAGGGCCGGCAGGACAAGGTCGAGAAGAACAAGACGCCCGCACTTGAGGGTTCGCCCCAGCGCCGTGGCGTCTGCACGCGTGTGTTCACGACCACCCCGAAGAAGCCGAACTCGGCCCTGCGTAAGGTCGCGCGTGTGCGTCTGACCAGTGGGATCGAGGTCACCGCTTACATTCCGGGTGAGGGCCACAACCTGCAGGAGCACTCGATCGTGCTCGTGCGCGGCGGCCGTGTGAAGGACCTGCCGGGTGTTCGGTACAAGATCATCCGCGGCTCCCTCGACACGCAGGGCGTCAAGAACCGCAAGCAGGCTCGCAGCCGCTACGGCGCCAAGAAGGAGAAGTAAGAATGCCTCGTAAGGGCCCCGCCCCGAAGCGCCCGGTCATCATCGACCCGGTTTACGGCTCCCCCCTGGTGACCTCCCTCATCAACAAGGTGCTGCTGAACGGCAAGCGCTCCACCGCTGAGCGCATCGTCTACGGCGCCATGGAGGGTCTGCGTGAGAAGACCGGCACCGACCCGGTCATCACGCTGAAGCGCGCGCTGGAGAACATCAAGCCGACCCTTGAGGTCAAGTCCCGCCGTGTCGGTGGCGCGACCTACCAGGTCCCGGTCGAGGTCAAGCCTGGCCGTGCCGCCACGCTGTCGCTCCGCTGGCTCGTGGGCTACTCCCGCGCCCGCCGCGAGAAGACCATGACCGAGCGCCTCATGAACGAACTGCTCGACGCCTCCAACGGCCTCGGCGCTTCGGTCAAGAAGCGTGAGGACACGCACAAGATGGCCGAGTCCAACAAGGCCTTCGCGCACTACCGCTGGTAGTCGCAACCCCCATCGAGACCGAGAGAAGACTGAGCCACTATGGCTACCACTTCGCTTGACCTGGCCAAGGTCCGCAACATCGGGATCATGGCCCACATCGACGCGGGCAAGACGACCACCACCGAGCGGATCCTGTTCTACACCGGTGTTTCTTACAAGATCGGTGAAGTCCACGACGGCGCTGCCACGATGGACTGGATGGAGCAGGAGCAGGAGCGCGGCATCACGATCACGTCTGCCGCGACGACCTGCCACTGGCCGCTGGAGAACGTCGACAACACCATCAACATCATCGACACCCCGGGCCACGTCGACTTCACCGTCGAGGTGGAGCGCTCGCTGCGCGTGCTCGACGGTGCGGTGACGGTGTTCGACGGCGTCGCCGGTGTCGAGCCCCAGTCGGAGACCGTCTGGCGCCAGGCGGACCGCTACGGCGTTCCGCGCATCTGCTTCGTCAACAAGCTTGACCGCACGGGCGCCGAGTTCCACCGCTGCGTCGACATGATCACGGATCGCCTGGGCGCGACCCCGATCGTGATGCAGCTGCCGATCGGTGCCGAGGCCGACTTCAAGGGTGTCGTCGACCTCGTCAAGATGAAGGCGCTGGTCTGGTCCGCCGAGGCGGCCAAGGGCGAGATGTACGACACCGTCGACATCCCGGACACGCACATCGAGGCTGCCGAGGAGTACCGCGGCAAGCTGCTCGAGGTCGTCGCCGAGAACGACGAAGAGGTCATGGAGCTCTACCTGGAGGGCCAGGAGCCCACCGAGGAGCAGCTCTACGCCGCGATCCGTCGTATCACCATCGCCTCCGGCAACGCCGACGTCACCACCGTCACGCCGGTGTTCTGCGGTACCGCGTTCAAGAACAAGGGCGTGCAGCCCCTGCTCGACGCGGTCGTGCGCTACCTCCCCTCTCCGCTGGACGTCGAGGCCATCGAGGGCCACGCCGTCAACAACGCGGACGAGGTCATCAAGCGCAAGCCGTCCGAGGACGAGCCGCTGGCCGCCCTCGCGTTCAAGATTGCGAGCGACCCCCACCTGGGCAAGCTCACCTTCATCCGGGTGTACTCGGGCCGCCTCGAGGCCGGCACGCAGGTGCAGAACTCGGTGAAGGGCAAGAAGGAGCGCATCGGCAAGATCTACCGGATGCACGCGAACAAGCGTGAGGAGATCGACGCGGTGGGTGCCGGCGACATCGTCGCCGTCATGGGTCTGAAGCAGACCACCACCGGTGAGACCCTCTGCGACGCGGGTTCCCCGGTGATCCTCGAGTCGATGGAGTTCCCGGCTCCGGTCATCCAGGTCGCCATTGAGCCCAAGTCCAAGGGCGACCAGGAGAAGCTGGGTGTCGCCATCCAGCGTCTCGCCGAGGAAGACCCCTCGTTCCAGGTGCACACCGACGAGGAGACCGGCCAGACCATCATCGCGGGTATGGGCGAGCTGCACCTCGACGTGCTGGTCGACCGTATGAAGCGTGAGTTCCGGGTCGAGGCCAACGTCGGCAAGCCGCAGGTCGCCTACCGCGAGACCCTGCGCAAGGCGGTCGAGCGTCTCGACTACACGCACAAGAAGCAGACTGGTGGTTCCGGCCAGTTCGCGAAGGTGCAGATCGCCATCGCGCCGCTCGAGGGCGACGGGTACGAGTTCGAGAACAAGGTCACCGGTGGCCGCATCCCGCGGGAGTACATCCCGTCCGTGGACGCGGGCTGCCAGGAGGCCATGGAGTTCGGTGTTCTCGCCGGCTACCCGCTGACCGGTGTCAAGGTCACGCTCCTCGACGGCGCCTTCCACGAGGTCGACTCGTCGGAAATGGCGTTCAAGATCGCCGGTTCGATGGCCTTCAAGGAGGCTGCCCGCAAGGCCAGCCCGGCCCTGCTCGAGCCGATGATGAAGGTCGAGGTCACCACGCCCGAGGACTACATGGGCGACGTGATCGGCGACATCAACTCCCGCCGTGGTCAGATCCAGTCCATGGAGGACCGCGCCGGCGCCAAGCTCGTCACGGGTCTGGTGCCGCTCTCGGAGATGTTCGGCTACGTCGGAGACCTCCGCAGCAAGACGTCGGGTCGCGCGAGCTACTCGATGCAGTTCGACTCCTACGCCGAGGTTCCCAAGAACGTCGCCGAGGAGATCATCGCCAAGGCCAAGGGCGAGTAACTCACTCCCTGAGTTCACGCTCTAGGCTTGACTCCGGGTCCACCGGGGCATTCCGCCGCAACCGTGGAGGAATGCCCCCGGGCCCGGGCTATCCAGCAAAGATCACCTGGCGCCGATGAGTAAGGCGTACAGAACCACTCCACAGGAGGACCCCAGTGGCGAAGGCGAAGTTCGAGCGGACTAAGCCGCACGTCAACATCGGCACCATCGGTCACATTGACCACGGTAAGACGACCCTCACGGCCGCCATTACCAAGGTGCTGCACGACGCGTACCCGGACCTGAACGAGGCCTCGGCCTTCGACCAGATCGACAAGGCTCCTGAGGAGCGCCAGCGCGGTATCACCATCTCCATCGCGCACGTCGAGTACCAGACCGAGACGCGTCACTACGCCCACGTTGACTGCCCCGGTCACGCGGACTACATCAAGAACATGATCACGGGTGCCGCGCAGATGGACGGCGCCATCCTCGTGGTCGCCGCCACCGACGGCCCGATGCCGCAGACCAAGGAGCACGTGCTCCTGGCCCGCCAGGTCGGCGTTCCGTACATCGTTGTCGCCCTGAACAAGGCCGACATGGTGGACGACGAGGAGATCCTGGAGCTCGTCGAGCTCGAGGTCCGTGAGCTCCTCTCCGAGTACGAGTTCCCCGGCGACGACGTTCCGGTCGTCAAGGTCTCCGCTCTGAAGGCCCTCGAGGGCGACAAGGAGTGGGGCAACTCCGTCCTCGAGCTGATGAAGGCCGTCGACGAGTCGATCCCGCAGCCCGAGCGCGACGTCGACAAGCCGTTCCTGATGCCGATCGAGGACGTCTTCACGATCACCGGTCGTGGCACCGTCGTCACCGGTCGTATCGAGCGCGGCATCCTCAAGGTCAACGAGACCGTCGACATCATCGGCATCAAGCAGGACAAGACCTCGACCACCGTCACCGGTATCGAGATGTTCCGCAAGCTGCTCGATGAGGGCCAGGCCGGTGAGAACGTCGGTCTGCTGCTCCGCGGCATCAAGCGCGAGGACGTCGAGCGCGGCCAGGTCATCATCAAGCCGGGCTCGGTCACCCCGCACACCGAGTTCGAGGCGCAGGCCTACATCCTGTCCAAGGACGAGGGTGGCCGCCACACGCCGTTCTTCAACAACTACCGTCCGCAGTTCTACTTCCGTACGACTGACGTGACCGGTGTTGTGACCCTCCCCGAGGGCACCGAGATGGTCATGCCGGGTGACAACACCGAGATGAAGGTGGACCTCATCCAGCCTGTCGCCATGGAGGAGGGCCTGAAGTTCGCCATCCGTGAGGGTGGTCGGACCGTCGGCGCCGGCCAGGTCACCAAGATCGTCAAGTAAGACGGTCTCCGGTTGATCCGGTAGCAGTTCGGGAAGCCCCGCTCACCGCAAGGTGGGCGGGGCTTTCTGCTGTTCTGTCGCGGTTCTTGCTGCTGCTTGTGTGGCTTTTGTTGCTTGGGCTGCTTGTGCTTCGGTCTGGTGAACTCGCTTTTGTGGACGGCCTGTTGGCTGTCATGGGGGCTGTCGACGCAGGGGGTCGGGCCGTATGGCACCGCGGGGGCGATGCCATACGGCCCGGCCCGCGGGCGTCAGCGGCTCAGTCACTCCGAGACGGCATCCCAGGTCTGGCGGAGGATGTCGGGCCGGATCTGGGCGGTCCCTCGTCGCCGTCGATCGTGTGCGCAGGGTGCGTTGTGGCGGCGAGCGTGAGGTCCTGCCGGTGCGGTGGATAGGCGTCCAAGAGGACCAGGGTGCCTGTCTGCTCGTCGGTGGCGCGCAGTTGGACGGCCATCTCCTGCGCCACCACGCCGCCGAAGGGCCAGCCCGGCCCCGGCTTCACTGAGCCCGCGGGACCTGGCGCTCGCGGCCGCCGTGAAGGTGCCCTAGGGCGTCTGCCTACCGCCAACTGATCTGCCCCGACGGCGAGTTGGCGGCGACGCGGGCCGCCCGGCAGGCCGGGGTGCCGTTCGCCATCGGCGCCCTGAGCAGCTATCCGCTGGAGGGGGTCGCCGCGGCAGCCGGCCGCTCCTGGTTCCAGCTTTACGGGCTGCGCGTCGACGAGAAGGTCTTGGCCATGGCGGCGGCCCTGGGCTGGAGCCACACGAGACGCTGCGCGCCCCTACGCGCCTCCCGCTGGCGGTGTGCTTCGCGGTCGGCGGCCGCCTGCTGGAGCACGGCGCCCGCGAGCACCGGGGGCTGTGGGCGCCGCCGCACCACGTCTCAGCCGACGCGCCCCCGTGCAACGTCATGCGGCTGCCCTTCAGCCACCTCCTGCCGGACGGGATCGACGAGGTCCTCGACCGGCTCGCCGCCTTCGTCCGCGAGCAGGCGCGTGGCTGACCCGGACCTCGCCCGGTGTCCGGCCGCTCCCGCCGGCCGAACGCTGGGCGTCCCTGTGGTATAGAGCCCTGCCCCGGCAGTGGCCACCCTGAGCTGCGGACGCTCGCACGCGGTGACGGAGGGGCCGGCCTCGGGCAACTCCTCCGTGTCGTCGGGTAAGCTCTCCCACTTCAGTTGGCCAGTGGTGTCCCCCGTGTGGCACACTGGCCAGGTTGCTCGGTTGAGTGCCGATGCTGCGCGCCTCCCGCCGGGAGGACTGGAAGCGAGTCCCAGGTATTCGTCGCCTCTTTTCAGGGGCGGAAGTACGGGAATCTTCCGGGAAGTGTCAGCGGGGTGCCTCTTCCAGGCGCCCGGTGGGTGTTCTTCCCCCACGCTCTCCTCCTTGAGGGATCTTCCGTGCGGAGATTTACGAGAAGGAGCGCGACACGCCCGACCGCGTGGGTCGGTGAAGAACGGTGACCTCCCGGGTCCCAGAGCGTTACGAGAGACAGGACTACGAAGTAGCCATGGCGGGACAGAAGATCCGCATCCGGCTCAAGGCCTACGACCACGAGGTCATCGACTCCTCGGCGAAGAAGATCGTCGAGACGGTGACCCGCACTGGTGCGTCGGTCGCGGGCCCGGTGCCGCTGCCCACTGAGAAGAACGTGTACTGCGTCATCAAGTCGCCGCACAAGTACAAGGACTCGCGCGAGCACTTCGAGATGCGCACGCACAAGCGCCTGATCGACATCCTCGACCCGACGCCCAAGACCGTTGACTCGCTGATGCGCCTGGACCTTCCGGCCGGCGTTGACATCGAGATCAAGCTCTGAGAGGCGCGGAAGAGATGGCTAAGCAGATCAAGGGGCTCCTGGGCGAGAAGCTCGGCATGACCCAGGTCTGGGACGAGAACAACCGTGTCGTCCCGGTGACCGTGGTGAAGGCCGGCCCCTGCGTCGTTACCCAGGTGCGCACCAATGACCAGGACGGCTACGACTCCGTCCAGATCGCCTTCGGCGAGATCGACCCGCGCAAGGTGAACAAGCCCCTCAAGGGCCACTTCGCGAAGGCCGACGTCACCCCCCGCCGCCACCTCGTCGAGGTTCGTACCGCTGACGCGAGCGAGTACACCCTCGGCCAGGAGCTGAGCGCCGACGTCTTCGAGGCGGGCGTGAAGGTGGACGTGACCGGCAAGAGCAAGGGCAAGGGCTTCGCCGGTGTCATGAAGCGTCACGGCTTCGGCGGTGGCAAGGCTTCGCACGGTGCCCACCGCGTGCACCGCAAGCCGGGCTCCATCGGTGGCTGCGCCACCCCGGGCCGCGTGTTCAAGGGCATGCGGATGGCCGGCCGTATGGGCAATGAGCGGGTCACCACCCAGAACCTGACCGTCCACGCCGTTGACGCGGAGAAGGGTCTGCTCCTCATCAAGGGCGCAGTTCCTGGTCCGAACGGCGGCCTCGTCCTGGTCCGTACCGCGGCCAAGGGGGCCTGAGGTAACCGATGAGCACCATTGACATCCTTTCGCCGGCAGGCGACAAGGCCGGGACCGTCGAGCTCCCCACGGAGATCTTCGACGCGAAGGTCAGCATTCCGCTGATCCACCAGGTCGTCGTCGCGCAGCTGGCCGCTGCCCGTCAGGGCACGCACAAGACCAAGACCCGCGGCGAGGTCCGTGGCGGTGGCAGGAAGCCGTACCGCCAGAAGGGCACCGGCCGTGCGCGCCAGGGTTCGACCCGTGCGCCGCAGTTCGCCGGTGGTGGCGTCGTCCACGGCCCCGTGCCGCGTGACTACAGCCAGCGGACCCCGAAGAAGATGAAGGCCGCCGCCCTGCGCGGTGCGCTGACCGACCGGGCCCGCCACAGCCGCATCCACGTCGTCTCCGGCGTGGTCGACGGCGCGGTGTCCACCAAGGCCGCCAAGGGCCTGTTCGGCAAGATCAGCGACCGCAAGAACGTGCTGCTGGTCGTCGAGCGCTCCGACGAGGCCGCGTGGCTGTCCGCCCGTAACCTGCCCCAGGTCCACATCCTGGAGCCGGGCCAGCTGAACACGTACGACGTGCTCGTCTCCGACGACGTGGTCTTCACCAAGGCCGCCTTCGAGTCCTTCGTGTCTGGCCCCAAGGCCGTTGAGACCGAAGGGAGCGACGCCTGATGAGTGAGGCCGTCGTCACCAGCAAGACCTTCACGGACCCGCGTGACGTCCTCGTCAAGCCGGTTGTGTCCGAGAAGAGCTACGCGCTGCTGGACGAGAACAAGTACACGTTCATCGTCGCGCCCGGCTCGAACAAGACCCAGATCAAGCAGGCCGTCGAGGCGGTCTTCTCGGTCAAGGTCACCGGGGTCAACACGATTAACCGTCAGGGTAAGCGCAAGCGCACCAAGACCGGTTTCGGTAAGCGCGCTGACACCAAGCGCGCCATCGTGACCCTCGCCGAGGGCGACCGTATCGACATCTTCGGCGGCCCGGTCTCCTAACGGAGTCCGAGTCGTCCGGAATCGGACGAGGACTGAGAAATGGGTATCCGCAAGTACAAGCCGACGACCCCGGGCCGTCGTGGCTCCAGCGTCGCCGACTTTGTCGAGATCACGCGGTCCACGCCGGAGAAGTCGCTGGTCCGCCCGCTGCACAGCAAGGGCGGCCGTAACAACGCCGGTCGTGTGACCGTTCGCCACCAGGGCGGTGGCCACAAGCGCGCCTACCGCGTGATCGACTTCCGTCGTCACGACAAGGACGGCGTGCCGGCCAAGGTCGCGCACATCGAGTACGACCCCAACCGCACCGCGCGCATCGCGCTGCTGCACTACGCGGACGGCGAGAAGCGCTACATCATCGCGCCGCGCGGCCTGCAGCAGGGTGACCGGATTGAGAACGGCGCTGGCGCCGACATCAAGCCGGGCAACAACCTGCCGCTGCGCAACATCCCGGTCGGTACGACCATCCACGCCATCGAGCTGCGGCCCGGCGGCGGCGCGAAGTTCGCCCGCTCCGCGGGTGCCTCCGTGCAGCTGCTGGCGCGTGAGGGCTCCATGGCCCACCTGCGCATGCCGTCCGGCGAGATCCGCCTGGTCGACGTCCGCTGCCGCGCCACTGTCGGCGAGGTCGGCAACGCCGAGCAGTCGAACATCAACTGGGGCAAGGCCGGCCGTATGCGCTGGAAGGGCGTCCGCCCGACCGTGCGTGGTGTCGTGATGAACCCGGTTGACCACCCGCACGGTGGTGGTGAGGGCAAGACTTCCGGTGGTCGCCACCCGGTCTCGCCCTGGGGCAAGAAGGAGGGTCGTACTCGCTCGCCGAAGAAGGCCAGCAACAAGTACATCGTCCGCCGCCGCAAGACGAACAAGAAGCGCTAGGAGCGGGTTTAGATGCCGCGCAGTCTCAAGAAGGGGCCCTTCGTCGACGACCACCTCGCCAAGAAGGTGGACGTACAGAACGACGCAGGCACCAAGAACGTCATCAAGACCTGGTCCCGCCGCTCCATGATCGTCCCGGCCATGCTCGGCCACACGATCGCGGTGCACGACGGCCGCAAGCACGTCCCGGTGTTCGTCACCGAGTCGATGGTCGGCCACAAGCTCGGCGAGTTTGCGCCGACCCGCACCTTCCGCGGCCACGAGAAGGACGACCGCAAGTCGCGTCGTCGCTGATCGACCGGAGTGCGAAGACTATGACTGACACCGAAGGGACAACCATGGAAGCCAGGGCCCAGGCGCGGTACATCCGCGTCACGCCCATGAAGGCCCGCCGCGTGGTGGACCTTATCCGTGGCATGGATGCCACGGAGGCTCAGGCGGTCCTGCGTTTCGCCCCGCAGGCCGCGAGCGTGCCGGTGGGCAAGGTGCTGGACAGCGCCATTGCCAACGCCGCGCACAACTACGACCACACCGACGCCTCTTCGCTGGTCATCAGCGAGGCGTACGTGGATGAGGGCCCGACCCTGAAGCGGTTCCGTCCGCGTGCCCAGGGCCGTGCCTACCGGATCCGTAAGCGGACCAGCCACATCACCGTGGTCGTCAGCAGCAAGGAAGGAACCCGGTAATGGGCCAGAAGGTAAACCCGCACGGGTTCCGGCTCGGTGTGACGACGGACTTCAAGTCCCGTTGGTACGCCGACAAGCTGTACAAGGACTACGTCAAGGAAGACGTCGCCATTCGTCGCATGATGACGAAGGGCATGGAGCGCGCCGGTATCTCCAAGGTGGAGATCGAGCGCACCCGTGAGCGCGTCCGCGTTGACATCCACACCGCTCGCCCGGGCATCGTCATCGGTCGCCGCGGCGCCGAGGCCGACCGCATCCGCGGTGAGCTGGAGAAGCTGACCGGCAAGCAGGTCCAGCTGAACATCCTCGAGGTCAAGAACCCCGAGACCGATGCTCAGCTGGTCGCCCAGGCCGTCGCCGAGCAGCTCTCCTCCCGCGTCTCCTTCCGTCGCGCCATGCGTAAGAGCATGCAGTCGACGATGAAGGCCGGCGCCAAGGGCATCAAGATCCAGTGCGGTGGCCGTCTCGGCGGCGCCGAGATGTCCCGCTCGGAGTTCTACCGCGAGGGCCGTGTGCCCCTGCACACGCTCCGCGCCAACGTCGACTACGGCTTCTTCGAGGCCAAGACCACCTTCGGTCGCATCGGCGTGAAGGTCTGGATCTACAAGGGCGACGTCAAGAACATCGCCGAGGTGCGTGCCGAGAACGCTGCCGCCCGTGCGGGTAACCGCCCGGCCCGCGGTGGCAACGAGCGCCCGCGCCGCGGTGGCGAGCGTGGCGGTCGCGGCCGTAAGCCGCAGCAGCAGGCTCCGGCAGCCGAGGCCCCCAAGGCCGAGGCCGCTGCCGCTGCTCCGGCGGAGAACCCTGGAACGGAGGGCTGACCGACATGCTGATCCCTCGCAGGGTCAAGCACCGCAAGCAGCACCACCCGAAGCGGAACGGTATGGCCAAGGGCGGTACCGAGCTTGCCTTCGGTGAGTACGGCATTCAGGCCGTCACCCCGGCCTACGTGACGAACCGGCAGATCGAGTCCGCTCGTATCGCCATGACCCGTCACATCAAGCGTGGCGGCAAGGTGTGGATCAACATCTACCCCGACCGTCCGCTGACGAAGAAGCCGGCCGAGACCCGCATGGGTTCCGGTAAGGGTTCTCCGGAGTGGTGGATCGCGAACGTCAAGCCCGGTCGGGTGATGTTCGAGCTGTCCTTCCCGAACGAAAAGGTTGCCAAGGAGGCGCTGACCCGCGCCGCCCACAAGCTTCCGATGAAGTGCCGCATCGTGCGGCGCGAGGCAGGTGAGTCGTGATGGCGGCCGGTACCAAGGCGACCGAGCTGCGCGAGCTGAACAACGAGGACCTCGTTGCCAAGCTTCGTGAGGCCAAGGAGGAGCTGTTCAACCTCCGCTTCCAGGCGGCGACCGGACAGCTCGAAAACCACGGCCGGCTGAAGGCCGTCCGCAAGGACATCGCCCGGATCTACACCCTGATGCGTGAGCGTGAGCTGGGCATCGAGACGGTGGAGAACGCCTGATGAGCGAGAAGAACGTGACTGAGAAGACCGAGCGCGGCTTCCGCAAGACCCGTGAGGGTCTGGTCGTCAGCGACAAGATGGACAAGACCGTCGTCGTCGCAGTCGAGGACCGCGTCAAGCACGCGCTGTACGGCAAGGTCATCCGCCGTACCAACAAGCTCAAGGCACACGACGAGCAGAACGCTGCGGGCGTCGGCGACCGCGTCCTCCTCATGGAGACCCGGCCGCTGTCCGCGACGAAGCGTTGGCGCGTCGTCGAGATCCTCGAAAAGGCCAAGTAATCCCTCCTAGGGGGACCCCCTAGGAACAGTTCCGCCAGGCTCGGCAGGTGTTTCCCAGGAAGCACCTGCCGGGAACCGGCAGACATTCAGGAGATAGACGTGATCCAGCAGGAGTCGCGACTGCGCGTCGCCGACAACACTGGTGCGAAGGAGATCCTTTGCATCCGTGTTCTCGGTGGTTCCGGTCGCCGCTACGCGGGCATCGGTGACGTCATCGTCGCCACCGTCAAGGACGCGATCCCCGGTGGCAACGTGAAGAAGGGTGACGTCGTCAAGGCCGTCATCGTTCGCACCGTCAAGGAGCGCCGCCGTCCGGACGGCTCGTACATCCGCTTCGATGAGAACGCGGCCGTCATCCTCAAGAACGATGGCGACCCCCGCGGCACCCGTATCTTCGGCCCCGTGGGCCGTGAGCTGCGCGAGAAGAAGTTCATGAAGATCATCTCGCTCGCGCCGGAGGTGCTGTAACCGATGAAGATCAAGAAGGGCGACCTGGTCCAGGTCATCACCGGTAAGGACAAGGGCAAGCAGGGCAAGGTCATCGCGGCCTTCCCCCGCGAGGACCGTGTCCTGGTCGAGGGTGTCAACCGGGTCAAGAAGCACACCAAGGCCGGACAGACCGCTCGTGGTTCGCAGACCGGCGGCATCGTGACGACCGAGGCCCCCGTCCACGTCAGCAACGTGCAGCTGGTCGTGGAGCAGGACGGCAAGAAGGTCGTTACCCGCGTCGGGTACCGCTTTGACGACGAGGGCAACAAGATCCGCGTTGCCAAGCGGACCGGTGAGGACATCTGATGACTGCCACCACCAACGCGCCGCGTCTGAAGACGCGCTACCGCGAAGAGATCGCCGGGAAGCTGAAGGACGAGTTCTCCTACGAGAACGTCATGCAGATCCCCGGTCTGACCAAGATCGTGGTCAACATGGGTGTGGGCGACGCCGCCCGCGACTCCAAGTTGATCGAGGGCGCCGTGCGCGACCTCACCACGATCACCGGCCAGAAGCCGGCCGTCACCAAGGCCCGTAAGTCCATCGCGCAGTTCAAGCTGCGTGAGGGCCAGCCGATCGGTGCCCACGTCACCCTCCGCGGTGACCGCATGTGGGAGTTCCTGGACCGCCTGCTGTCGCTGGCGCTGCCGCGCATCCGCGACTTCCGTGGTCTGTCCCCGAAGCAGTTCGACGGTCGGGGCAACTACACCTTCGGTCTCACCGAGCAGGTCATGTTCCACGAGATCGACCAGGACAAGATCGACCGTACCCGGGGTATGGACATCACCGTGGTCACCACGGCGACCAACGACGACGAGGGCCGTGCCCTGCTTCGTCACCTCGGCTTCCCGTTCAAGGAGGCGTGAGCGAGATGGCGAAGAAGGCTCTGATTGCCAAGGCTGCTCGCAAGCCGAAGTTCGGTGTGCGCGCGTACACCCGCTGCCAGCGCTGCGGCCGCCCGCACTCCGTGTACCGCAAGTTCGGCCTGTGCCGCGTGTGCCTTCGTGAGATGGCTCACCGTGGCGAGCTGCCGGGCGTGACCAAGAGCTCCTGGTAATCCCCTAGTTGGGATTACCGGAGGCTCTCGGTAAGCAATCGGTTGGCGGGCGCCCCGACCCACTTCCCGTAGGGTAGAAGGGTTTGGGCGTCCCGCCGCCCGAGACCGACCGCGGGTACGCACCCGCATAACGTCGCTTACTACGCCGTAGGTCCCCGTGCCGCACCCGTCCCGACCCAGATCGGGGAGAGGGATGGCGCATATAGGAAACCCCGGCGAGAGAGGCCGAAGGCCAATTCATGACCATGACTGATCCCATCGCAGACATGCTGACCCGTCTGCGGAACGCGAACTCGGCGTACCACGACACCGTGGCGATGCCGCACAGCAAGATCAAGTCGCACATCGCGGAGATCCTCCAGCAGGAGGGTTACATCACCGGCTGGAGCGTCGAGGACGCAGAGGTTGGCAAGAACCTCGTCCTGGAGCTGAAGTTCGGCCCGAACCGTGAGCGCTCGATCGCCGGCATCAAGCGAATCTCGAAGCCGGGTCTGCGGGTCTACGCAAAGTCCACCAACCTGCCGAAGGTCCTCGGCGGCCTGGGCGTGGCGATCATCTCCACGTCCCACGGTCTCCTGACCGGCCAGCAGGCCAGCAAGAAGGGCGTGGGTGGGGAAGTCCTCGCCTACGTCTGGTAACAGGGAACGGAGGAAGAGCTAATGTCGCGCATTGGCAAGCTGCCCATCCAGGTTCCCGCTGGTGTGGACGTCACCATCGAGGGCCGCACGGTCAACGTGAAGGGTCCCAAGGGCTCCCTTTCGCACACCGTCGCGGCGCCCATCGAGGTCGCCAAGGGTGAGGACGGCGTCATCGCCGTCTCCCGCCCGAACGACGAGCGTCAGAACAAGGCCCTCCACGGCCTGTCCCGCACGCTGGTGGCGAACATGATCACCGGCGTGACCCAGGGCTACGTGAAGAAGCTCGAGATCAGCGGTGTTGGTTACCGCGTCCAGGCCAAGGGCTCCAACCTGGAGTTCTCCCTGGGCTACAGCCACCCGATCCTGATCGAGGCGCCCGAGGGCATCTCCTTCAAGGTCGAGACGCCGACGAAGTTCAGCGTCGAGGGCATCGACAAGCAGAAGGTCGGCGAGGTCGCCGCGAACATCCGCAAGCTGCGGAAGCCCGACCCGTACAAGGCCAAGGGCGTCAAGTACGAGGGCGAAGTCATCCGCCGCAAGGTCGGAAAGGCGGGTAAGTAAGCCATGGCATACGGTGTGAAGATCGCTAAGGGCAACGCCTACAAGCGCGCTGCTGCCAAGCGTCGCCACATCCGGATCCGGAAGCGGATTTCGGGTACGCCCGAGCGTCCCCGTCTGGTCGTGACTCGCTCCAACCGCGGCATCTTCGCCCAGGTCATCGACGACATTCAGGGTCACACCCTGGCGTCGGCGTCGACCCTGGACGCGTCGATCCGTGGTGGCGAGGGCGACAAGAGCGCTCAGGCCCAGAAGGTTGGCGCCCTGGTTGCCGAGCGTGCCAAGGCCGCCGGTGTCGAGGCCGTCGTGTTCGACCGCGGTGGCAAGCAGTACGCCGGGCGGATTGCCGCTCTGGCCGACGCCGCCCGCGAAGCCGGGCTGAAGTTCTAAGCCCCGGTTCCGGAGCTAGCGGACGTAACAGAGAGAGGTAAATCCAATGGCTGGACCCCAGCGCCGCGGCAGCGGTGCCGGTGGCGGCGAGCGGCGGGACCGGAAGGGTCGCGACGGTGGCGCTGCCGCCGAGAAGACCGCGTACGTTGAGCGCGTTGTCGCGATCAACCGCGTCGCCAAGGTTGTCAAGGGTGGTCGTCGCTTCAGCTTCACCGCGCTCGTCGTGGTGGGCGACGGTGACGGCACCGTAGGTGTCGGTTACGGCAAGGCCAAGGAAGTTCCGGCTGCCATCGCCAAGGGCGTGGAAGAGGCCAAGAAGAACTTCTTCAAGGTCCCCCGTATCGCCGGTACCGTCCCGCACCCGATCCAGGGCGAGAAGGCTGCGGGCGTCGTCCTGCTCAAGCCGGCTTCCCCCGGTACCGGTGTGATCGCCGGTGGCCCGGTGCGCGCCGTCCTGGAGTGCGCGGGCATCCACGACGTGCTGAGCAAGTCGCTCGGTTCGTCGAACCCGATCAACATCGTGCACGCCACGGTGACGGCGCTCAAGGGCCTGCAGCGGCCCGAGGAGATCGCCGCCCGTCGTGGCCTGCCGCTGGAGGACGTGGCCCCCGCCGCTCTGCTGCGGGCGCGTGCAGGGGTGAGTGCGTAATGGCTCGCCTCGAAATCACGCAGGTCAAGTCTGTGATCGGCAGCAAGCAGAACCACCGCGAAACCCTGCGCTCGCTTGGTCTGAAGCGGATCAACGACGTGGTTGTCAAGGACGACCGTCCCGAGTACCGCGGCATGGTGCACACCGTCCGCCACCTCGTGTCGGTCAAGGAGGTCGACTGACATGGCGGAGAGCAACCCGCTGAAGGTCCACAACCTCCGGCCCGCCCCTGGCGCCAAGACCGCCAAGACCCGTGTCGGTCGTGGTGAGGCGTCCAAGGGTAAGACCGCTGGTCGTGGTACCAAGGGCACCAAGGCCCGTTACCAGGTTCCGGAGCGCTTCGAGGGTGGGCAGATGCCCCTCCACATGCGCCTCCCGAAGCTGAAGGGCTTCAAGAACCCCGCCCACAAGCAGTTCCAGGTCGTGAACCTGGACCGGCTGGCCGCGCTCTACCCGCAGGGTGGCGAGGTCACGGTGGCCGACCTGGTCGCCAAGGGTGCGGTGCGCAAGAACGAGCTCGTCAAGGTCCTGGGCCAGGGCGAGATCTCCGTGGCGCTGACGGTGACGGTTGACTCCGTCTCCGGCTCCGCCAAGGAGAAGATCACCGCCGCCGGCGGCAGCGTCACCGAGCTTCTCTGAGCTCGTTGGTCCAACTGACCGGGGATGCCCCTCGCTTGGGGCATCCCCGGTCAGTCGTTCCACGGGGCAACGGTCGCCGGTAAGGTGGCCTGCACTGTTTGTCTTGTCCGGGGTCCGCTCCGGATCCCGCCGTGCGGGCGAGCTCCGCGCGGTACAGCCGCTACGTATTCGTCGATCCACAAGACCGTCACCTCCCGGCCGTAGAGGCGGGGGGCGCAGGAGGCACCGTGCTTACCGCGTTCGCCCGAGCGTTCAAGACGCCCGACCTGCGCAAGAAGCTGCTGTTCACGTTGGGCATCATCGTGCTCTACCGGATCGGAGCGCACGTCCCGCTTCCGGGGGTGAACTACCAGAACGTTGAGACCTGCATGAAGCAGGCCGGCGCCAACAGCGGGTTGTTCGCCCTGGTGAACATGTTCAGCGGAAATGCGTTGCTGAGCCTCACGATCTTTGCGCTGGGGATCATGCCGTACATCACGGCGAGCATCATCCTCCAGCTGCTGACCGTGGTGATTCCCCGGCTCGAAGCCCTCAAGAAAGAGGGGCAGACCGGCCAGGCGAAGATCACCCAGTACACCCGCTACCTGACCGTGGCGCTGGCGATCCTGCAGGGCACCGGCTTGGTGGCCACCGCCCGCAGCGGCGCGCTCTTCCAGAGCTGCCCGGTCGCCACCCAGATCGTGCCCGACAGCTCGATCTTCACCACCATCGTCATGGTGATCACGATGACCGCCGGCACCGGCCTGATCATGTGGTTCGGCGAGATGGTCACCGACCGCGGCATCGGCAACGGCATGTCGATCCTGATGTTCATCTCGATCGCCGCCGGCTTCCCCGGCGCGCTGTGGCAGATCAAGCTGACCGGCAAGCTGGCCGACGGCTGGATCGAGTTCTTCTCGGTGATCCTGGTGGGCCTGGCGATGGTCGCGCTGGTGGTCTTCGTCGAGCAAGCGCAGCGGCGCATTCCCGTGCAGTACGCGAAGCGCATGATCGGTCGCCGTTCTTACGGTGGTACGTCCACATACATCCCGCTGAAGGTGAACCAGGCGGGTGTGATTCCCGTCATCTTCGCGTCCTCGTTGCTCTACATCCCGGCGCTGATCGCTCAGTTCAGCGGGTCGAAGGCGGGCTGGGCGACGTGGATCGCCACCAACTTCACCAAGGGAAATCACCCGGTTTATATCGCCGCGTACTTCTTGCTCATCGTTTTCTTCGCCTTCTTCTACGTGGCCATCAGCTTCAACCCCGAAGAAGTTGCCGACAACATGAAGAAGTATGGTGGCTTTATCCCGGGCATCCGGGCTGGTCGCCCGACGGCTGAGTACCTCAGCTACGTGCTCAACAGGATCACGTGGCCGGGTTCGCTCTACCTGGGGCTGATCGCGCTTGTACCAACAGTGGCGTTGGTGCTGTTCAACGCGAACCAGAACTTCCCGTTCGGCGGGACGAGCATCCTGATCATCGTGGGTGTGGGTCTGGAGACCGTGAAGCAGATCGAGAGCCAGCTTCAGCAGCGCAACTACGAAGGGTTCCTCCGCTGATGCGAATCGTCCTCGTCGGACCCCCGGGGGCCGGTAAGGGTACGCAGGCCGCGTACCTGGCCAAGAACCTCGCGATCCCGCACATCTCCACGGGGGACCTGTTCCGGGCCAACATCTCCCAGGGCACGCCCCTCGGCGTCGAGGCCAAGTCCTACATGGACGCGGGCAACCTCGTGCCGGACTCGGTCACCATCGGGATGGCCGAGGACCGCATGGAGCAGGCCGACGCGGCCGAGGGCTTCCTGCTGGACGGCTTCCCGCGCAACCTCGGCCAGGCCGAGGCGCTGGACGCGTACCTGCGGGACAAGGGCCTGCAGTTGGACGCGGTGCTGGACCTGGAGGTCCCCGAGGACGAGGTGGTCAAGCGGATCGCCGGCCGGCGGATCTGCCGGAAGGACTCCAGCCACGTCTTCCACGTCGAGTACAACCAGCCCAAGGCCGAGGGCGTTTGCGACGCGTGCGGCGGCGAGCTGTACCAGCGTGAGGACGACCGCGAGGACACCGTCCGCAAGCGGCTGGAGGTCTACCACTCGGAGACCGAGCCGATCATCGACTACTACAAGGCCCAGGACCTGGTCGTCACGATCCCGGCCCTCGGCAAGGTCGCGGAGGTCACCCAGCGGGCGATGAACGCCCTGGGTCGCGGCGAGTAGACAACAGACTCGGTACGGCCGCGGTGTCCAGCACGGGCGCCGCGGCCGTAGTGTTGGGTGGGCGGGACGGACCCGCGGACGAGAGTGAAGGCGGAAGGCACCGGCATGCTGGAGATCAAGAACCCCGCGCAGATCGCGAAGATGCGCGAGGCGGGGCTGGTGGTCGCTGCCATCCACGCGGCGACCCGTGAGGCCGCGGTGCCCGGCGCCACCACCAAGGACCTGGACGACGTCGCGCGCAAGGTGCTCGCCGAGCACGGCGCGAAGTCGAACTTCCTGGGCTACGGCGGCTTCCCCGCGACGATCTGCACCTCCGTGAACGAGGTGGTCGTCCACGGCATCCCCTCCGCCGACACAGTCCTCGCCGACGGCGACATCATCTCCATCGACTGCGGCGCGATCATCGACGGCTGGCACGGCGACGCGGCGTACACCGCCTTCGTCGGCTCCGGCCACTCCCCGGAGCTGGTCGAGCTCAGCCGGGTCACCGAGGAGTCGATGTGGGCCGGCGTCGCCGCGGTCGCCAAGGGCAACCGGCTGGTGGACATCTCCAAGGCGATCGAGGGCTACATCCGGCGCCAGCCGCGCCCGTCCAGCGGCAAGTACGGCATCGTCGAGGACTACGGTGGCCACGGCATCGGCTCGCAGATGCACATGGACCCGCACCTGCTGAACTACGTCGACCGCAAGCGCGGCCGGGGCCCGAAGCTGGTGCCCGGCTTCTGCATCGCCATCGAGCCGATGGTCAACCTCGGCACCGCCAAGACCCACGTCCTCGAGGACGACTGGACGGTCAAGACCAACGACGGCCGCTGGTCCTCGCACTGGGAGCACTCGGTCGCGCTGACCGAGGACGGCCCGCTGGTGCTGACCTCGCCGGACGGCGGCAAGGCCAAGCTGGCCTCCCTCGGCATCACCGCGGCCCCCGACCCCCTGGCCTAGGCCCCGCCCGCCGCACTCCCGTCTGCCGTCCGGTGTCCGTCGCGCACTCCCGCCGCACCGGGCGACGACCTCAGTACCCCACCTGCGCCCTGTCCTAGGGGCGACCCTTGCCGCGTAAGGATCTTCGTCGGTGGGCAATAACCCTGGATTCGTCTTTTCTCAGGCACTGACGTAGACTGACGCGTCGGCTCTCGTGCATCCGTGTGCCCGCACATCGGGTGCGTGCAGTGCACATGAGTCGATCAAGGTAGCCGATCCGAAAGGCGAAGCGTGGCCAAGAAGCAAGGTGCCATCGAGATCGAGGGCACCGTGATCGAGTCTCTGCCGAACGCGATGTTCAAGGTAGAGCTCCAGAACGGTCACAAGGTCCTCGCGCACATCAGCGGAAAGATGCGGATGCACTACATCCGTATCCTCCCGGACGACCGGGTCGTGGTGGAGCTCTCTCCCTACGACCTGACGCGTGGCCGGATCGTCTACCGCTACAAGTAGATTTTGCCGACGCCCCGCTCCCGTGGGGTATTGGCACTGACCCGGAGAACCTCACATCCCATGAAGGTCAAGCCGAGCGTCAAGAAGATCTGCGACAAGTGCAAGGTGATCCGCCGCCACGGCCGGGTCATGGTCATCTGCGACAACCTGCGCCACAAGCAGCGCCAGGGCTGACGCACGCCGACCACCTGCATTTCGCAGTTCGCGCGACGCATCACACGTACATACGCAGTCACCCGACCCCCGCGCCGTGCGCGAGGGACGACACCCCCGGCTCGGAGGCCGGGGACCCGGCTCGTAATACCGCAGAGTCTTACGGGAACGGTGCTGTGGAAGACCTCCGAATAGCCATCAGGAGCCACATCAATGGCACGCCTCGCAGGCGTTGACCTCCCGCGCGACAAGCGTGTGGAGGTCGCCCTCACCTACGTCTTCGGTATCGGGCGCACGCTGGCGCAGCAGACCCTCGCCGCCACCGGCGTGGACCCGAACACCCGGGTCCGCGACCTGGTCGAGGAAGACCTCGTCAAGATCCGCGAGTACGTGGACAACAACCTCAAGACCGAGGGTGACCTCCGTCGCGAGATCCAGGCCGACATCCGCCGCAAGGTCGAGATCGGCTGCTACCAGGGTCTGCGTCACCGCCGCGGTCTGCCGGTGCACGGTCAGCGCACCAGCACGAACGCCCGTACCCGCAAGGGTCCGCGTCGCGCGATCGCCGGCAAGAAGAAGCCGGGCAAGAAGTAGTCCTCAGCAGGACCCCGCAAGCGGTCTTCGCTGTAGGACCGACCACCTCCACGGGAGAATTTGAATGCCTCCGAAGGGCCGTACGGCCGGCGCCAAGAAGGTGCGCCGCAAGGAGAAGAAGAACGTCGCCCACGGGCACGCTCACATCAAGAGCACGTTCAACAACACGATCGTCTCGATCACCGACCCGACCGGGAACGTGATCTCTTGGGCCTCTGCCGGCCACGTCGGCTTCAAGGGCTCGCGCAAGTCCACCCCCTTCGCCGCGCAGATGGCCGCCGAGTCGGCCGCCCGCCGCGCGCAGGAGCACGGCATGCGCAAGGTTGACGTCTTCGTCAAGGGCCCGGGCTCGGGCCGCGAGACCGCCATCCGTTCGCTTCAGGCGACCGGTCTTGAGGTCGGCTCGATCCAGGACGTCACCCCCACCCCGCACAACGGATGCCGCCCGCCCAAGCGTCGCCGCGTCTGACCCACCTGAAGTAGGAGACAACTAGACAATGGCGCGTTACACCGGGGCCGACTGCAAGCGTTGCCGTCGGGAGAAGCAGAAGCTCTTCCTCAAGGGGAGCAAGTGCGAGAGCGCTAAGTGCCCGATCGAGATCCGTCCTTACCCCCCGGGTGAGCACGGTCGCGGGCGCACCAAGGACAGCGAGTACCTGCTGCAGCTGCGTGAGAAGCAGAAGTGCAGCCGTATCTACGGTGTCCTTGAGAAGCAGTTCGTGAACTACTACAAGGAAGCGAACCAGAAGACCGGCAAGACCGGTGAGAACCTTCTGCGCATCCTTGAGACCCGCCTCGACAACGTGGTCTACCGGGCCGGCTTCGCCAAGTCCCGCGACCACGCCCGTCAGCTGGTCCGTCACGGACACGTCCAGGTCAACGGCCGCAAGACCGACATCCCGTCGGCGCGCGTGGCCGTGCACGACGTCATCGAGGTCCGCGAGGGCTCCCGCAACCTGACCCCCTTCGAGGTGGCCAAGGCGGAGGCCGGCGAGAAGACCGTTCCGGCGTGGCTGGAGGCGATCCCCTCGCAGCTGCGGATCCTCGTGCACAGCCTGCCCGAGCGCCAGGTGATCGACACCCAGGTGCAGGAGCAGCTGATCGTCGAGCTCTACTCCAAGTAAGAGCTGACCGGTAGGGGCGGTACGGAGCCGATGGCGCCGTACCGCCCGTACCCTTGTCAGTACAGCGGACGTCAAATAGCGGGCGTCCACGACTGAAGGAAAAACACCATGCTGATCGCTCAGCGCCCCTCGCTGACCGAAGAGGTCGTCGACGAGTACCGCTCCCGGTTCGTGATCGAGCCGCTGGAGCCGGGCTTCGGCTACACCCTCGGCAACTCCCTGCGCCGGACCCTGCTCTCCTCGATCCCGGGTGCGGCGGTCACGTCCATCCGCATCGACGGCGTGCTGCACGAGTTCACCACCGTGCCCGGCGTCAAGGAAGACGTCACCGACCTGATCCTGAACATCAAGCAGCTGGTCGTGTCCTCCGAGCACGACGAGCCGGTCGTGATGTACCTGCGCAAGCAGGGTCCGGGCCTGGTCACCGCCGCCGACATCGCGCCCCCGGCCGGCGTCGAGGTGCACAACCCCGACCTGGTCCTGGCCACGCTGAACGGCAAGGGCAAGCTGGAGATGGAGCTGACCGTCGAGCGCGGTCGCGGCTACGTCTCCGCCGTGCAGAACAAGCAGGTCGGCCAGGAGATCGGCCGGATCCCGGTCGACTCGATCTACTCGCCGGTCCTCAAGGTCACCTACAAGGTCGAGGCGACCCGTGTCGAGCAGCGCACCGACTTCGACAAGCTGATCGTCGACGTCGAGACCAAGCAGGCGATGCGTCCGCGCGACGCCATGGCCTCGGCCGGCAAGACCCTGGTGGAGCTGTTCGGTCTCGCCCGCGAGCTGAACATCGACGCCGAGGGCATCGACATGGGCCCGTCCCCGACGGACGCCGCCCTCGCCGCCGACCTGGCGCTGCCGATCGAGGAGCTGGAGCTCACGGTCCGCTCTTACAACTGCCTCAAGCGCGAGGGCATCCACTCCGTGGGTGAGCTCGTGGCGCGCTCCGAGGCGGACCTGCTCGACATCCGCAACTTCGGTGCGAAGTCGATCGACGAGGTCAAGGCGAAGCTGGCCGGCATGGGCCTGGCCCTCAAGGACAGCCCGCCCGGATTCGACCCGACCGCTGCGGCCGACGCCTTCGGCGCGGACGACGACGCCGACCAGGGTTTCGTCGAGACCGAGCAGTACTGAGTAGCTGGGGGTCAACCCCAGGGGATCGCAACGTCGAGACCGAGCAGTACTCAAGCCCGGACCGTTCGCGGTCCTCGCTGCGGGCCGGCTCCGGCCGTCGCGCAGTTCCCCGCGCCCCTTAGGGGGCGCGGGTCCCCGCCCCTCTCCTCGCGGGAGGGGCCGGTTGTTGCCGGTGGGCGTCCGCTCATCGGGCCCTGACCTCGGTACCTGATACGGCCGGGGCAGATACCTAGGAGAAACACCATGCCGAAGCCCACCAAGGGTGCCCGTCTGGGCGGCAGCGCGTCGCACGAGAAGGCGCTCCTGCGCAACCTGGCGACCAACCTCTTCGAGCACGGCCGCATCACGACGACCGAGGCCAAGGCCCGTCGTCTGCGCCCGTTCGCGGAGCGCCTGGTGACCAAGGCGAAGAAGGGCGACCTTCACAACCGCCGTCAGGTCATGGAGCTGATCACGGACAAGAGCGTCGTGCACACGCTCTTCACCGAGATCGCGCCGCGGTTCGCGGAGCGTCCGGGTGGTTACACCCGTATCACCAAGATCGGCAACCGCCGTGGTGACAACGCCCCCATGGCCGTCATCGAGCTGGTCGAGGGCGAGATCGCCAAGAAGGCGACCGTTGCCGAGGCCGAGGCCGCGACCAAGCGCGCGGTGAAGGAGGCCGACGAGGCCGCCGAGACCGCCGCTGAGGAGTCCAAGGACGCCTGAGTCCGGCGCTGAGCGGTGAGCGGGTCCGCCCCCCTGGGGGCGGGCCCGCTTTCGTCTGCGGTCGGCCTGAGAGGATTACTGGTGTGAGTGACGAAGTGGAGCCCGGGTTCGTCCGGGTGCGGCTGGACCTGTCGTACGACGGCACGGAGTTCTCCGGGTGGGCCAAGCAGCGTGAACAGCGCACGGTCCAGGGGGAGTTGGAGGACGCGATCCGGACCGTGACGCGGTCCGGCGAGACCTACGAGCTCACCGTGGCCGGGCGGACCGACGCCGGGGTGCACGCCCGTGGCCAGGTGGCGCATGTGGACCTGCCGGCGGAGCTGTGGGCCGAGCACGGCGACAAGCTGCTGCGGCGGCTGGCCGGGCGGCTGCCCAAGGACGTCCGGGTGTGGCGGATCGACCAGGCGCCGTACGGCTTCAACGCGCGGTTCTCGGCGATCTGGCGGCGCTACGCGTACCGGGTCACCGACCAGCACGGGGGCGTCGATCCGCTGCTGCGCGGACATGTGCTGTGGCACGACTGGGACCTGGACGTCGAGGCGATGAACGCCGCCTCGCGGCCGCTGCTGGGGGAGCACGACTTCGCGGCGTACTGCAAGCGGCGGGACGGTGCGACCACCATCCGCACGCTCCAGGAGCTGAGCTGGGAGCGGGGCGCGGACGGGATCGTCACGGCGACGGTCCGGGCGGACGCGTTCTGCCACAACATGGTGCGCTCGCTGGTGGGGGCGCTGCTGTTCGTGGGCGACGGGCACCGGCCGGTGGACTGGCCGGGGAAGGTGCTGGCCGCCGGGGTGCGGGACTCGGCCGTGCACGTGGTGCGGCCGCACGGGCTGACGCTGGAGGAGGTCGGGTACCCGGCCGACGAGCTGCTGATGGCCCGGAACAAGGAGGCGCGCAACAAGCGGACGCTGCCGGCCGGCGGCTGCTGCTGAGGCGGCGCCCGCCCCGCCGCGGTGGGGCGGGCCCGTCCTCGCGGGGTCAGGAGGTGCGGCCGGCCTTCCGCTGGGCCTCCTTGAGCTGCTGCTCGGCGGCCTTGGCGGCCTGGTCCTTGCCGCGCTGGTTGATCTGGGTGAAGACGTAGGCGCCGCCGTCCCGGCTGATCTGCTGGGACTGGGTCTCGCCCCCGGCGGCGACGTCCTTGCCGTTGGTGAAGCCGGCGATGGTGAAGTAGGCGTAGCGGCCGGTGGCGTTGGTGGTCATCCGGCACTTGCTGCCCTGGCAGAAGTCGGCGGGGACGCCGCCGCCGGCCAGCGGCATGAGGTTGGGCTTGCTCTCGTTCATCACCGCGGTGGCCAGGGCGGGCGATTCGAAGACCGCGACGCCGATGGTGACCGCGACCCCGTCCTTGGCGTAGGTGGCCCGCAGCAGCTGCTTGCAGCCGTGGTGGCTGAGCGAGGAGACCAGGCCGCCCTGGACGCCGGCGGTGCAGTCCGTGGTGGCGGCGGTGCCGGTCTGCTGGTAGCTGTGCTCGCCGACGACCATGGTCTTCTGCGGGAAGAGGGTGGCCGGGGTGAGCGGCGCGGTGTCCTTCTTGGGGTCGGAGATGTAGTCCTGCGGGTTGGGCGGGGGCGGGACCGAGACGTCCGGGAAGGACGGCTTGTCGTCCGGCAGCGCGGTCTGGGCGGACGCGGTGGGCCGGGCCGAGGCGGTGCCCCCGGCGGGGCCGCCGCTGTTCATCACGGCGACGGCGACGATGCCGGCGACCGCGAGCGCGGCGACCGCGCCGCCGCCGATCATCAGCCAGCGCTTGCGGCGGGCGCGCGCCTCGCTCTCGTCGGCCAGCGCCGCCCAGTCCGGAGTGGAACCCCCCGGGCCGTCGAACGGCCCCCCTTGCCCAAAACTCATGCCGGGCATCCTAGTGCGCGGCCCCGGCCGTGTGACGGGCGGAGCGGATCCCTTTCCGGGCGGTGCGCGAGGGGACCCGCCGCACGCCTGTCCGGGGCGCGTTTTGACCCGTACGGGGTTGGGTCAGTATCCTGCGAGTTCGTTATGCGTATTGGCTTGCTCTATCTCACGTGAGGGGCCTTACGCCGGCTAACCGGGCCGCTGACCAGCGGCGGACGATCGGGTTGCGTCGCCCGTAGTGCCGTCTCACTGTGTGAGTAGCCGTGGCGCCAGTACAGGACCCATCACTTACGAAGCGAAGGCTAAGACGTGCGTACGTACAGCCCCAAGCCCGGCGACGTTCAGCGCCAGTGGCACATCATCGACGCGCAGGACGTCGTCCTGGGCCGCCTGGCCAGCCAGGCCGCCTCGCTCCTGCGGGGTAAGCACAAGGCGATCTACGCCCCCCACGTTGACACCGGTGACTTCGTCATCATCGTCAACGCTGACAAGGTGCACCTGTCCGGCAACAAGCGCACCCAGAAGATGGCCTACCGTCACTCCGGCTTCCCGGGTGGTCTGCGCTCCGTCCGTTACGACGAACTGCTGGCCAAGAACCCCGAGAAGGCCGTCGAGAAGGCCATCAAGGGCATGCTTCCCAAGAACACCCTCGGCCGTCAGATGCTCTCGAAGCTGAAGGTCTACGCGGGCGCCGAGCACCCGCACGCTGCTCAGCAGCCGGTCCCGTTCGAGATCACCCAGGTCGCGCAGTAAGTCCGGCCACCCCCTAAGACGACAGAGAGAATCTGAGGAGCATCGTGGCTGAGACCACCCCCGAGACCCCGCTGGACGAGGTCGAGGTCGAGCAGTACACCACCGAGACCGAGGTCGTGGAGGGCGAGTACACCTCCGAGTCCCTCGCGTCCCGCTTCGGTGAGCCGCAGCCGGCCGCCGGCCTGGGCCGTCGCAAGAACGCCATCGCCCGCGTCCGGATCGTTCCGGGCACCGGCCAGTGGAAGATCAACGGCCGCACCCTTGAGGGCTACTTCCCCAACAAGGTGCACCAGCAGGAAGTCAACGAGCCCTTCAAGGTGCTCGAGCTCGACAACCGCTACGACGTCATCGCCCGCATCGCCGGCGGCGGCATCTCCGGCCAGGCCGGTGCGCTGCGCCTGGGCGTGGCCCGTGCGCTGAACGAGGCGGACGTGGACGCCAACCGTCCCGCCCTGAAGAAGGCCGGGTTCCTCAAGCGTGACGACCGTGCGGTCGAGCGCAAGAAGGCCGGTCTCAAGAAGGCCCGCAAGGCTCCGCAGTACAGCAAGCGCTAATCGCGCGCTGCACGCAGGCAGCCCTTGGCGAACGCCCCGGTGGCACTTCCGTGCTGCCGGGGCGTTCGGCTTTCCCATGGACCGCGGCGTATACCTCGAATCCAAGCCCCGGTCACAGCTCATCTACTTCGGAGGACACCAGTGGCACGACTCTTCGGCACCGACGGTGTGCGCGGCGTCGCCAACGCGGACCTGACGGCAGAGCTGGCGCTCGGCCTGTCGGTCGCGGCGGCACACGTACTGGCCGAGGCGGGGACGTTTGAAGGACACCGGCCGACGGCCGTGGTCGGCCGCGATCCGCGGGCGTCGGGGGAGTTCCTGGAGGCCGCCGTGGTGGCCGGCCTGGCCAGCGCCGGGGTGGACGTGCTGCGGGTGGGCGTGCTGCCGACCCCGGCGGTCGCGTACCTGACCGGGGTGCTCGGCGCGGACCTGGGCGTGATGCTGTCCGCCAGCCACAACCCGATGCCCGACAACGGCATCAAGTTCTTCGCCCGCGGTGGGCACAAGCTCGCCGACGAGCTGGAGGACCGGATCGAGGAGACCTACCGGGCGCACAGCTCCGGTGAGCCGTGGGAGCGGCCGACCGGCGCCGGCGTGGGCCGGGTCACCGAGTACGACGAGGGCTTCGACAGGTACGTCGCGCACCTGGTCGGCGTGCTGCCCAACCGCCTGGACGGGCTGAAGATCGTCATCGACGGGGCGCACGGCGCGGCCGCCCATGTCTCGCCCGAGGCGTTCGCGCGGGCCGGTGCCGAGGTCGTCACCATCGGCACCGAGCCGGACGGCCTGAACATCAACGACGGCTGCGGCTCCACCCACCTCGACAAGCTCCGGGCCGCCGTTGTCGAGCACGGCGCCGCCCTCGGTGTCGCCCACGACGGCGACGCGGACCGCTGCCTGGCCGTGGACCACACCGGCAACGCGGTCGACGGCGACCAGATCCTCTCCGTCCTGGCGCTCGGCATGCGCGAGGCCGGGACGCTGCGCGAGGACACCGTCGTCGCCACCGTGATGTCCAACCTGGGCTTCAAGCTGGCCATGGAGCGCGCGGGCATCGCCCTGGTCCAGACCGCGGTCGGCGACCGCTACGTCCTGGAGGAGATGAAGGCGCACGGCTACGCGCTGGGCGGTGAGCAGTCCGGGCACGTCATCGTGCTGGACCACGCCACCACCGGTGACGGCACGCTGACCGGTCTGATGCTGGCGGCCCGGGTCGCGGCGACCGGCCGGTCGCTGGCCGAGCTCGCCGGCGTCATGGAGCGGCTGCCGCAGATCCTCGTCAACGTCCCCGACGTCGACAAGTCGCGGGTGGGCAGCTCCGTCGAGCTGGCCGCGGCGGTCGCCGACGCGGAGCAGGAGCTGGGCGCCACCGGGCGGGTGCTGCTGCGGCCGTCCGGCACCGAGCCGCTGGTGCGGGTGATGGTCGAGGCGGCCGACATCGAGCAGGCGCGCGCGGTCGCGCAGCGCCTGGCCGACGCGGTCAAGTCCGCGCTGGGCTGAGGGAGTTCGACCGCGGGGCCGGTCGCCTGCCGCAGGGGTTGCTGCGGTGGGCGACTGGCCCTTCGGCGTTCGCTGGTGCCGCGACGGGGCGAACGGGGCCTGTTGCGGCGCTAGAGCTTCCGCAGGGACAGCCGCTGCACCTTGTGGTCCGGGCCCTTGCGGAGGACGAGGTTGGCGCGGCCGCGGGTGGGCGCCACGTTCTGCTCCAGGTTCGGCCGGTTGATGGTGCGCCACATCATGCGGGCGTAGTCCAGCGCCTCCTCCTCGGAGACCTGGGTGTACTTGCGGAAGTACGAGAACGGGTTCTGGAACGCGGTCTCGCGCAGCTTGCCGAACCGCCCGAGGTACCACCGCTCGATGTCCTCGGTGCGGGCGTCCACGTAGACGGAGAAGTCGAAGAAGTCGGCGAGGCCCAGCCGGGTGCGGCCGTCCTTGCCGGGCAGCGCCGGCTGGAGGACGTTGAGGCCCTCGACGATCAGGATGTCCGGCCGGTGCACGGTCAGCCGCTCGTCGGGCACGATGTCGTAGATCAGGTGCGAGTAGACGGGCGCGGTGACCTCCGCCTTGCCCGACTTCACGTCCGCCACGAAACGGGTCAGCGCCCGGCGGTCGTAGGACTCCGGGAAGCCCTTGCGGGACATCAGCCCGCGCCGGTGCAGTTCGGCGTTGGGGTAGAGGAAGCCGTCGGTGGTGACCAGCTCCACCCGCGGATGCTCGGGCCAGCGGGCCAGCAGCGCCTGGAGCAGCCGGGCGGTGGTGGACTTGCCGACCGCGACGCTGCCCGCCACGCCGATGACGAACGGGGTGCCGGGCTGGGAGCCGTGGCCGTTGCCGGTGTCGTCCAGGAAGGTGTTGAGCGCGCCGCGCAGGTTGCTGGTGGCGCCGACGTAGAGGTTGAGCAGCCGGGACAGCGGGAGGTAGACGTCGCGCACCTCGTCGAGGTCGATGACGTCGCCCAGGCCGCGCAGCCGCTCGACCTCCTCGGCGGTCAGCGGCAGCGGGGTCTTCTCCCGCAGGGCGCTCCACTCCGTGCGCGTCAGGTCGACGTACGGCGAACTGTCGGTGCGGCGTCGTTGCTGCGGATCCGTCGTCAGGGGCACGGGCCCATTGTCCGGGGCCGGTGCCGGCGGTCGGCGGCGGGGTGGCGGTGCGGCCGCTGCGTACGGCCCGACCTGCGGGCCCGTACGGCCCTTGCGGGGGCGGCGCCGTGGGCGCGCGGCCGTGCTGCCGGGCCGCGGTGCGCGCCCGTACGGCGCGGTGCCGAGGGCGGCGCGTAGGCTGCCCCCCATGTGCGGAATCGTGGGATACGTGGGCGGGCAGAGCGCCCTTGAGGTGGTGCTGGCCGGGCTGAAACGGCTGGAGTACCGCGGCTACGACTCGGCCGGCGTCGCGGTTCTGGCCGACGGCGGACTGGCGGCGGCCAAGAAGGCCGGCAAGCTGGCCAACCTGGAGAAGGAACTGGCCGAGCACCCCCTGCCCAGCGGCGCGGTGGGCATCGGCCACACCCGGTGGGCCACCCACGGCGGCCCGACGGACGCCAACGCGCATCCGCACCTGGACAACGCCGGCCGGGTGTCCGTCGTCCACAACGGCATCATCGAGAACTTCGCCGCGCTGCGCGCCGAACTGGCCGACCGCGGCCATGCGTTGGCGTCCGAGACCGACACCGAGGTGGTCGCGCACCTGCTCGCCGAGGCGTACTCCTCGTGCGGCGAACTGCCCGAGGCGATGCGGCAGGTGTGCCGGCGGCTGGAGGGGGCGTTCACCCTCGTCGCGGTGCACGCCGACGCGCCCGACCTCGTCGTCGGGGCGCGCCGCAACTCCCCGCTGGTGGTGGGCATCGGCGAGGACGAGGCGTTCCTGGCCTCGGACGTGGCGGCCTTCATCGCGCACACCCGGGAGGCCGTCGAACTGGGCCAGGACCAGGTCGTGGAGCTGCGCCGGGAGGGCGTGACGGTCACCGACTTCGACGGTGCGCCGGCGCGGGTCCGGTCCTACCACGTCGACTGGGACGCCTCGGCCGCCGAGAAGGGCGGCTACGACTACTTCATGCTCAAGGAGATCGCCGAGCAGCCGAAGGCGGTCGCCGACACCCTGCTGGGCCGGGTCGACGCGGCCGGGGTGCTCTCGCTGGACGAGGTGCGGATCCCGCCGGAGGTGCTGCGGGAGGTCGGCAAGGTCGTCATCGTGGCCTGCGGTACCGCCTACCACGCCGGGATGATCGCCAAGTACGCCATCGAGCACTGGACGCGGATCCCCTGCGAGACCGAGCTGGCCAGCGAGTTCCGCTACCGGGACCCGATCCTGGACCACCGCACGCTGGTCGTCGCCATCAGCCAGTCCGGCGAGACCATGGACACCCTGATGGCGCTGCGGCACGCCCGTGAGCAGGGCGCGAAGGTGCTCGCCATCTGCAACACCAACGGCTCGACGATCCCCCGTGAGTCGGATGCGGTGCTCTACACGCACGCCGGGCCGGAGGTCGCGGTGGCGTCCACCAAGGCGTTCCTGACCCAGCTGGTGGCCGTCTACCTCGTCGCGCTGTATCTGGGGCAGGTGCGCGGCACCAAGTGGGGCGACGAGATCCGGGAGGTGGTCCGCGAACTGGCCGCCATCGGCACGCAGGTGCAGCAGGTCCTGGGCACCATGGAGCCGGTCCGCGAGCTGGCCCGTTCCCTCGCCGACAAGAACACCGTGCTGTTCCTGGGCCGGCACGTGGGCTACCCGGTGGCCCTGGAGGGCGCCCTCAAGCTCAAGGAGCTGGCGTACATGCACGCCGAGGGCTTCGCGGCCGGCGAGCTCAAGCACGGTCCGATCGCGCTCATCGAGAAGGACCTCCCGGTGGTCGTGGTCGTCCCCTCGCCCCGCGGCCGGTCCGTCCTGCACGACAAGATCGTCTCCAACATCCAGGAGATCCGGGCCCGCGGCGCCCGCACCATCGTCATCGCGGAGGAGGGCGACGAGGCGGTGGTCCCGTACGCCGACCACCTCGTCCGCATCCCGCGGACGCCGGTGCTGCTCCAGCCGCTGGTGTCCGCCGTGCCGCTCCAGGTGTTCGCGTGCGAGCTGGCCACCGCCCGCGGCAACGAGGTCGACCAGCCGCGGAACCTCGCCAAGTCGGTCACGGTGGAGTGACCTGGTGATCATTGGGGTCGGGATCGACGTCGCGGAGATCGAGCGGTTCGACGCGGCGCTGCGGCGGACGCCGGAGCTGGCGCACCGGCTGTTCATCGAGGGGGAGTTGACGCTGCCGAGCGGCGAACGGCGGGGCATCGCGTCCCTGGCGGCCCGGTTCGCCGCCAAGGAGGCGGTGGCCAAGGCGCTGGGCGCCCCGGGCGGGCTGCACTGGACGGACGCCGAGGTCTATGTGGAGGACAGCGGGCAGCCGCGGCTGCGGGTCCGCGGCACGGTGGCCGCCCGCGCCGCCGAACTGGGCGTGCGCTCCTGGCACGTGTCGCTCAGTCATGACGCGGGCGTGGCCTCGGCGGTGGTGATCGCGGAGGGGTAGCGCCGCTCCGCCCGGGGCGCGCGTCCCGCCCGCCGCCGTGTGCCGTCCGAGGCACCGTCGGCCGCGGTGGCGCGCGCCGCGTTCTCCGGCCCCGCCGCGGTGTGACACTGACCGCATGAGGACTGCCTACAGCGTGGCGGCCGTGCGGGCCGCCGAGCGGGAACTGATGGCCCGGTTGCCCGAGGGAACCCTGATGCAGCGGGCGGCCGCCGGACTGGCCGTCGCCTGCGCCGAGTTGCTGGGCCGGGTCTACGGCTCCCGGGTCGTGCTGCTGGTGGGCAGCGGTGACAACGGCGGGGACGCGCTGTACGCCGGCGCCCGTCTGGCGCGGCGCGGCGCCGGGGTGAGCGCGGTGCTGCTCTCGCCCGAACGCGCCCACGCCGGCGGCCTGGCCGCCCTCCGCGCCGCCGGCGGCCGGGTCGCCGGCGATCCGCTGCGCGCCGTCGAGCGCGCCGATCTGGTGGTCGACGGCATCGTCGGCATCGGCGGCCGCGGCGGGCTGCGCCCGGAGGCCGCCCGCCTCGCCCGCGCCGCGTGGGACCACGCGACGGTGGTGGCGGTCGATCTGCCGAGCGGGGTGGACGCCGACACCGGCGAGGTGCACGGGGACGCCGTACGGGCGGACGTGACCGTCACGTTCGGCGCGTACAAGCCGGGCCTGCTGATCGACCCGGCGCGCGAACGGGCCGGTGCGCTGCGGCTGGTGGACATCGGGCTGACCCCGCCGGCCACCGCCGAGGTGGAGGCGCTCCAGCACGCGGACGTCGCCGCACTGCTGCCGCGTCCGGCCGCCGAGAGCGACAAGTACCGGCGGGGCGTGGTCGGGGTGGTCGCCGGGTCGGCGCGCTATCCGGGGGCGGCGGTGCTGGCGGTGGCGGGGGCGCTGCGGGGCGGCGCCGGGGCGGTGCGGTACGTGGGGCCGGCGGCGGACGCGGTGTTGGCGCGGTTCCCGGAGACGCTGGTGCACACCGGTCCGCCGGGGAAGGCCGGCCGGGTCCAGTCGTGGGTGATCGGTCCGGGCCTCGGCGACGAGGCGGGGGCGCTGGACGACGTGCTGGACGCGGACGTCCCGGTGCTGGTCGACGCGGACGGGCTGCGCTTCCTGACGCCCGATCGGGTCCGGCGGCGGGCGGCCGGGACGCTGCTGACGCCGCACGCGGGGGAGGCGGCGGCGCTGCTGGGGCGCGGCCGCGAGGAGGTCGAGGCGGCGCGGCTGGGCTCCGCAGGGGAGTTGGCGGCGCGCTACGGGGCGACGGTGCTGCTGAAGGGCTCGACGACGCTGGTGGCGGATCCGGCGGCCGGGGTCCCGGTGCGGGCCAATCCCACCGGTACGGGCTGGCTCGCCACGGCCGGCAGCGGCGACGTCCTCTCCGGCCTCACCGGCGCCCTGCTCGCCTCCGGCCTCGCCCCGCGCGACGCCGGCTCGGTGGGCGCCTACCTGCACGGTCTCGCGGGCCGCCAGGCGGCCGGGCGCCACGGCGAGCCGATCGTGGCGTCGGAAGTGGCGGGGGCGCTGGGGGCGGCCTGGGCGAACGTGGTGTCGCCGTAGGGCGCGCGGGTCCCGTCAGGGCTCGTCGCCGGCCGTCGGGCCGCGGGGGCGGGTCCGGCGCGGATTCCCCCGGAGGGGAACCGGCCCGCACCACAACGTGGGAACGCGGCCGGCGCGGCGCCTCGCCTGAGACACTGAGGGGGATGAACGAGACAGCTAAGCGCGCCCGTGCCGCCATCGACCTCGCCGCCGTGCGGTCGAACGTCCGTGCACTGCGGGACCGCGCCCCCGGGGCAGAGCTGATGGCCGTCGTCAAGTCCGACGCCTATGGACACGGTGCGGTCCGCTGCGCCCGCGCGGCCCGTGAGGCCGGCGCGGGCTGGTTGGGCACGGCGCTCCCGGAGGAGGCGTTCGCGCTGCGCGAGGCCGGTGACAGCGGCCGGCTGATGTGCTGGCTGTGGACGCCGGGCGGGCCCTGGGGCCGGGCGATCGAGCAGGACGTGGACGTCTCGGTGAGCGGGATGTGGGCGCTGCGGGAGGTCGTGGACGCGGCCCGGCGCTGCGGGCGCCGCGCCCGTGTGCAGCTGAAGGCCGACACCGGTCTGGGCCGGAACGGCTGCCAGCCCGCGGACTGGGCGGAGCTGACCGCCGCCGCCCGCGCCGCCGAGGCCGAGGGGGCGCTCACGGTCACCGGCGTCTGGTCGCACTTCGCCTGCGCCGACGAGCCGGGGCACCCGTCGATCGCCGCCCAGCTGACGGAGTTCCACCAGGCCCTGGCGGTCGCCGAGGCGGCCGGGCTGCGCCCGGAGGTGCGGCACATCGCCAACACCCCGGCGCTGCTCACCCTCCCCGAGGCCCACTTCGACCTCGTACGGAGCGGGATCGGGCTCTACGGCGTCTCGCCGAGCCCCGAGGTCGGGGTGCCGGAGGACTTCGGGCTGCGGCCGGTGATGACGCTGGAGGCGTCGCTGGCGTCGGTCAAGCGGGTGCCGGGCGGGCACGGGGTGTCGTACGGGCACCACTACACGACGCCGGGGGAGACCACCCTGGCGCTGGTGCCGCTGGGGTACGCCGACGGCATCCCGCGGCACGCCTCGGGGACGGGTCCGGTGCTGGTCGCCGGGAAGTGGCGGACGGTCGCGGGGCGCATCGCGATGGACCAGTTCGTGGTCGACCTGGGCGGGGACGAGGCCGCGGTCGGCGAGACGGCGGTGCTGTTCGGCCCCGGGGACCGCGGCGAGCCGAGCGCGGAGGACTGGGCGCGGGCGGCCGGGACGATCGGGTACGAGATCGTCACCCGGATCGGGAAGCGGGTGCCGCGCATCTACGTGGACAGCGAGGTGCCCGCCCAGGCCGGAGGGCGGGGCGAGGGCGATGCGGCGCTGACGGGGGGCGCGGCATGACCGACGGGACGGAGGCCGCCGCGCAGGCCGTGGAGACGGCGGCGGAGGCGGCCGGCAACTGGGCCCGGGCAGGCCGCCAGGCGGGCCTGGCGGGCCTGGCGATCGGCGTGGTCGCGGCGGGTGCGGCGGCCGGGGTGGCCATGGAGCGGCTGACGGTCGGCCGGGGGATGCGCCGCCGGGCCCGGCTGGCGCTGGACGCGGCGGGCCCCTACGGCACCGTGCGCGGCACCCCGGGCACGGCGGTCGCCGAGGACGGGACCGCGCTGTACTACGAGGTCGACGAGGTGGCGGACGGCCCGCACCCGAAGTCCCCCAAGGGCGGCAGGGTGGCCGTGAACGGCACCGCGCCCGGCCGTGCGGGCCAGGAGGCGCGGGCGGCGCAGGAGGCCCGGAGCGGGCTGCACAAGCGGCTCAGGGCGGCCCTGGGGCGGCGCTCCCCGGCGCCCACGGTCGTCTTCAGCCACGGCTACTGCCTCAGCCAGGACTCCTGGCACTTCCAGCGCGCCGCGCTGCGCGGCGCGGTCCGCACCGTCCACTGGGACCAGCGCAGCCACGGCCGCTCGGCGCGCGGCCACGGCCAGGTCGACGGGACCGAGCCGGTCACCATCGACCTGCTGGGCCGGGACCTGAAGGCGGTGCTGGACGCCGCGGTGCCCGAGGGGCCGATCGTGCTGGTCGGGCACTCCATGGGCGGGATGACGGTGATGGCGCTGGCCGACCAGTTCCCCGAGTACGTCGCGGAGCGGGTGGCCGGCGTGGCGCTGATCGGGACGTCGGCGGGCCGGCTGAACGAGGTCGGCTTCGGGCTGCCGTCGATGGGCTCGAAGGCGTTCCACTGGCTGGCGCCGGGGGTGCTGCGGGCGCTGGGGCGGCAGAGCGACATGGTCGAGCGGGGCCGGCGGGCCACCGCCGATCTGTTCGCGGGGCTGATCAAGCGCTATTCGTTCGGCACCCAGGACGTGGATCCGGTGGTCGCGCGGTTCGGGGAGCGGCTGATCGAGGCGACCCCGATCGATGTGGTCGCCGAGTTCTTCCCGGCGTTCGCGGTGCACGACAAGACCGAGGCGCTGGTGGCGTACGACGCGGTGCCGGCGCTGGTGCTGGCCGGCGAGAAGGACCTGATCACCCCGGCCGAGCACAGCCGGACCATCGCCGAGGTGCTGCCCGACGCCGAGCTGCTGTGCGTTCCGGACGCCGGGCACCTGGTGATGCTGGAGCGGCCCGAGCTGGTCAACGACCGGCTGGTGTCCCTGGTGGAGCGGGCGAGCGCGGCGGCCCGCGGCGCGCGCTCCGCGCGGGCCTGAATCCCACCGGCGGCACGTGATCGCGGACCGGTCGCAGGCCCCGTGCCCCGTCCGGGCCGTACCATTTGCGGCATGAGCACCACTCGCGCGACTGCCCGCGTCACCGTCAAGTCCCCCGATCAGATGCAGGAGTTGGGTCGTCGGCTGGCGCCGCTGCTGCGCCCCGGCGACCTGGTGCTGCTCACCGGCGAGCTGGGCGCGGGGAAGACGACGCTGACCCGCGGCCTGGGCGAGGCCCTGGGCGTGCGGGGCGCGGTGACCTCGCCCACCTTCGTCATCGCCCGGGTGCACCCCTCGCTCACCGCCGGCCCGGCGCTGGTGCACGTCGACGCCTACCGGCTCGACGGCGGCCTGGACGAGATGGAGGACCTGGACCTCGACGTCTCGCTGCCGGAGTCGGTGGTGGTCGTGGAGTGGGGCGACGGCAAGGTCGAGGAGCTGGCGGAGGACCGGCTGCACGTCGTCATCGGGCGGGCCGTCGGAGGGGGCGGCGCGGAGCGCCTCCTGCCGGGGCGGCGGTCGGGTGACGGGCGGGCAGACGCCCCTGGTGGGCCGGACGGGCACCCGGAGGAGGACGTGGACGACGTCCGCGAGGTGACGGTCACCGGGATCGGCGCGCGCTGGGCGGACGCCGGGCTCGTGGACCTGGAGATCTGCTGACGAAGCGGTCGCGGGGGGCGTTTACCGGACGAGGCGGACCGACAGTTTCCGACAAGCCGTCGGCAAGATGTTGCGCGCCGGGTACCGGGCGTGGTCACATGGGTGGAAGAGCCATGGTTAGGTGTACCTAAGTAAAGCCTGACCCCAGTCGCTTGCCCCAGGAGCCCGGGAGGCGCCCATGTCCCCCCATCAGTCCGCCCCCACCCCGGCGGCCGGGCGCGCCGAGCAGGACGCGCGCCGCGCGGCGCCGACGATGAACGAACTGCTCGCGGCCGGCGCCGCGGCCACCGCCGTCTCCACGCCGCCGACCGCCGCGGAGGAGCCTCGTGCGGGCGAACGGGACGAGGAGGGCGACTCCGGCGACCCGGCGGGAAGCGGTGAGCGGGCGTCCACTACGGGGCGCGACGCGGCGTAGCCCGTAGGGGCGAAGCGACCGGGCCGCAGGCGGCGGCCCGGCGGGCCGCCGGGCGTCAGGAAACGACGACGATCTTGGTGCCCTGCACCGCGAAGTCCCACAGGGCCGCGCCGTCCTCGCGCGACTCCCGCACTCCGCCGGTCTTCTTCGCGGCCGGGCCGCCCGGCGCCGGCGTGGAGCCGTCGACCGCGGCGCTGAAGCCTATGACCACCCCGTCGACGACGGCGAACCGCACCACGTGCTCGATCGCCACCCCGTCCGAGCCGGTCACGCTCACCGACCGGGAGGCCACCGGGTACGTCCCCGGCACCGGGTTCACGGCGCTCGGCGCGACCGTGAACGTCCGCTGCGCGGTGCCGTCCGCGCCGACCAGCCAGACCCGCTTGGCGCCCAGTGCGTACACCACGCGCTTGCCGGTGCCGGACTGCTCCGGGACCGGGGCCGGGGCCGGCGGCTTGTCCTTCTTGTCGTGCTGGTCGCGGGCGGCCGGCTTGTGGGCGGCGGCCTTCGCGTCGCCGCGGACCGGGGCGAGCGGGGCGGACGCGGAGGCGGACGCCTGGTAGCCGAGCACGCCGATCGCGACCAGGGCCGCCGCGGTGAGACCGGTGACGATCGTGCTGCTCTTAGCGGGCACCGCGGTGCCACCTTTCCGTACGCTCCCGACCGCCGGCGGGGAGGGCTGTGGGCTGTGCTGACTGGGCTGGCTGGGGACCGACGGTAGCACCGGAACGGGTACCCCCCGCCGCGCCGTAGTCTTTAAGGCGTGCTGCTGCTAGCTCTTGACACCGCCACCCCCGCCGTCACCGTCGCGCTCCACGACGGCTCTCGCACCCTCGCCGCCGCCGGTGAGGTGGACGCGCGGCGGCACGGCGAACTGCTGCTGCCCGCCGTCGACCGGGTGCTGACCGAGGCCGGACACAAGCTCGCCGAGGTCACCGACATCGTGGTCGGCGTGGGCCCCGGCCCGTACACCGGGCTTCGGGTGGGCCTGGTGACCGCCACCACCTTCGGGGCGGCGCTGGGCGTGCCCGTCCACGGCCTGTGCTCACTGGACGGCATCGCCTACGCCGCCGGCCTGACCGAGCCCTTCGTCGTGGCCACCGACGCCCGCCGCAAGGAGGTCTACTGGGCGCGTTACGAGAATGCCCGCACCCGGCTGACCGACCCCGCCGTGGACCGCCCCGCCGACCTCGCCGACCAGGTCGCCGGGGTCCCGGCCGTGGGCGCCGGCGCGCTCCTGTACGACACCGTCTTCACCGGCGTCCTGCGGGACGGCCCGGTGCACCAGTCCGCCGCCGCGCTGGCCGAGCTGGCCGCCGCCGAGCTGGCCGCCGGCGAGGAACTGCTGCCGCCGCAGCCGATGTACCTGCGCCGCCCCGACGCCAAGGTCCCCGCCAACTACAAGGTGGTCACGCCGAAGTGAGCGGCGCCCCTGACGCGACCGCGACCGGTTCCGCCGCCGTGCTGCGGGAGATGCGGTGGTGGGATCTGGACGGGGTGCTGGAGCTGGAGCGCGACCTCTTCCCCGAGGACGCCTGGTCGCCGGGGATGTTCTGGTCCGAACTCGCGCACGCCCGCGGCCCGCTGGCCACCCGCCGCTACCTCGTCGCCGAGGCGGCGGTGCCCTCGCGCGAAGGCACCGTCGACGGGCGGGGCGGCCGGATCGTCGGCTACGGCGGGCTGGCCGCGATCGACGGCACCGGGGACGTCCAGACCATCGCCACCGCCCGCGACCAGTGGGGCACCGGCCTCGGCGCCCGGCTGCTGACCGCGCTGCTCGGCGCCGCCACCGACTTCGAGTGCCACGAGGTGCTGCTGGAGGTGCGGGTCGACAACCTCCGCGCCCAGCGCCTCTACGAGCGCTTCGGCTTCGAGCCGATCGGCTTCCGCCGCGGCTACTACCAGCCGGGCAACGTCGATGCGCTGGTGATGCGCCGCCCCTCCCAGACCACCTCCGAAGCACCCTCCGTACAAGGAACGTGAACATGGCTGACTCCCGCAGCGGACCGCTCGTCCTCGGCATCGAGACCTCCTGCGACGAGACCGGCGTCGGCATCGTCCGCGGTCACACCCTGCTCGCCGACGCGGTCGCCTCCAGCGTCGACGAGCACGCCCGCTTCGGCGGGGTGGTGCCCGAGGTGGCCTCCCGCGCCCACCTGGAGGCGATGGTCCCCACCATCCAGCGCGCCCTGAAGGAGGCCGGGGTCGCCGCCTCCGACCTCGACGGCATCGCGGTCACCGCGGGCCCCGGCCTGGCCGGCGCCCTGCTGGTCGGCGTCTCGGCCGCCAAGGCCTACGCCTACGCCCTGGGCAAGCCCCTCTACGGCGTCAACCACCTCGCCTCGCACATCTGCGTCGACCAGCTGGAGCACGGCCCGCTGCCGGAGCCGACGATGGCGCTGCTGGTCAGCGGCGGCCACTCCTCGCTGCTGCTGGCCCCGGACATCACCTCCGACGTCCGCCCGCTCGGCTCGACCATCGACGACGCGGCCGGCGAGGCGTTCGACAAGGTGGCGCGGGTGCTCAACCTCGGCTTCCCGGGCGGCCCGGTCATCGACCGCTACGCACGCGAGGGCGACCCGGAGGCGATCCGCTTCCCGCGCGGTCTGACCGGCCCGCGCGATGCCGCCTACGACTTCTCCTTCTCCGGCCTGAAGACCGCGGTGGCCCGCTGGATCGAGGCCAAGCGGGCGGCCGGCGAGGAGGTGCCGGTGGCGGACGTCTCGGCCTCCTTCCAGGAGGCGGTCGTCGACGTGCTGACCCGCAAGGCCGTCCGGGCCTGCAAGGACAGCGGCGTGGACCACCTGATGATCGGCGGCGGGGTGGCGGCCAACTCCCGGCTGCGGGCGATGGCCCAGCGCCGCTGCGAGGACGCCGGCATCCGGCTGCGGGTGCCGCGCCCCAAGCTGTGCACCGACAACGGCGCGATGGTCGCGGCCCTGGGCGCCGAGATGGTGGCCCGCAACCGCCCGGCGTCCGCCTGGGGCCTCTCGGCGGACTCCTCGCTGCCGGTCACCGAGACCCACGTCCCGGACCCCGACGGCCACTCCCACGACCACGGGCAGGACCACGGGCACGGCCACTCCCACGACCACTTCCACGAGCTGAGCAAGGACAACCTGTACTCGTAGGGGTCCCGGCGCGCCGCCGCCGTATCCTGGGGCCCGGGGGCGCGCAGGGGAGCGCCTGTTCGTACACGGGGACGGCGGGGGCGCGCAGTGATGCACGGGTGGTATCTCTTCATGCTGGTCGGACCGGCTCTCTACGCCGGATCCGCGGTACGCAAGACGGTCGGCGGCGCGCTGAAGACGCGCCACCAGCGCAAGCTCGCCCTCATCGAGGCCCGGCGCGAGGAGCGCCTGGCCCTGGAGGCCGCGGACCGGTCGCCCGCCCCCGTGTGCGGCTGCGAGCACCATCTCGCCAAGCACGACAAGCAGGGCACGTGCCATGAGACGGTCCAGGCCGCCGTCGCCTGGGACGCCGAGAAGAACCCGGTCCGCTACGAGCCCCGCCGGTGCGCCTGCCAGCAGTACGTGGGCCCGCAGCCGCTCGCCCGGATCTACGCCGAGGACCTGACGGACCTGGACTGAGCGGCCGTCAGGCGCCCTCGGCCGCCGGGTGCCCCAGCAGCATCGTGGGCGCCCCCGCGACGCGGGTGAGGAAGACCGTGCAGGAGTGCGGGCCGGCCAGCTTGAGCTTCTTGCGCAGCTCCTCCGGCTCCACCGCCGATCCGCGCTTCTTGATCACCGCGACGCCCACCGCGCGCTCCCGCAGCAGCGCCCTCAGCTTCTTGACGTTGAACGGCAGCACGTCGGTGATCGTGTAGGCGGTCGCGTAGGGCGTCGGCACCAGGTGATCCGCCGTCACATAGGCGATCGTCGGGTCGATCAGCCGGCCGTCGACCCGCTCGGCGACGTCCGCGACCAGGTGGGCGCGGATGACCGCGCCGTCCGGCTCGTAGAGCCAGCGGCCGACCGGGCCGACAGGGGGGCGGTGCGAGGGCGGTCCCTCCGGACGGACTCCGGGGGAGTCTCCGGCCGGGGTGGTGGCCGGGCGAGGGGCGGACGGGTCGGGAAGGCCGGCGCCGACCAGGGAGTCCCCGGAGGGCAGCAGGGTGGCGCGGCGGGCGCCGCCCGCGCCGGTGCCGAACCACAGGACGGCCTCCTTGACGTCGCCGCCGTCGGAGATCCACTCGGTCTCGGCGTCGTCCGGCAGCGCCTCGTGCGGCACCCCGGGAGCGATCTTCAGCGCCGCGTACGGCGCCGTGCGGGCCGCCTCGACGGCCCAGGACAGCGGCGGCGAGTACGCCTCCGGGTCGAAGATCCGGGCCCCGCGTACGGAGCCCCGTCGCGCCGGGTCCACGAACACCGCGTCGTACCCGTCGGTGTCGACCTCCGTGACGTCCGCGCAGCGCACCTCGATCCGGTCCGCCAGCCCCAGCGCCTCGGCGTTCGCCCGGGCCGCCGCGCAGGCCAGCGGATCGCGGTCCACGGCCAGCACCCGGATCCCGGCCCGGGCCAGCGCGAGCGCGTCGCCGCCGATCCCGCAGCACAGGTCGGCCAGGCTCCGGACGCCGAGCGCGGCGAGGCGGGCCGCGCGGTGGGCGGCGACCGGGGCGCGGGTGGACTGCTCGACGCCGTGCGGGGTGAAGTACATCCGCGCGGCGTCCGCGCCGAACTTCGCGGCCGCCCGCTGGCGCAGCCGGGCCTGCCCGAGGGCGGCGGAGACCAGCGGCGCGGGATGGTCGCGGCGCAGCCGGGTGGCGGTGGCCAGTTCGTCCGCCGGGTCGTGGTCCCTGAGGAGGGCGAGCAGCTGCTGGCCCTCGGGGGCGAGCAGCGCGGAGAAGGTGTCGAGGTCGGTCATCGGCACCATTGTCGGCCACAGACGGATGCCGGTCCGCGGGACCTCCCGCGGACCGGCATCGGGGCCGTCGAGCCGTCGTCAGACTCCGGGGGTGGTGCTCCCGGTGATCCGCGGCACCCGCTGGGTGGCGTCCGCGTCCGGCCGCTCCGGGGCCGGACGGACCGGCTCCCGGCGGCGCTGGGCGCTGTCGCTGACCCGCAGCAGCACCGCCACCATGACCCAGTTCGCGACCAGCGACGAACCGCCCTTGGCGAGGAACGGCAGCGCCTTACCGGTCAGCGGGATCAGGCCGGTGACACCGCCGGTGACGACGAAGACCTGGAGCAGCAGCGCGCCGGCCAGGCCGACCGCGAGCAGCTTGCCGAACGGGTCGCGGGCGGTCAGACCCACCCGCAGTCCGCGCTGGGCCAGCAGGCCGTACAGCAGCAGGACGGCCATCACTCCGGCCAGGCCCAGTTCCTCGCCGACGGTGGTGAGGATGAAGTCGCTGTTGCCGGCGAAGCCGATCAGTTCGGGGTGGCCCTGGCCCAGCCCGGTGCCGCCGATGCCGCCGCTGCCGAAACTGAACAGCGCCTGGGCGGCCTGGTCGGAGATCAGGCCCGGCGGCCGCTTGTCCGCCGGCAGGAAGATGTCCATCGGGTGCAGCCAGGCCATCACACGGCCCTTGACGTGCGGTTCGGTCGAGCCGACGACACCGGCGCCGACCACGGCCATGAGCAGACCGCAGACCACCCAACTGGTGCGCTCGGTGGCCATGTAGAGCATGATCACGAAGACGCCGAAGAAGATCAGCGAGGTGCCCAGGTCGCGCTCGAAGACCAGCACCAGCAGGCTGATCACCCAGATCGTGAAGATCGGCCCGAGCTGCCGGCCCGGCGGCATCTGCATGCCCATCACCCGGCGCCCGGACAGCGCCAGCGCATCGCGGCTGACTGTGAGGTATCCCGCGAAGAACACCACGATCATGATCTTCACGAACTCGCCGGGTTGCAGCGACAGCGGCCCCAGCAGGATCCAGCGCTTGGCGCCGTACATGTCCGCGCCGAAGAAGGCCGGCGCCATCAGCAGCACCAGCGCGACCGCCATCGTCAGATAGATGTAGCGCTGGAGGAGCCGGTGGTCGCGCAGCAGCAGCAGGATGGCGATCGCGACGGCCACGCCGATGACCGTCCACACCAACTGCCCGGTCGCCGCCGGGGCGATCTTCAGCCGGGGCTTGTCCGCGTAGGTGTTGTCCAGCCGGTGCAGCAGCACCAGTCCGATCCCGGTCAGCAGGGTCGCCAACGGCAGGATCAGGGGATCGGCGCGCGGCGCGAACCGGCGGACGACCAGGTGCGGCACCAGCGCGATGAAGAACACACTCAGCGCGAAGCTGCCCACCGCCCCGGAGAGCTGCCCCTTCATGGACAACTCGGTGTAGGCGTAGCCGAAGACGGTGATGAGCACCACAAAGCCGAGTAGCCAGGCTTCGGTCCGCCGACGGTTCGGGGCCTGGGCCAGCGCGGCGAACGTCATGGTGCGTTCGGCGTCGCTCTCCGGTCCCCCGGAATCCCGGGGAGCGCTGGTCAGTCCACGCACGGTTCCTCCGCCATCGATGGGTCTGGGCCGCAGGGCGGCCGGGTCGCGGCCCGGTGTTCAGCGGTCCCTGGGGACAAGACGGGGCAGCCGCGGGCCAGGTTGCGGTCGAGCGGGAGGTGTGTCGGACTCCACGCCCGGCCGACCGGCAGCAGACACGGTACGCGTCTCCGCCGCGCTGGCACTCCGCTTGACCGAGTGCTAACCGCGTCATAGTCTCAGCGTTGGCACTCCCCGACGGAGAGTGCCAACACAGCGACGGGCAGATCCGGCACCCGCGACGACGGATCCACCTGGTCGCCACCTCAGATCAGTTAACCCCGTGAGATCTCCGAAGGGGGAGGTCGGATCGTGACGACCGCCAGCTCCAAGGTTGCCATCAAGCCGCTCGAGGACCGCATCGTGGTCCAGCCGCTCGACGCCGAGCAGACCACGGCCTCGGGCCTGGTCATTCCGGACACCGCGAAGGAGAAGCCCCAGGAGGGCGTCGTCCTGGCGATTGGTCCGGGCCGCTTCGAGGACGGCAAGCGCGTCGAGCTCGACGTCAAGGTCGGCGACGTCGTGCTCTACAGCAAGTACGGCGGCACCGAGGTGAAGTACAGCGGCGAGGAGTACCTCGTCCTCTCGGCTCGCGACGTGCTCGCGATCGTCGAGAAGTAAGTCACCCGGATTTGCCCTGTTCTGCGCCCCTGGTTCCCGCGTTCTCACCGACCCGGGGCAGGGGCGCAGTTCGTTTGAGCGAAAGCGGTCACGGCGGCGAGGCCGACGATCGCAACGAGAGGACTTGAAGCACCCATGGCGAAGATCCTGAAGTTCGACGAGGACGCCCGTCGCGCCCTTGAGCGCGGCGTCAACAAGCTGGCCGACACGGTCAAGGTCACCATCGGCCCCAAGGGCCGCAACGTCGTGATCGACAAGAAGTTCGGCGCCCCGACCATCACCAACGACGGTGTCACCATCGCCCGTGAGGTCGAGGTCGAGGACCCGTACGAGAACCTCGGCGCCCAGCTCGTCAAGGAGGTGGCGACCAAGACCAACGACATCGCGGGTGACGGCACCACCACCGCCACCGTGCTGGCCCAGGCGCTGGTCCGCGAGGGTCTGCGCAACGTCGCCGCGGGTGCTTCCCCCGCCGCCCTGAAGAAGGGCATCGACGCCGCCGTCAAGGCCGTCTCCGACGAGCTGCTGGCGACCGCCCGCCCGATCGACGACAAGTCCGACATCGCCGCCGTGGCCGCGCTGTCCGCCCAGGACCCGCAGGTCGGCGAGCTGATCGCCGAGGCGATGGACAAGGTCGGCAAGGACGGTGTGATCACCGTCGAGGAGTCCAACACCTTCGGTCTGGAGCTGGACTTCACCGAGGGCATGGCCTTCGACAAGGGCTACCTCTCGCCCTACATGGTCACCGACCAGGAGCGTATGGAGGCCGTCCTCGACGACCCGTACATCCTGATCCACCAGGGCAAGATCTCCTCCATCCAGGACCTGCTGCCGCTGCTGGAGAAGATCATCCAGGCCGGCGCCTCCAAGCCGCTGCTGATCATCGCCGAGGACGTCGAGGGCGAGGCCCTGTCCACCCTCGTCGTCAACAAGATCCGCGGCACCTTCAACGCGGTGGCCGTCAAGGCCCCCGGCTTCGGCGACCGCCGCAAGGCGATGCTCGGCGACATGGCCACCCTCACCGGCGGCACCGTCGTCGCCGAGGAGGTCGGCCTCAAGCTCGACCAGGTCGGCCTGGACGTGCTGGGCACCGCCCGCCGCGTGACCGTCACCAAGGACGACACCACCCTCGTCGACGGTGGCGGCAACTCCGAGGACGTCGCGGGCCGCGTCGCCCAGATCAAGGCCGAGATCGAGGCCACCGACTCCGACTGGGACCGCGAGAAGCTCCAGGAGCGCCTGGCCAAGCTGGCCGGTGGCGTCTGCGTGATCCGCGTCGGCGCGGCCACCGAGGTCGAGCTCAAGGAGAAGAAGCACCGTCTGGAGGACGCCATCTCCGCGACCCGCGCCGCGGTCGAGGAGGGCATCGTCTCCGGTGGTGGCTCCGCGCTCGTCCACGCCGTCAAGGTCCTGGAGGGCAACCTCGGCAAGGACGGCGACGAGGCCACCGGTGTCGCCGTGGTCCGCCGCGCCGCCGTCGAGCCGCTGCGCTGGATCGCCGAGAACGCCGGCCTCGAGGGCTACGTGATCACCTCCAAGGTGGCCGAGCTCGACAAGGGCAACGGCTTCAACGCCGCCACCGGCGAGTACGGCGACCTGGTCAAGGCCGGCGTCATCGACCCGGTCAAGGTCACCCGCTCCGCGCTGGAGAACGCCGCCTCCATCGCCTCCCTCCTGCTCACGACCGAGACCCTGGTCGTCGAGAAGAAGGAAGAGGAAGAGGCCGCTGCCGCCGCCGGCCACGGTCACGGCCACGCGCACTGACACCCGCGCATCCGCCGGCCGCCTGCGCGCCGGCACCACCGAGGCCCGGTCCCGCTTCCCGCGGGGCCGGGCCTCGCCCGTGTCCGGGGGACCGTCTCCGGATCGCGCCGCCCCGCCGCCCTGCCGGCTCCCCGCCCTGCCGGCTCCCCGTCCGCAGGTGCTCAGGTGCTCAGGCGCTCAGGCCGAGTGCCCCAGCCCCTCCCGCCGCACCGGGTCCGCGAACGGCAGTCCCTTCCCGTACCGCTCCAGCTCGTCGAGGGCGTGGTCGGCCATCCGGTGCAGCTCGTTCCCCAGCGACCCGGCGATGTGCGGGGTGAGCAGCACGTTCGGCAACACGTACAACGGCGAGTCAGCGGCCGGGAGTTCGGGCTCGGTGACATCCAGCACCGCGGCGAGCCGCCCGCCGCTCAGCTCCGCGATCAGCGCCGCCTCGTCGACCAGGGAGCCGCGCGAGGTGTTGACCAGCGTCGCCCCGTCGGGCATCAGGGCCAGCTCGCGGGCGCCGATCAGGTGCCGGGTGGCGGGCACCTCCGGCGCGTGCACGCTCACGACGTCGCTCCCCGCGCACAACTCCGCCAACGGGACGCGGCGCACGCCCATCCGCTCCGCCTCCGCCTCGTCCACGTACGGGTCGTACAGCAGCACCCGCAGCGCGAACGGGCGCAGCAGCTCGATGACGCGGCGGCCGATGCGGGAGGCGCCGACGATGCCGACGGTGCGGCCGTGGTTGCCGGCACCGTCCAGCGCGCGCAGCCAGTCGTGGGGGCCGCGCAGGGTGCGGTAGTGGTGGGCGGCGTGCAGGACGCGCTTGTTGGCGAACAGGATGGCGGCGAGGGTGTACTCGGCCACCGGCAGCGCGTTGGCCGCGGCCGCCGAGCTGACCGCTATGCCCCGTTCCCAACACGCCTCGGTGACATGCTCCTTGACCGAGCCGGCCGCGTGCACGACCGCGCGCAGCCGGGGCGCCGCGGCGAGCACCTCGGCGGTGAGCGGCGGGGCGCCCCAGCAGGTGAGCAGCACCTCGGCCCCGGCGAGGGCGGCGGCTATCCGGGGCCCGGGCGCGGCCAGCTCGTGCGCGACGAGCCGGCTGTCCGTACGGGCCAGGCGTTCGAGCCGGGTCCGCTGCGTCTCCCCGAGCAGCCGGTCCGCGATGTCTGGCCCCATGGCCAGCAGGACGGTTGGGCGCATCTGTGGTGACTCCTCTCGCGTGGTGCCCCGCCTCTTGGCGGCGGCGTTCATCTTCCGGTGGGTGCAGGGGTGTTGGGGGTGTGCGTCGTGGCGGCGGGCGGAGTGTCCGTGGCCGGTGCCCGCAGGGTGCGGGCCCATCTGCTCCGGCAGATGACGGATACCCAGGTGCGCGCTCCGGATCCTGCGGGCCCGCCCCGGACATCCCCTCCGGCCCGCCGCCGACCCGCCGACCCGCCGATCCGCCGCCCGTGGGCCCGTCCGCCACGGGCGCGCGGACTCCCGGCCCGGTCCCGTCGGTGGCCGCCGGTCGGGGGGCGAACGACCGGCCGGGCCGGTGGAAGCGGAACACCACCCCGGGCCACGACGTGGGAAGCCGCAACCCCCAGCTACCGTTCCGGTATGACGACTGCACTGATCACAGGAGCGACAGCCGGCATCGGCGCCGCGTTCGCACGCCGTCTTGCGAGCGACGGGCACAGCGTGGTGCTGGTGGCCCGTGACGAGAAGAGGCTGCGGGAGCAGGCCACCGAACTGCACGACCGGCACGGCATCGAGGCGGAGGTGCTCAGCGCCGACCTCGCGACCGAGGAGGGGATCGCCGCCGTCGAGGCCCGTCTGGCGGACCCCAAGCACCCGGTGGACCTGCTGGTCAACAACGCGGGCTTCGGCAACAAGGGCGAGTACCTCGAGGTCCCGATGGCCGACGAGTTGGCGATGCTGAAGGTGCACTGTGAGGCGGTGCTGCGGCTGACCACGGCGGGTGTGCGCGGGATGCGCGAGCGCCGCCGCGGTGCCGTGGTGAACGTGGCGTCGGTCGCGGCGTTCGTCCCGCGCGGCACGTACGGCGCGAGCAAGGCGTGGGTCGTGCAGTTCACCCAGGGCGCCGCCCGCGACCTGGCCGGCAGCGGGGTGCGTCTGATGGCGCTGTGCCCGGGCTTCGTGCGGACCGAGTTCCACCAGCGGGCCGGGATGGGGACGGAGAACATCCCGGGCTGGATGTGGCTCGACGCGGACCGGCTCGTGGACGCGGCCATGAAGGACCTCGCACGCGGCAAGTCGCTGTCCATTCCGGACCCGCGCTACAAGGCCCTGATGGGGGCGGCGAAGCTGGCACCGCGCGGGATGCTCGGTGGCCTCACCTCGCGTACGGGCCGGAAGTACGGCCCGAAGTAGGGGAGTGGGGGCGCGGGCCCCGGGGTACCCCCTCGGGCCCGGGCGCCCCGGTGCACGTCAGTCCGTCGTCTGCGCCACGTACTTGGTCGCGGTGGCCCGGGCCTCCTGGTGCAGGGCGTCGCCCGCCTCCAGGAGGCGCGGGAGCAGGGCGCGCTCGGTGGTGAGGGCGCGGAACATCAGCGCCACGGTGATGTCGTGGTCGGGGCGGTGCTCGATGCGCACGGTGTCGCCGGCACGGATCTCGCCGGCCTCCAGGACGCGGAAGTACGCGCCGGGCACGGCGGCCCGGGTGAACCGCTTGATCCAGCCGCTCTCGTCCAGCCAGCCCTGGAACGTCCGGCAGGGGATGCGCGGCGAGGTGACCTCCAGGAGCACCTCCGGGCCGACGCGCCAGCGCTCGCCGATCCGGGCGCCGGTGACGTCGATACCGACGGTGGTGAGGTTCTCGCCGAAGGACCCGTTGGTCAGCTCGCGGTCCAGCCGGCGCTGCCAGTCGTCGAGGTCCTCGCGGGCGTAGGCGTAGACGGCCTGGTCGTCGCCGCCGTGGTGGCGGGTGTCGACCACCGCGTCGCCCGCGAGACCGCTGCCGCCGACGCCCCTGCGGCCCGGGGCGGCCACCGCCACCGGCCCGTCCGCGGGGCGCTTGTCGATGCCCGTACCGCCCTCGGCGGAGGTGTACGGGGACGGGGTGGCCCGCCCGATGTTCACGGTCAGCAGCTTGGCGTTCATGACGGCACGGTAAGACATCGGTTAGAAGTCGGCATGAGGTTTTGCGCGGTGTACCCAAGCCGCACTTATCCTTGAAGGGTGATCGAAGCACGTCATCTGCGGGTGCTGCGCGCCGTCGCCCAGACCGGTTCCTTCTCCGCCGCCGCACGGGAGTTGGGCTGCACCCAGCCCGCGGTCAGCCAGCAGATGAAGGCCCTGGAGCAGTCCGCCGGGACCCCGCTGCTGGTGCGGACCGGGCGCGAGATGCGGCTGACGCAGGCCGGCCAGGCGCTGGTCCGGCACGCGGCCGGCATCCTGGCGGGGCTGACCGCGGCCGAGGACGAGGTCGCGGCCATCGCGGGGCTGCGGGCGGGGCGGGTGCGGCTGGTGTCGTTCCCCTCGGGCAGTTCGACGCTGGTGCCCACCGCACTGGCCAGGATGCGGGCCGCGCATCCGGGCGTCCGGGTGTCGCTGGACGAGGCCGAGCCGCCGCGCTCGATCGAGCTGCTGCGGAACGGGGACTGCGAGATCGCGCTGGCCTTCCGCTACCCGGAGGTGCCCGGCGCGGACCCGTCCGCCGGTGCGGAGTGGGCCGACCTGGTGGTCCGTCCGGTCCTGTCGGACCGGCTGATCGGGCTGGTGCCGGACGGCCACCGGCTGGCGCGGGCCGGCACCGCGCGCTTCACGGACCTGGCCGACGAGCCGTGGATCGCGGGCTGCCCGCGCTGCCGTACGCATCTGGTCGAGGTCTGCGAGCGGGCCGGGTTCACACCGCGGATCGACTTCGCGACCGATGACTACCCGGCGGTGATCGGGCTGGTCGGGGCGGGACTGGGCGTCGCGGCGCTGCCGGAGCTGACGCTGGAGTCGGTGCGGCCCAAGGGCGCCACCGCGGTGCGGATGGAGCCCGCCGTGCACCGGGAGATCGTCGCGCTCACGCTGCCGGACCTGGCGCATGTGCCGGCGGTCGCGGCGATGCTCGACCAGCTGGCCAGGGCCGCGGGGCGCTGACCGCCGCGGGCCCCGGAGGGGCGGGGCCCGCGAGGTCCGGCACCGAGCTGAGCAGGAACGTTTCTTCGTCTGGCGTTACGGAACGACGGTCAGGCGCCCGGCATGCTCGCGTGCCCGGGCAGCGAACTGGCCGGGACCATCCGGTGGCGGGCCCGCCCCATGAGCTCCTCGCGCTCGTCCTCCGTGAGGCCGCCCCAGACGCCGTAGGGCTCGCGGACGGCCAGCGCATGCGCCGCGCACTGGGCCCGCACGGGGCAGCGCATGCAGACCTCCTTCGCCGACGCCTCCCGCGCGCTGCGGGCCGCTCCTCGCTCGCCCTCGGGGTGGAAGAAGAGCGAGCTGTCCACGCCACGGCAGGCGGCCAGCAGCTGCCAGTCCCAGAGGTCTGCGTTCGGGCCCGGGAGGCGGGAGAAATCTGCCATTGCTTGTCCCCTCGGAAGCGATGCGTATCGGGCTCGGTGCTCACGACGGTACATCTACTGTCGAAGTAGATGTAAATATGACTCATTGCGAATCTAGTCGCAGTCAACGCGAAAATGGAAGAAACAGAGCCAAATAGGGCATAGGGTGCACGCGCGGATGCCGGTTGCCCAGCGAGTCGGCTGCGTATCCGGCTCCTCACGGAGCGTGCTGAACTCGGTCGCCGAAGCCGTAACTCTTTCGAGTGACCGTCGTTGAGTGTGCGGAGGCGGTTGGCAGAGGTAGCCATCGGGCAGGTGTCCGAGAGGTTCGCCGATCGCCCAGGTGACGATACGTACCAGCCTGGAGGCTCAAGGTGACGCGCATCAGCTGCGGAGGACGGTCATGACTTCCGTCCTCGTCTGTGACGACTCCCCGCTTGCCCGAGAGGCGCTCCGACGGGCGGTTGCGACCGTGCCCGGCGTCGAGCGCGTGACCACCGCGGCCAATGGCGAGGAGGTCCTCCGCCGCTGGGGGGCCGACCGCTCGGACCTGATTCTGATGGACGTGCGGATGCCCGGCCTCGGTGGCGTCGAAACCGTGCGCCGGTTGCTGTCCGCCGATCCCGGCGCCCGGATCATCATGCTGACCGTGGCCGAGGATCTGGACGGGGTGGCGCTCGCGGTCGCCGCCGGCGCTCGCGGATATCTGCACAAGGACGCCTCGCGGGCCGAGCTGCGCGCGACGGTGACGCAGGCGCTGGCCGATCCGACGTGGCGGCTCGCCCCGCGCCGGTTGCGGTCCGCCGAGATGGGGGCCGCGCCGACCCTCACGGCCCGGGAGATCCAAGTGCTGGAGGGCATGAGTCACGGCCGCTCCAACGCCGAGATCGGCCGCGAGCTGTTCCTGTCCGAGGACACCGTCAAGACGCACGCGCGGCGTCTGTTCAAGAAACTGGGTGCGTCCGACCGGGCGCATGCGGTGGCGCTCGGCTTCCGCTGGGGACTGGTCCGCTGAACCCTCGTGACGTGCAGCGATGCGGGGGAATGGCGCTTCCCGCCCGCCGTGTGGCGGGCGGGGCGACGTGGCGTCCCGCCCGCTGTCCGGTGCCACGGCGGCCCGATTCCCCGCGCGGTGCCGCATCCTTGAGGCATGGAGTTCCTCGGGGACGGGTCGGTCGGGCACGAGGGGAGGGCGCAGGAGATGACAGCCGGCGCACCTGCCGCGCATAACGCTTCAGCGCACAAGTGTGGACCTGATGCCGTGGATCGTTCGGCGTCAAGGCACCATGGACCGATGCGCGATGACGGGAAGCAGGAGATCGGCGCTCTCGTCGCACGCGCCGTCGAAGGAGACCGGCAGGCCACCCATGACCTGCTGGCCCATGTGCATCCGCTCGCCCTGCGCTACTGCCGCACCCGGCTCTCCCGGCTGCCCGGCGACGCCCGGCACTTCGTCGAGGACCTGGCGCAGGAGGTCTGTGTCGCGGTGCTGTGCGCACTGCCCCGCTACCGCGACACCGGCAAGCCCTTCGAGGCGTTCGTCTTCGCCATCGCCGGTCACAAGGTCGCCGATCTCCAGCGGGCCGCGATGCGGCACCCGGGCAGCACGGCCGTGCCGTCGGACGAGATGCCCGAGCAGCCGGACAACTCGCTGGGCCCCGAGGAGCGGGCGCTGCTGAGCAGCGACGCCGAGTGGGCCAAGAAGCTGCTGGCCAACTTGCCGGAGAACCAGCGGGAGCTGGTGCTGCTGCGGGTCGCGGTGGGGCTGACGGCCGAGGAGACCGGGCAGATGCTGGGCATGTCGCCCGGCGCGGTGCGGGTCGCCCAGCACCGGGCGTTGAGCAGGCTGCGGGCGCTGGCCGAGCAGTAGGGAGCGGGCGCTGAGGCCGCTGTATCCAGGCCACTCGCTGCCGTCCGCGGCGGAAAGTCGCCGTAGGAACGTACGGGTGACAAGCCCCTCATCGCTCGTGGAATGAGACGCCCCGCAAGGCCGTTAGCATGGGTGTCCGCGCTGAGGCAAGAGCATTGGGGAAGGTGTCATGAGTGACAACGTCGAGGGTATGCCCGCCAAATTCGCCATGCTCGGGCTGACATACGACGACGTGCTGCTGCTGCCCGGCGCGTCGGAGGTGCTGCCCAACGCCGTGAGCACCGCGTCCCGCGTCTCGCGGAACGTCCAGGTGAACATCCCGCTGCTCTCGGCCGCGATGGACAAGGTCACCGAGGCGCGGATGGCGATCGCCATGGCGCGGCAGGGTGGCGCGGGCGTGCTGCACCGCAACCTGTCGATCGAGGACCAGGCCAACCAGGTCGACCTGGTCAAGCGCTCCGAGTCCGGCATGGTCACCGACCCGATCACGGTCCGGCCGGACGCGCCGCTGACCGAGGCGGACGCGCTGTGCGCCAAGTTCCGGATCAGCGGGGTGCCGGTCACCGACGCCGTGGGCAAGCTGCTGGGCATCGTGACCAACCGCGACATGGCCTTCGAGATGGACCGCAGCCGCCAGGTCCGCGAGGTCATGACGCCGATGCCGCTGGTCACCGGCAAGGTCGGCATCTCCGGCGAGGACGCCATCGAGCTGCTGCGCCGCCACAAGATCGAGAAGCTGCCGCTGGTCGACGACGCGGGCGTACTCAAGGGCCTGATCACGGTCAAGGACTTCGTGAAGGCGGAGAAGTACCCCAACGCCGCCAAGGACGCCGAGGGCCGACTGATCGTCGGTGCCGCGGTGGGCGTCGGCGACGCGGCGTACGACCGGGCCCAGGCGCTGGTCGAGGCCGGTGCGGACTTCCTGGTCATCGACAGTGCGCACGGCCACAGCCGCGGCATCCTCGACATGATCGCCAAGGTCAAGTCCAACATCAACGTCGATGTGGTCGGCGGCAACGTCGCCACCCGGGACGGCGCCCAGGCGCTGATCGACGCGGGCGTGGACGGTGTGAAGGTCGGCGTCGGCCCCGGCTCGATCTGCACCACCCGGGTGGTCGCCGGTATCGGCGTCCCGCAGGTCACCGCGATCTACGAGGCCGCGAAGGCGTGCCACGCGGCGGGCGTGCCGCTGATCGGCGACGGCGGTCTGCAGTACTCCGGCGACATCGCCAAGGCGATCGCGGCCGGTGCGGACACCGTCATGCTGGGCTCGCTGCTGGCCGGCTGTGCGGAGTCGCCGGGCGAGATGGTCTTCGTCAACGGCAAGCAGTTCAAGTCCTACCGGGGCATGGGCTCGCTGGGCGCGATGCAGTCGCGCGGCCAGGGCCGGTCGTACTCCAAGGACCGCTACTTCCAGGACAACGTCCTCTCCGAGGACAAGCTGGTGCCGGAGGGCATCGAGGGCCAGGTGCCCTACCGCGGCCCGCTGTCCTCGGTCGCGCACCAGCTCGTCGGCGGTCTGCGCGCCTCCATGGGCTACGTCGGCTCCGCCGACATCCCCGAGCTCAAGGAGAAGGGCCACTTCGTGCGGATCACCGCCGCGGGCCTGAAGGAGAGCCACCCGCACGACGTCCAGATGATCACCGAGGCCCCCAACTACGCCCGTAGCTGACGCGGCTCTCTTAGGCGGAGAGACGGTCGGATGCGCCCCCAGTCTTCCCCGTCGGGGATACTGGGGGCGTATCCGTAGGAAGGCAGAACCAGTGACTGAGATCGAGATCGGGCGCGGCAAGCGCGGCCGCCGGGCATACGCGTTCGACGACATCGCCGTGGTACCCAGTCGGCGCACCCGCGACCCGAAGGAGGTCTCGATCGCCTGGCAGATCGACGCCTACCGCTTCGAGCTGCCGTTCCTGGCGGCCCCGATGGACTCGGTGGTCTCGCCGCAGACCGCGATCCGGATCGGCGAGCTGGGCGGCCTCGGGGTGCTCAACCTCGAAGGGCTGTGGACCCGTTACGAGGACCCGGAGCCGCTGCTGGCGGAGATCGCGGAGCTGGACGGCGCCACCGCCACCAAGCGGCTCCAGGAGATCTACGCCGCGCCGATCAAGGAGGAGCTGATCGGGCAGCGGATCAAGGAGGTGCGCGACGCCGGTGTGGTCACCGCCGCGGCGCTCTCCCCGCAGCGCACCGCGCAGTTCTCCAAGGCGGTCGTGGACGCCGGTGTGGACATCTTCGTGATCCGCGGGACGACGGTCTCCGCCGAGCACGTCTCCAGCGCCGCCGAGCCGCTGAACCTCAAGCAGTTCATCTACGAGCTGGACGTGCCGGTGATCGTCGGCGGTTGTGCGACGTACACCGCGGCGCTGCACCTGATGCGGACCGGCGCGGCCGGCGTGCTGGTCGGCTTCGGCGGCGGCGCCGCGCACACCACCCGCAACGTGCTCGGCATCCAGGTGCCGATGGCGACCGCGGTGGCCGATGTCGCCGCCGCCCGCCGGGACTACATGGACGAGTCCGGCGGCCGCTATGTGCACGTGATCGCCGACGGCGGCGTGGGCTACTCCGGCGACCTGCCCAAGGCGATCGCCTGCGGCGCGGACGCGGTGATGATGGGCTCGCCGCTGGCGCGGGCGACGGACGCGCCGGGCCGCGGCCACCACTGGGGCATGGAGGCGGTCCACGAGGACGTGCCGCGCGGCAAGCGCGTCGACCTCGGTGCGGTCGGCACGACGGAGGAGATCCTCTGCGGCCCGTCGACCACGCCGGACGGGACGATGAACTTCTTCGGCGCGCTGCGCCGGGCGATGGCCACCACGGGGTACTCCGAGCTGAAGGAGTTCCAGCGGGTGGAGGTCACCGTCGCGCCGGGGCGGTAACTCCCCGAGTGGCGCCCGGTCGTGCTTCGGCGCGGCCGGGCTTTCGCGTTACAGGCGGTGGGCGGCGCCCGTGGGGGTGGCGCCGCGGGTGTCCAGGAGGAGCTGGGCCTTGACCGCCAGGCCCTGGAGGTCGTACGTGCGGTGCGGCTGGAGCAGGACCGTCAGGTCGGCGGCGGCAGCAGCCTCGTAGAGGGAGTCGGCGCGGGGGACGGGGCGGCCGGCGACGTCCCACCGGGGGACGTGCGGGTCGTGGTAGCTGAGGTGGGCGCCCAGCCGGCGCAGCCGGGCGGCGACTTCGCGGGCGGGGGTGCTGGCGAGGTCGGCGAGGTCGGGCTTGTAGGTGACGCCGAGCAGCAGGATGCGGGCGCCGCGGGCGGACTTGCCGTGCTCGTTGAGCAGGGTGGTGCAGCGCTGGATGACATAGGCCGGCATCCGGCCGTTGATCTCCTGGGCGAGTTCCACCATCCGCAGCGGTGTCCCGGCCGAACTGCCGTGGGCGGTGGGGTGGTTGGGGGCGAGGGGGGCGGCGTGGCCGCCGACGCCGGGGCCGGGGCGGAAGGACTGGAAGCCGAACGGTTTGGTCTCGGCGCAGCGGATGACGTCCCACAGATCGACGCCGATCTCGTGGCAGTAGACCGCCATCTCGTTCATCAACGCGATGTTGATGTGCCGGTAGTTGGTCTCCAGGAGGCCCGCGGTCTCGGCCTCGCGGGGGCCGCGGGCGCGGACGACCTTGTCGGTGAGGCGGCCGTAGAAGGCGGCGGCGGCCTCGGTGCAGGCGGGGGTGAGGCCGCCGATGACCTTGGGGGTGTTGCGGTAGTGGTGGCCGCGGTTGCCGGGGTCGTGGCGGGCGGGGGAGCAGGCGAGGTGGAAGTCGCGGCCGGCGGTGAGGCCGGAGCCGGCTTCCAGGAGCGGGCGCAGGAAGTCCTCGGTGGTGCCCGGGTGGCCGGGTGATTCCAGGATGACGGTGGTGTGCGGGCGCAGCCGGGCGGCGAGGGTGCGGGCGGCGTCGGCGAGCGCGGTCAGGTCCGGGGCGCGGTCCTCGCCGAGCGGGGTGGGGGCGCAGAGGACGGCGGTGCGGACCCGGCCCAGGGCGGTGGGGTCGGTGGTGGTGCGGAAGCCGGCGGCGAGCAGCCGGCGGATCTCGGCGGCGGAGAGCGGGCCGCCGGTGCCGGCCAGGGCGGCGGCGCGGGGATCGGGGTCGTAGCCGAGGGTGGCCAGGCCGGCGGCGGTGGCGGCCTGGGCGAGGGGGAGACCCAGGTGGCCGAGTCCGATGACGGCGAGATCCGTGGGCATGCTGCGGCCGTCCTTCCCGAGCGGTGGTGTGTCAGGGCCCTGCGCGGTGGCCTTCTGGCGCCCGGATCGCCGGGTGGCAGCACCGGCTACCCCAAGGCCATAAATAGACTAAGCGGATATTTGACCCAGAATGGGTATTGGTGGATCAAGGTGCCCGGGTGTTGCCGCCACGCGCGGACGGTGGTGGCCGGAACCCGGTGCGGACACAATCGACGGACGGGGGTCCGGCTTCCGAATCACAGTGGGAGGCAGTGGTGAAGACAGCGACACTCGGACCGGCGCAGCGCGCCAAGGCACTCACCCAGATGGCGGAGCGGGAACTGGACGTCCTGGTGGTCGGCGCCGGGGTCGTCGGCGCCGGAACGGCCCTGGACGCCGCGACCCGCGGGCTGGACACCGGGCTGGTCGAGGCCCGTGACTGGGCGTCGGGCACCTCCAGCCGGTCGAGCAAGCTCATCCACGGCGGCCTGCGGTATCTGGAGATGCTGGACTTCGCGCTGGTGCGGGAGGCGCTGAAGGAGCGCGGACTGCTGATCCAGCGGCTGGCGCCCCATCTGGTCAAGCCGGTCCCGTTCCTCTATCCGCTCCAGCACAAGGGCTGGGAGCGCTGGTACGCCGGCTCCGGCGTGGCGCTCTACGACGCGATGTCGGTCTCGTCGGGACACGGCCGCGGGCTGCCCGTCCACCGCCACCTCTCGCACCGCCGGGCGCTGCAGGTGGCGCCCTGCCTGAAGAAGGACGTGCTGGTCGGCGCGTTGCAGTACTACGACGCGCAGATGGACGACGCGCGCTACGTCGCCACCCTGGTGCGGACCGCGGCCGCCTACGGGGCGCGGGTCGCCAACCGGGCGCGGGTGGTGGGTTTCCTGCGCGAGGGCGAGCGGGTGGTCGGCGCGCGGGTGCAGGACGTCGAGAGCGGTGCGGAGCACGAGATCCGGGCCCGGCAGATCGTCAACGCGACGGGCGTGTGGACCGACGACACCCAGGCGCTGATCGGGGAGCGCGGCCAGTTCCACGTCCGCGCCTCCAAGGGCATCCACCTGGTCGTCCCCAAGGACCGGATCCACTCCACGACCGGGCTGATCCTGCGCACGGAGAAGAGCGTGCTCTTCGTCATCCCCTGGGGACGGCACTGGATCATCGGCACCACGGACACCGACTGGGACCTGGACAAGGCGCATCCGGCGGCCTCCAGCGCCGATATCGACTACCTGCTGGAGCATGTGAACACGGTCCTGGCGACCCCGCTGACCCGGGACGACGTGCAGGGCGTCTACGCCGGGCTGCGGCCGCTGCTGGCCGGCGAGTCGGACGCGACCAGCAAGCTGTCGCGGGAGCACACCGTCGCCCACCCGGTGCCCGGTCTGGTGGTCGTCGCGGGCGGCAAGTACACCACGTACCGGGTGATGGCCAAGGACGCGGTGGACGAGGCGGTGCACGGGCTCGACGCCCGGGTCGCCGCGTGCGTCACCGAGGACGTGCCGCTGGCCGGCGCGGAGGGCTACCCGGCGCTGTGGAACGCGCGGGCCAAGATCGCGGCCCGCACCGGTCTGCACGTGGCCCGGATAGAGCATCTGTTGAACCGTTACGGCTCGCTGACCGAGGAGCTGTTGGAGCTGGTGGTGGCCGATCCCTCGCTGGGCCGGCCGCTCGCCGGCGCCGACGACTACCTGCGCGCCGAGGTCGTCTACGCCTGCACGCACGAGGGCGCCCGGCACCTCGACGACGTGCTGACCCGGCGCACCCGGATCTCCATCGAGACCTTCGACCGCGGCACCCGCAGCGCCCGGGAGGCGGCCGAGCTGATGGCCCCGGCCCTGGGCTGGGACAGCGCGCAGATCGAGAAGGAGATCGCGCACTACGAGAAGCGGGTGGAGGCGGAGCGCGAATCGCAGCGCCAGCCCGACGACCTGACGGCGGATGCGGCCCGGCTGGGGGCGCCGGACATCGTGCCGCTGTCGTAGGCGCCGCCCGGCGTCCGCGGCCGTCAGGACCGGCGGGTCCGGTCCGTGCGGGGCGGGCAGAACTCGGCGGCCAGGACGGCGGTGCCGTCGGTCCGGCCGGCCGGGGCGTCGGTGTTGACCCGGTAGCTGACCAGGTGGCGGCCGTCGGCGGTGCCGGCGGTCTGCGCGTAGGAGCCGTTGATGTCGCCGTTGTGGCCCCAGACCGTCATCCCGCAGGGCAGCCGGGTGGCGTAGAGGCCCAGGCCGTACGTGCCGCCGGTGGCCTTCTCGCTGCGCAGTTGGGTCATCTGGCGGGGCGCCAGGAGTCTGCCGCCCAGCAGCGCGGCGAAGAACCGGTTGAGGTCGCCGAGTGTGGTGATCATCTCGCCGGCGGCGCCGGCCCGGCTGGGGTCGAAGGCGGTGCTGTCCACCTGGTGGCCGTCGATCCGGGAGTAGCCGCGCCCGTGCGGGGCGGGCAGCGCCGGGCTGTTGCCGGGGAACGAGGTGCCGCGCAGCCCGAACGGGGCCAGGATGCGGCGGCGCAGCTCCTCGGCGTACGGGTGCCCGGTGACGGCCCGGATGGCCAGGCCGAGGAGCAGGTAGTTGGTGTTGGAGTAGGCGAAGGCGGTGCCGGGGGCGGCGGTCGGGCGGTGGGCGAGGGCGGTCCGCAGGAGCGTGGCCGGGGTGTACCGGTCGTAGCGGTGGGCCGGGAAGCCGGCGCCGGACAGCCGGGCGGCGAGGCGGGGGTCGTCGGTGTAGTTGAACAGGCCACTCGTATGGTCCAGCAGTTGGTGGACCGTCACCCGGCGCAGATCGTTCGCGCCGCCCGCGCCGGAGAGCGGCACCCCGGGCGGCAGACGGTCCGCGACGCGGTCGTCCAGCGACAGGCGGCCCTCCCCGACGAGTTGCAGGACCACCGTCGCGACGAGAGTTTTGGTGAGGCTGCCCGCCCGGAAGTGGTCCAGGCGACCGATCTTCCGGCCGCTGCGCAGATCGGCGACACCGGCCGCGGCGAACCGCGATGCGGCCAGGCGGCCGTCCCGGGTGACCAGCGAGGCCGCGCCGGGCGCGCCGTCGGCGACCAGGCGGTGCAGCGCGGCCGCCGTCGTGGCCGGCGGCCGGTGCGTCCCGGCGACCGGAACGGAGGCGGGCAGCGTGCTCGAACTCGCCGTCAGAACCAGGGTGGCCAGGGCGGCCAGGCCGGTCCGCGCGGCGGTGCGCGACGTGCCCGGCGCGGCCGGGCGGGGCGGGCGGATGGGCAAAAAGAACTCCCGTCGTCGGGGCCATCATGACGGGTGTGTGACGGCCTCCCGAACCCACCCGGGCCTTTCGCACGGCCGTGGATGAGAGAGAATGAAGGCTCTGCCAGGGTGGGTTGTCCGAGTTGGGCCAGTTTGGTGATCGATGGAGAATCGAGGCTGCCAACTCGGCTGGATTGCAGAGGGGATTCAGTGGGCGACGAGGTCGAGATGGACGGCAAGGAGGGCAGGCTGCTCGCCGGCCGGTACCGGCTCGCCGATGTTCTCGGCCGGGGCGGGATGGGCACCGTCTGGCGGGCCGGCGACGAGGTCCTGGGCCGCACGGTCGCGGTCAAGGAGCTGCGCTTTCCCGGCGGGGTCGAGGAGGACGAGAAGCGCCGCCTGATCACCCGCACCCTGCGCGAGGCCAAGGCGATCGCCCGGATCCGCAACAACGGCGCGGTGACGGTCTTCGACGTGGTCGACGAGGACGACCGGCCGTGGATCGTGATGGAGCTGGTCGAGGGCCGCTCGCTGGCCGAGGTGATCCGCGACGACGGCGCGCTGGAGCCGCGCCGCGCCGCCGAGGTCGGCCTGGCGGTGCTCGACGTCCTGCGCGCCGCCCACGGCCAGGGCATCCTGCACCGCGACGTGAAGCCGTCCAACGTCCTGATCTCCGACGACGGCCGGGTCGTGCTCACCGACTTCGGCATCGCCCAGGTCGAGGGCGACCCGTCCGTGACCTCGACCGGCATGCTCGTCGGCGCGCCCTCGTACATCTCGCCGGAGCGGGCCCGCGGCCACAAGCCCGGCCCGCCCGCCGACCTGTGGTCCCTGGGCGGTCTGCTGTACGCCTGCGTCGAGGGCTCCCCGCCGTACGACAAGGGGTCGGCGATCGCCACCCTCACCGCGGTGATGACCGAGCCCGTCGAGCCGCCCAAGAGCGCCGGGCCGCTGGAGGACGTCATCTACGGCCTGCTGGTGAAGGACCCGGCGGGGCGGCTGGACGAGGCGGCGGCGCGGGCCATGCTGCTGGAGGTCATCCACGCCCCGGAGCGCAAGCCGGAGCCGCCGGCGGACGCGACCCGGGCGATGGCGCTGCCGACCGCGCCGGCCGATCCCGCGCCGCGGTCCGACGCCAGGCCGGCCAAGCCCGTCAGGGGCGCGGCCAAGCCGAAGAAGCCGAAGGCGAGGCCGGCGGCCGGGGCCGCCGCCGGGAAGACCGGTGCGGCGGCGGGCGCGGCGCAGAAGGCGCCGGACGCGGCGCGAAAGGGCGGCGGTCCGGGCGGGCCGGCGGCGAAGCCGGCGCGGAAGCCCGCCCAGGGGCCCGCCGCGGCGCAGCCGGCCGACGGCCGGGCCGGTGCCGGCGGCCCGTCGGCGCGCGGCGGATCCGACGTCGCCAAGGAGCGCGTGCGCGCCGCCCTGACGTCCGTGCGGAACGCGGCCGCCGCGGCGCGGTCGGAGTCCAGACCCGGCGACGGCGACGGCCGTCCCGCCCCGCCGCGTGCCTCGGTGACCGATGTCGTCCCGCGCCGCACGTTGATCATCGGTGCGGTCGTGCTCGTCGTCGTCCTCGGGACGCTGCTGGCCCTGGTGTTCAGCAGCGGTGGCGTCGACGACGCCGCCCAGAAGGGCGGCCGGCCGGCGGCGAGCCGGCCCGCGACCCAGTCGGCCGCCTCCAGCCACGACTCCGGTACGGGCGGCCCGGACACGCCGGGCGGCCAGAAGCCCGGCGGCCAGGACGGCAAGCCCGGCGCCGGTGGCAAGGACGGCGCCGGAGGCAAGGACGGGAAGAAGGACGGGGCGGGGCTCCCGGACGGCTATGTGGAGGTCGCCAACGGCGGGTTCCACTTCCGGATGGCGATGCCCGAGGGCTTCAAGCAGACCGCCACCGCCGGGCAGAACTCCGGCGGCATCTACAGCGCCTCCGGCGGCTTCCCGCGCATCCAGGTCGACTTCAACGGCTCGCCGGGCAACGACGCCGCGGCGGCCTGGCGCAGCCAGGAGCCCAGCGTGGCAGGCTCCAGCGACTCCTACCACCTGCTCGGCATCAAGGCCGTGGACTGGCGCGACTACCCGACCGTCGCGGACTGGTCGTTCACCCGCCGGCAGCACGGCCAGGACGTACGGGTCCTCAACCGCGGCTTCCGCGCCGACGACGACCACGGCTTCGCCATCATGATCTCCTGCAAGGCGGACGCCTGGGACGACGAGGAGTGCCGGACGCTCCGCGACACCGCCTTCCGGACCTTCACCGTCAAGGACTGACCGCGCGGCGGTGCCCCGGCCGCCGCCGACGCAGACCTGCGCGCGGAGCGGGCCGGCGGGCCCAACTGTCGGTGCCGCCCCGTATCGTGAGAAGTCCACCGCCCGTCCGCATCCGTTCCGTGACGGGGCGGCGCACGCTGAGGGGAGGCGCGTCGTGGACCAGCACCGCAGGGGAGCGCTCCCGTTCGGTCGGCAGGGGCGCATGCTCGCCGAGCGCTATCGCCTGCTGGCGCGCCCCTCCGGCGACGAGACCCCCCACGACGACGACTCCACCGGTCACGGCGGCGTGATCCGGGCGTTCGACACCTACAGCGAACAGGCCGTGGCGATCCGTCAGGTGCCGCTGCCCGAGGTGGTGGACGCCGAGGTGCTGGAGGCCGACGAGGGTGCGGCGCAGGGGCGTGCGGCGGAGGGGTACGGCGGTGGCCGCGCGGCGGGCGCCCCGGCCGGCGCCGACCGCGCTCCTGGGGATCCGGTCGTCCGGCGCGCCCTTGAGGCCGCGACGGCCGCCGCCCAGCTGCCCGACCACCCGCTGTTCGACCAGGTCTTCGACGTCTTCGCGCAGGACGGCAGCCTGTGGATCGTCGGCGAGTTCCTCCCCGCCCGCCCGCTGTCCGCGCTGCTCGCCGGGCGGACGCTGGGCCCGCACCGGGCCGTGGAGCTCGCCGCCGATCTGCTCGCCGCGCTGCGCGTGCTGCATGCGCACGGCTGGAGCCACCGCAACATCACCGCCGGCACGGTCCTGGTCTGCGACGACGGCCGGGCGGTGCTGACGGGGCTGGCGGCGGGCGCGGCCCAGGAGGCGCTGTGCGGGTACGACCCGGTGCCCGGGGAGCCGGCCGCGGCGGCGGTCTCGCTGGTCAAGCAGGCTGCCGGGGAGGCAGGGAAGGCCGCGGGCGCCGGCGGGGAATCCGGGGCGGGGCTGACCGGGCGGGCCGCCGAGCGGGCCCGGCAGGCGCGGCTCCAGATGGTCGGCGCGGTCACCGAGCGCTGGGCGCCGGAGCAGGCCGGGCCGGCGGACGACGAGGGCGGCGCCGGGGCGGCGGGGCCGGCCGCCGACCTGTGGGCGGTGGGCGCCCTGCTGTTCCGTGCGGTGCAGGGCCGGGCGCCGTTCCCGGAGGAGAGCGCCGCCGAGCTGGTCCGGCTGGTGCGGGCGCAGCCGCCCGCCGAGGCCACGGAGGGCGGGGTGCTGCGGCCGGTCATCGCGGAGCTGCTGGACCGGGACCCCGCCGCGCGGCCGGGCACCAAGGAGCTGCACGACCGGCTGCGGGCGCTGGTGCGGACGGCGCCGGAGCCGGACCTGGGCCGCCGGCTGGTGACCCTGCCCGCGCCGGCCGGGCCGGCCGATCCGCGGCGGCTGCCGATCCTCCGGCGCCGGGGCGAACTGGTCCGCCAGGGCCGGCCGAAGGGCCTTCGGGCCCGCCGCACACGGCCGCGCACCGCGCCCGCCGACCGTTCGGTGCCCGCGGACCGTTCGGCGGCCGCGCCCCCGACGCCCCGGGCCGCCGAGCGGTCCTCCCTCGCGTCCCGTACGGCGAAGTCGCCCCGCTCCGGCGGGCGTTCGGCCAGTGCGGCGCAGGAGCCGGCGGAGCTGCTGGGCCAGGTCGGCGTCGGTCCCGTGCCGCAGCGGTCGCGCGCCGGGCGGCGGCCGCGCGCGCCGCGCACCCTCGGCCTGGCGCTGCTGGCCGCGGTCCTGCTGCTGATGGTGGCCGGGATCGCCTACGCCATGGTGTTCCTGCCGAAGTCCGGGGCGGACGCGGTGGGCGGGCCGTCCGGCGCCGGCCTCTCGGGCGCCGCGGGCGCCGCCCCCGGCAGCAGCCCCACCCCCTCGTCCGGCCGGGACGGCGGCGCCGACGGCAAGGGCGCCGGCCGCACGCCGGGCCCCGGCGAACCGCAGACCACCGCCCCCGGCACGGTCGCCCCCGGCTTCGCGCTCCGCACCGACCCCCTGGGATTCCAGACAGCGGTGCGCAAGGGCTGGCAGCGCCGCGCCGATGCCGGCCACGGCCGGGTGCGCTACACCGGCGGGGGCTTCGAGCTGCTGGTGGTGCCCGGCCGCGACACCACCGCGACGTTCGGCACCGACCCGATGGCGTACCAGCAGGGCAAGGAGCCCGAGCTGGCCGCGTTCCGCGCCTCCGACTGGTCGTCGGCCTCCGGGCTGCGGCGGATCGACGTCGGGCAGACGGCGATGGCCGAGGGCACCTTCACCTGGAAGGACGGCGGCGGCCGCCAGGTCTACGCCCGCAATCTCGCGATGGTCCACAACGGCCGCTACCACCTCGTCCTGGTCCTCGGCCCGGACACCGGCCGCTCCGAGGTGGACCGGCTGTACGCCCAGGCGAGCAGCGCCTACCGCCCCAGCTAGTGCCGCGGCATTAGGGCGTGCCAGACGCCGCACGGCAGGCGCCAGTTTGACGACACGCCCTAGGCAGACGCGGGATCGGCAGCGTCCGCGGCGCGCTCCGTACCGCCGAAGCGCTCCCGCAGCTCCTGCTTGAGCACCTTGCGCAGGGTCGCGCCGCGCGGCAGCGCCGGCAGCACCTCCAGCCGCTCCGGCAGCTTGTGGCGGGCGAGTCCTTGGGTGAGCAGATGGGCGGTGACCGCGTCGAGCGTCAACGCCGCTGCTCCCGGCGGCTGTTCGACGACGGCGCAGACCAACTCCCCGCGCGCGGCGTCCGGTAGCCCGATGACGGCCGCGTCCGCGATGTCCGGGTGGCGGTAGAGGAGGTCCTCGACCTCCCGGGCGGAGACGTTCTCGCCCTTGCGGATGATGATGTCCTTCAGGCGGCCGGTGACCACGAGGTGCCCGGTGGGGGTGAGGCGGCCGAGGTCGCCGGTGCGGAGGAAGCCGTCGGCGTCGAACGGGGCGGGTTCGTCCAGGTAGCCGCGGCAGACGACCGGGCCGCGCAGCAGGATCTCCCCGGTCCCCGGCGCGATGCTGATCTCCGTCCCGGCGGGCGGGCGGCCGTCGGTGGTGGCCAGCAGCTCGGCGCGGTCGTGCGGATCGCCCATGGTGACCATCGGGGCCTCGGTCAGGGCATAGCCATGGGTGAGCTGGCAGCCGAGCTCACCCACCACCTCGTGGTACAGCGCGGGCGGCTTGGGAGCGCCGCCCCCGGCCAGCAGCCGCAGGTCCGCCAACAGCCGTTGCCCCGGGGGCAGTTTGCGCTGCTCGGCGAGGAAGAGGGTGTAGAAGGCGGTGGAGCCGCCGGCCACGGTGACCCGGTGGCGGCGGTAGGGGGCGAGCGCGGCGGGTAGCGCGAAGTGCTCCAGCAGGACGGCGGGGATGCCGAGCAGGAGCAGCATGACGGTGTAGTCGGGGCCGGCGACATGGGCGTACGGGAAGGCCATCGAGCCGACGTCGGAGGCGGTCAGACGGAGCGCGGCGGCCAGGTGGCCGCCGGCGGTGCGCAGGCTGCGGTCGGTGTGCAGCACGCCGCGCGGGGCGGCGGTGGTCCCGGAGGTCCAGTAGATCCAGCGGGCCGCGTCGGGGTCGGTGGGCGGTGCGGGCAGGGTGGCCGGATCGCCGTCCGGCAGGGGCGCGTACGCCTCGATGACGGCCGGCGGCGCGGGCAGCTCCCGGGCCAGGCGGCGGGCCGTCGCGCTGTGGTCGACGCCGCGGTGGCGGCCGGGTACGAGGACGAAGGCGGCGCGGGTGCGGCGCAGCACCTGGCCGAGCTCGTGGCCGCGGTAGCCCGGCAGGACCGGGCTCTGCACCGCGCCGAGCCGGGCCAGTGCCAGGCTGACCAGCACCGTCTCGATGCGGGTGGGCAGCTGCCAGACCACCCGGCCGCCGGGGAGGACGCCGCGCGCGGACAGTCCGGCGGCGACCCGTTCGGCGCGCTCGCGCAGCGCGCCGAAGGTGATCCGGCGCTCGTCCCGCGCGGCCTCCGCGCCCTGGATGAGGGCGGTGGCCCCGGGGGTGCGCTCGGCGCGCCAGACGACCAGGTCCCACAGGGTGCTGCCGGTCATGAGCCTCTCCCCGCACGCAAGTTGACGGTTCGTCACATCTGCCTCCGAGAGTAAGGACCGACGCCTTGTCGGTCCATGGGGGCGGGGCTAGCCTGGCATCTGACGGTGCATCAGTTACGTGTGTGCGACCCGACCGACACCGGCGAGGGGAGACGATGGTGAACCCGACGCAGCCGCCGCGCACCACCGGCGGCGACGGCCAGGCGAGCGAGCCGGCGCACCGCTGCGCGCCCCGGCTCCCGGCGCGGCGGCGCTAGTGGACCTCGCCTGCACCGAGGAGGAGGAAGCCTTCCGGGCCCGGCTGCGGACCTGGCTCGCCGAGGTGCTGCCGAAGCTGCCGCCGAAGCCCGCCGCCACCGACTGGCCCGGCCGGCGGGCCTACGACACGGCCTGGCAGCGGATGCTGTACGACGCCGGGTACGCCGGACTGCACTGGCCCCGCGACGCCGGCGGCCGGGGGGCCACCCCCACCCAGCACCTGATCTTCCTGGAGGAGACCGAGAAGGCCGGCGCCCCCTATGTCGGCGCCAACTTCGTCGGGCTGCTGCACGCCGGCCCCACCATCGCCGTCGAGGGCACCGCGGCCCAGCGCGCCCGCTGGCTGCCGCCGATCCTGCGCGGCGAGGAGGTCTGGTGCCAGGGCTTCAGCGAACCGGACGCCGGCTCCGACCTGGCCGCGCTGCGCACCCGGGCGGTCCGCGACGGCGACGACTACGTCGTGACCGGCGCCAAGGTCTGGACCTCGCACGCCGAGGTCGCCGACTGGTGCGAACTGCTCGTCCGCACCGACCCCGACGCCCCCCGGCACCGCGGCATCAGCTGGCTGGCGCTGCCGATGGACGCCCCCGGGGTGACCGTGCGACCGCTGCGGACGCTGGCCGGCTCCACGGAGTTCGCGGAGGTCTTCCTCGACGAGGTCCGGGTCCCGGTCTCGCACCGCGTCGGCGCCGAGCACGACGGCTGGCGGGTGACGATGGTGACGCTCTCCTTCGAGCGCGGCACCGCCTTCGTCGGGGAGGTGGTGGCCTGCCGCCGGGTGCTCGCCGAACTCGCCCGCGCCGCCCGGGCCGGCGGCCGCTGGGACGACGCGGTGCTGCGCCGCCGGCTGGGCCGGCTGAACGCGGAGTTCACCGCGCTGTGGCGGCTCACCCAGTGGAACGTCAGCGAGGCGGGCGCGGCCTCCCCGGGACGTACCGAGGGGCGCACCGGCGGCGTCCCCGGCATCGGCGGCTCGGTGTTCAAACTGCGCTACTCGCACGCCCGCCAGGAGCTCTACGACGCGGCGGCCGAGGTGCTCGGCGGGCAGGCGCTGGACGCCGGCCACCCCTGGGTCGCCGACCGGCTGGCCGCCCTGGCGTACACCATCGCCGCGGGCACCTCGCAGATCCAGCGGAACATCGTCGCCGAGCGGATCCTCGGCCTGCCCAAGGGACGGTGAGCGACCCGATGGACTTCCGACTCACCGCGGACCAACGGGCGTTGCGCGACGGCACCCGGGAACTCCTGGCCGGCCGCTTCGGCCGGGACCGGCTGCGCGCGGCCGTCGACGACCCGGCGCTGGACCGCGGGCTGTGGCGGGAGCTGGCCGACGCCGGGTTCTTCGCGCTGCGGCTCCCGGAGGCGGACGGCGGCGTCGGGCTGGGGCTGCCGGAGGCCGTACTGGTCCTGGAGGAGGCCGGCCGGGCGCTGCTGCCGGGGCCGCTGGTGGCCGGGCAGCTGCTGGCGGGGGCGGTGGACGGGGTGGCCGGCGGCGAACGGATCGTCGTCCTGTGCGATGCCGCGACCGACCCGGTGTACGGGGAACACCCCGCCGACTGCGATGCGTTGGTCTTCCTGGAGGCGGGGGACGGCCCGGCGTACCACAGCGCGCCCGCCGAGGTCACTTGCGTCCCGCTCGCCTCCGTCGACCCGCTCACCCCGCTGGCCCGCGTCACCGGCCGGCCCCGCACCGCCCCGCTCACCGGCCTGGACGTGCCCCGGCTGCGCCGGGAGGCGGCCCTGCTGACCGCCGCCCAGCAGGTGGGCAGCGCGGCCCGCACGGTCGAGCTGGCCGTCGACCACGCCCGCCGGCGCACCCAGTTCGGTGCGGCCATCGGCTCCTTCCAGGCGGTCAAGCACCTGTGCGCCGGGATGCTGGTCCGCGCCGAACTGGCCCGGGCCGCGGTCTACGCGGCGGCCGTCACCGGCGACGCCCTCGACATCACGGGCGCCAAGCTGCTGGCCGACGAGGCCGCGGCGCACAACGCCCGGGACTGCCTCCAGGTGCACGGCGGGATCGGCTTCACCTGGGAGGCCGATGTCCATCTGCATCTGAAGCGGGCCTGGCTGCGGGCCGAGATGTGGGGCCGCGCACGCGAGGCGGAGGAGCGCCTGGCGGACGCGCTGACGGGGTGACGGAGCGTGCCCGCACCCGCCGATGATCACGGAGCGTCGCAGGGGCGGAGTGTCAGACTCGGGCAGCCCGTGCGCGAAATATCGGACCCTGTACGCAGAAATGGTCACGCAGTGTCGATATCGTGTTGTGTCCTATGCGTGACTCGTCACAGGGGGGAGTCGGTGGCGCGCTCGGGTACGCTCCGTGGGGTGCGAGTGGTTCTGTGGCGCCATGGTTGCGGTGCTGTCCGACGGACGGCCCCGAGCTGCCGACTGCGCGCCGCTCGCCTCGGGCAAGGCCCCGACGACCCCCCATGTTCGACTCCCCGCGCTGTGCGTCGCACAGTATGCCGCACGCATACTCCCTTGCGCTGGAATATGCCCGAAGCGGTTGTTGCGGTGACTGAACGTCAACCATGCTGTGCTTTCCGGGAGTCACGCACTGTGACTCCGTGGAGGCGCGAGGCGATGTTTCCGCCGGTTCGGATGGTGTGAGCGGTGCAGGTGCTTCAGGTGCAGTTGGAAGTGCGGCCCGACCCCGCGGAAGTGGGGCGGGCCCGGCGGTGGGCCAGGTCGCGGCTCGCGGGGTCGGGCATAGGGGCGGACGAACCGCTCGCCGAGACGCTGATCCTGCTGATCTCCGAGTTGGTCACCAACGCGGTGGTGCACACGGGTTCGGCGGCCCGGGTGCGGATGTGCTTCTCGGGCAGCGGAGCGGTGGTGGGCACCGTACGGGTCGAGGTGGTGGACACCAGCGCCCGTCCGCCGCGGCCCCGGCACGCGGACGGCGACGACACCAACGGCCGCGGCCTGGAGCTGGTCGACGGTCTCGCGGACCGCTGGGGCTGGCAGCCGGAGGGCGCCGGCAAGCGGATCTGGTGCGAAGTGGACCGCGGGCAGTCGCTGTTGCTGGCGGCCGGCGCGGATCTGGGGGCGTACGACCCGCAGTGCGCCGCGACACATCGGGCATAGCCCGCTGAATCGGTTCGCCGAATCGGTTCGCCTGGCGCCGAATTAGTCCAGACCAGGCGTTGACGCGGCCTGCCCTGGTGATCACGCTGGGGGAGCGATGCGCCGTGAGGGGATGCCAAGGCCGCAGCGGGCCGGCACGCCGTGTGTGCGGTGGGCCAGGACGGGGCCGGGGGGCCGGGCCCGGGTGCCGTCGCCCCGGACCGACCGTCCGTTGCGCCGGACCGATGGCCCGCGGCCTTGACGAGTGCGGATCGTGGCCCGGAGCCAGGTGGCGGTCCGCGGTGCCGTGCTCGGGGCGCGCAGCGCGTGCGCCGCCACTGGGCTGGCCGGGGCGCCGGGTCGGACCTCACAGCACCGCCACCGGTGCGACCGGAGCGCCGGTCCCGCCGACGAACGGCTCGGCCATCGCGGACAGCAGGAAGGCATAGCGGCCCTCCTCCGCGCAGACCGCCGACAGCTCCTCCAGATTCCAGTTCTGGCCCTGGAGCATGCCCATCTCGACCAGGTGGAGGGCGTGCACCGGCATCCACAGGTCCTCGATCTCCGGCGGGAAGACCTCGAAGGTCAGGGTGTCGTTGGCGACCGCCGCCGCCCCGCGGGCGTGGAACCACTCCGGTGTGCGCAGCGACAGCCCGGGGGAGGGGAACGCGTACGCCTCCCGGTCGCCGGCCAGGTAGTGCGTCAGGTGCCCGGTACGGACCAGGACGATATCGCCCGGGCGGACCGCCGTCCCGGCCAACTCCTCGGCAGCGTCCAGGTCTTCCGGCGTGACCGGGTGCCCGGCCGGCAGCCGGTCGGTGCCGCGGGCCCGGGCCACGTCGAGCAGCACCCCGCGGGAGACGACCGGGGCGACCTTCTCGATACCGGCCGCGGTGGCGCCGCGGTGTGCGGTGACGGTGTCCGCAGGTCGGCCGTTGTAGAGCCGCCCGGAGTGCGAGACATGCGGCAGGCCGTCCCAGTGGGTGGCGGCCTGGAGGCCCATGGTGACGGTGTCGTCGGAGGTGGCGACGGTGTCCGGGCCGAAGAACTCGTGGTTGATGGCGACCATGGTGTGCAGCGGATTGACCCGCCCCGGTATCGCCCCGGTCTGCACGCCGTCCGCCCGGAGCGGCAGCGCGAGCGGGACGCGGCGGCCGCTGCGCACGGTCGCGACGGCGGCGCGCACCACGTCCGGGGTGATCAGGTTCAGGGTGCCGAGCTCGTCGTCCGGGCCCCAGCGTCCCCAGTTGTTCACGCGCCGGGCGATGTCGTGGAACTCCTGCGGCAGCGGCATGGAGGGCTCCTTGGCGTCGGGAGGGGTGGCGGGCCGCGGCCGGTGGCCGAGGGCGAACGGGGCGGTGTGCGGGGTCTTGTGCTCGCCCGGCGTCTGCTCAAAAATCTAACGGTCCGTCAGAAATGGTGGGAAGGGGCGCGGCATGGGGAACTTCTTGGCCGGCAAGGTGGTCGCCGTCACCGGGGCCGGCCGCGGCATCGGGCGGGCCGTCGCCCTGGCGGCGGCCGCCGAGGGCGCGCGGGTGGTGGTCAACGACTACGGCGTCTCCATCGAGGGCAGCGGGCCCGGCAGCGCGGTCGCCGAGGCGGTGGTCGCGGAGATCGAGGCGGCCGGCGGCACCGCCGTCGCGGTCGTCGACGACGTCTCGACGATGGCCGGCGGCCAGCGCGTCGTGGACACCGCGCTCGCCGCGTACGGGCGGATCGACGGCGTGGTGTGCGTGGCCGGCATCCTGCGGGAGCGGATGCTCTTCAACATGTCCGAGGAGGAGTGGGACCCGGTTGTCGCCACCCACCTCAAGGGCACCTTCACGGTGTTCCGCGCCGCCGCGGCCGTGATGCGCCGGCAGAAGTCCGGCACGCTGATCGGCTTCACCAGCGGCAACCACCAGGGCAGTGTCGCCCAGGCCAACTACGCCTCGGCGAAGGGCGGGATCATCTCGCTGGTGCGCAGTGCGGCGCTGGGCCTGCACAAGTACGGGGTGACCGCCAACGCGGTGGCCCCGGTCGCCCGGACCCGGATGTCGGCCAACGTGCCGATGGAGCTGAAGGAGATCGGGGAGCCGGAGGACGTCGCGGCGTTCGTGGTCTACCTGCTGAGCGAGCGGGCGCGGGACGACGGGGTGACCGGCCAGGTGTACACGGTGGCGGGGCCGAAGATCGCGGTGTGGGCCCAGCCGGCGGAGCTGCGTTCGGTGTACGCCGACGAGGGCGAGGGGTGGACGCCGGAGCGCGTCGCCGAGGTGGTGCCGGAGCGGGTGGGGGTCGATCCCATGCCGATGCTGGCGCAGTTGGAGGAGATGGCGCGGGCGGCGAGGGCCGCGGAGCGGCCGAATGCGACGTGAGGGGCCTCGCGCGTTTTCGGCTCTCCCGCCGTGGGGGTGTTGCTTGTTGCGCCTGCGGCGCGGTGGCGCCGCGCGGCTGTCGGGTGCGGTGACGGGCCTGCGGGGGCGGTGTGCCGGACTGCTTCGCCTTACGTCCGACACACCGCCCCCTCCGGCCCGTCCCCTCCCGTTGTGGGGGTGGGGACGGGTGAGTTGGGGGCGATGTGAGAGGGAGGGCTCGGGTGGAGTTCGATTTTGATGAGGCGGATGAGGCGTTTCGGGGGGAGGCGCGGGAGTGGCTTGCGGGGCATCTCGTGGGGGAGTTCGCCGCGTGGGGAGCGGTGGGCGGGCCCGGGAGCGAGCATCTCGGGGTGGGGGTGCGGCGGGCCTGGGAGCGGGAGTTGGGGGGCGGGGGGTGGATCGGGCTGGGGTGGGACCGGCGGCACGGGGGGTACGGGAACCGGGCCGGGTCGCTGACGCAGCAGGTGGTGTGGGCCGAGGAGTACGCGCGGGCGGGGGCGCCGGGGCGGGTGGGGCACATCGGGGAGAACCTGCTGGCGCCGACGCTGCTCGCCTACGGGGACGAGGCGCAGCGCAGGCGGTTCCTGCCGGCCGTGGCGCGGGGTGAGGAGCTGTGGTGCCAGGGCTACAGCGAGCCGGAGGCGGGGTCGGACCTGGCGGGGCTGCGGACGGTCGCGGTCCGGGACGGGGCCCGGTACCGGATCAGCGGGCAGAAGGTGTGGACCTCGTCGGCAGCGGAGGCCGATTGGTGCTTCGTGCTGGCGCGGACCGATCCGACGGAGCGGCGGCATCGGGGGCTGTCGTTCCTGCTGGTGCCGATGGACCAGCCGGGGCGGATCGAGGTGCGGCCGATCCGGCAGATGTCGGGGACCGCGGAGTTCAACGAGGTGTTCTTCGACGGGGCGGTGGCGTGCGCCGCGCATGTGGTGGGTGGCGCGGGCCAGGGGTGGCGGGTGGCGATGGGGCTGCTGGCCCTGGAGCGCGGGGTGTCCACGCTCGTCCGGCAGATCGGGTTCGCCGCGGAGCTGGGCGAGGTGGTGGGGGAGGCGGTGCGCGGCGGGGCGATCCGCGATCCGGTGCTGCGCGACCAACTCGTGGCGCAGTGGGCCGCGTTGCGGGTCATGCGGTGGAACGCGCTGCGGACGCTCGCGGCGGCGGGCGGGGACGCGGGGGCGCCGAGCGTGGCGAAGCTGCTGTGGGGCGGCTGGCACCGGCGGCTCGGGGAGCTGGCGATGGCGGTGCGGGGCGCGGCCGCCGCGGTGGGCCCCGCCGCGTGGTCCGCCGCCGCGCCGTACGAACTCGACGCGGGACAACGGCTGTTCCTGTTCACCCGGGCCGACACCCTCTACGGCGGCTCGGACGAGATCCAGCGCAACATCATCGCCGAGCGGGTGCTCGGCCTGCCCAGAGTGGAGCGACGGTGAAGGGTGTCATATACGACGGCGAGCAGGCCCGGGTCGTGGACGATCTGGAGGTGCGGGACCCGGGGCCGGGCGAGGTGCTGGTGGGGGTCCGGGCGGCCGGGTTGTGCCACAGCGATCTGTCGGTGATCGACGGGACGATTCCGTTCCCGGTGCCGGTGGTGCTGGGGCATGAGGGCGCGGGGGTGGTCGAGGCCGTCGGGGCGGGCGTGGAGCACGTGGTGCCCGGGGACCATGTGGCGCTGTCGACGCTGGCGAACTGCGGGGCGTGCGCCGAGTGCGACCGGGGGCGGCCGACGATGTGCCGCAAGGCGATCGGGATGCCGGGGAAGCCGTTCCGGCGGGCCGGGGCGCGGCTGTTCAACTTCGCCTCCAACTCGGCGTTCGCGGAGCGTACGGTCGTCAAGGCGGTGCAGGCGGTGAAGATCCCGCGGGAGGTGCCGCTGACCTCGGCCGCGCTGATCGGGTGCGGGGTGCTGACCGGTGTGGGGGCGGTGCTGAACCGGGCGCGGGTGGACCGCGGCGAGTCGGTGGTGGTGATCGGGGCCGGCGGGATCGGCCTCAACGTCCTCCAGGGCGCGCGGATCGCGGGCGCCTCGGTGATCGTCGCGGTGGACGCCAACCCCGCGAGGGAGGCGATGGCCCGGCGGTTCGGGGCGACGCACTTCGTGGACGCCTCGGCGGTGCCGGACGCCGTCAAGGCGGTCAAGGAGATCCTGCCGACCGGTGCCGACCACACCTTCGAGTGCGTGGGCAGCACCCGGCTGATCCGGCAGGCGATCGACCTGCTGGACCGGCACGGGCAGGCGGTGCTGCTGGGCGTTCCGCCGGCCACCGCCGAGGCGTCCTTCCTGGTCTCCTCCTTGTACCTGGACAAGTCCGTCCTCGGGTGCCGCTACGGCTCCTCCCGCCCCCAACGGGACATCGCCCTGTACGCCCGGCTGTACCGCGAAGGGCGGCTGCTGCTGGACGAGTTGGTGACCGCGAGGTACGGGGTCGAGGACTTCGCCAAGGCGGCGGACGACGCGCACCACGGGCGGGTGGCGCGGGCGGTGCTGGTGTTCGGGGAGTAGGCGGAGGGGCGGCCCTCCGCTCCCTGCGGCGGACCGGCCGGTGGCCGGTGGCCGCGCCTCGCCGGGGCCGCTCGGACGTCTCGTAGAGCGCGGGTACGGACCGAGCGGCCTACTGGCCGAGCCGTCCGAACGCGCCCCGGTGGAAGAGGAGCGGGCCGCGGGCGGCGGCCGCCGGGTCGGTGCCCAGGGCCTCGACGCGGCCGACGACGATCAGGTGGTCGCCGCCGGTGTGGACGGCGTGGATCGTGCAGTCGATCCAGGCGGGGACGTCGGCGAGGCGGGGGGAGCCGCTCGCCGGGGCCGGGGTGTGCCGGACGCCGGCGAACTTGTCGGCGCCGCTGACCGCGAACGCCCGGCACAGCGCGCCCTGTTCGGCGCCCAGGACGTTGACGCAGAACACGCCGGCCTGCGCGAGCCGCGGCCAGGTCGTCGAGGTGCGGCCCACCATGAACGCCACCAGGGGCGGGTCCAGGGAGAGCGAGGTGAAGGACTGGCAGGCGAAGCCGGCCGGGCCCGCCTCCCCGGGGGCGGTGACGACGGTGACGCCGCTGGCGAAGTGGCCCAGCACGGCGCGGAACCGGCCCGGATCCAAGGGGGCGCGCTCGTCGTCGCGGACGGCGCGCAGCGGGGGGTGGGGCGCCGCGGCGCAGGCGGCGGTCGCGGGCGCGGGCGCGGCGGTGGTGGGGGCGCCTGCGGCGCGGAGGTAGCGGATGGCCGTGGCCGCCATTCCGGCGTGTCCCATCATGGCTCCATTGAATCTGATGGTCCGTCAGATCGGAAGGGCGGTGCGCCACCCTGGCGGGTGGTTTGCCGGCGAATTCCGCGCCGGCGCGCGGTAGCACGGGGGAGATTGGGGGGCGCGTTCCTGATTGGCTGCCGAGCGCTCGGGTACCTTCCGCCTCGGTCGCGCCGTAGCCAAGCACGGGGGAGTGTTTCCGGTATGGCCGATACGACACCACCACCCTCCCGGTCGGCCGCCGGGCCGCCGGGCGCCCGATCCGCCGGGCGCGCCGACGCCGTACGGCGCCCGGGCCGCTCCGGTGCGCCCGGGCCCCCACGGGCCGGCGCCGGCGGGCCGGAGACCTTCGACGAGGTCTTCTGCGGGCTGCTGCCGCGGCTCTACCGGCGGGCCGTGATGCTGGCCGGCACCCGGCAGTCCGCGGAGGACGTGGTCCACGAGGCATACCTCAAACTCGCCGCCCGCCCCCAGCGCTTCCTCGCCCACCCGGAGCCGTACGCCTACGCCTTCACCGCCGTCCTCAGCGTCGCCCGGGACGCGCACCGCAAGGAGCGGCGACAGGTGCTGGTGGAGGAAGTGGCGGATGCGGCGCCGGTGGACGGGCCGGGGCGCGGGAGCGGCAGCGGGGAGTGGGACGGCGGAGTGGCGCGCCGGCATGCGGAGTGGGAGGCGGTGCGGCTGCTGGGGCGGCTGTCCCACCGGCAGGCGGGGATCGTGATCCTGGTCGATCTGGACGGGTACACGATCGACCAGGCCGCGAAGATCATGAAGGTGCACCGCGGTACCGCCGCCCGCCACCGGGCCCGTGCCCTGGACAGGCTGCGCGCGTACCTCGTTGAATCGGAGCACGGGCAGGCCGGGAGGTGAGCGGCACGGTGGATACGGGGTCGCGGGACGGCGGGCACGGCGGGACCGAGGGGCTGCTGCGCGCGAAGCTGCGGGCGGCCGACGAGGAGATCGAGACGCCCCGCGGCCTGTGGGAGCGGGTCAAGGAGCCTGCGGCGGGCGGCAGTTCGAGGGGGCCGGCGTCCCTGGGCGGCCGGGGCGCGCCCCGGTGGCCCGTGGTGCCGCGGCGCCGTCCGTTCGTTGTCGCCGGGGTGGTCGGGCTGGCCGTGGCGGCGGTGGTGCTGGGGGTGTGGTGGCTGGTGTTGCGGCCGGGAGCGATGGACGTCCGGCCGGCCGGGCCGCCGGCGACGGTGCCGCTCGTGGTCTACAACAGCGAGGCGCCCTGCCGTACGCCGCACACCCTGGAGTGCGCGCTGCGCCTGGCCGAGGATCCGCACCGCCCGTACGCGGCGCGGGGCAACTCCGCAGGGCGGGTGTGGCACGGGGAGGTGCTGGCGGCCCGCTGCGTGGTGACGGACGGCCTGCTGGTGGAGGACGAGCAGGGCATCACCTCCACCCGGTGGTACCGCGTGCGCACGGCCCAGGGGGTGGAGGGGTGGCTCCCGGGTGTGCGCACCCGCAACACCCGCGAGGTGCCGGTCTGTCCGGTGGGCGGCGGCTGACTCCGCTGCGGTGAACGGGCGCGCGGCGGGAGCGCGCCTCCTCGGGGGCGACGGCGCGGCGGGGCGGCGGGGCGGCGGGGCGGCGTTCACCGTCCCCGGAACGTGGGCCGGCGGCGGGCGACGAAGGAGGCGACGCCTTCCCGGGCGTCCGCCGTCGTCATGTTGATCTCCTGTGCCGCGGCCTCGGCGGCGAGCGCTGTACCGCGGTCGCCGTCGAGCGAGGCGTTCACCAGCTGTTTGGTGAGGGCGAGGGCGCGGGTGGGGCCGGCGGCGAGGCGCTCGGCCCACTCCCGGGCGGCCCCCGGCAGCGCGTCGTCGGGGACGACCCGGTTGACCAGGCCCAGGCGCGCGGCGTCGGCGGCCGGCACGGCGTCGCCGAAGAACATCAACTCCTTGGCGCGCTGCGGGCCGATGAGCCGCGGCAGCAGGTAGGCGCCGCCCCCGTCCGGGACCAGGCCGCGGCGGACGAACACCTCGATGAACCGGGCCGATTCGGCGGCCAGCACCAGGTCGCAGGCGAACGCGAGGTGCGCGCCGATCCCCGCGGCGGTGCCGTTGACGGCGGCGATCACCGGTTTCTCGCAGTCCAGCACGGCGGCGATGAGCCGCTGGGCGCCGTTCCGGATCATCCGTGCGACATCGCCCGCGACCCGTTCGCCGGCGGACGGCGCCTCGCGCAGGTCCGCGCCGGCGCAGAAGCCCCTGCCGGTCGCGGTCAGCACCACGGCGCGGACGGCCGGGTCGGCGGAGGCGGCGGCAAGCGCCTCGACGAGGCGTTCGCGCATCTCCCGGGTGAGCGCGTTGAGGGCGTCCGGGCGGTTGAGGGTGAGCTGGGCGACGCCGTTGTCAGTGGCGTGGAGTATCAAGGAATCGACGGGTTCGACGGCGGGCTCGGCGGTGGTGGCCGCCGGGGCCGGGTCGGCAGCGGGTCCGGAACGGGGGGACGGTGCGGGTGTCATGGGGGAGCGGCTCCAGAGGTGGGGGCGGCGCGCGGCGCAGGGGCTGCGGACGGGGGCGTCGGGTGCGGGTCGGGCGGTGCTGCGGCGGTGGAGCACGTGGTGGATGACAGGGCGGCCGAGGGCGCCGCGGCCCGAGCCGCCGAGGCCCGATCCATCGAAGCCCGGGCCGCCGCGGCCGGTGCCGCCGCGGTCAGTGGCAGACCGCGAGGGCGTCCAGCGCCACCGCGCCCTGGCCGCGGGGGAGGACGACCAGCGGGTTGATGTCCAACTCCGCCAGCTCGCCGTCGAGTTCGAGGGCCATCCGCTGCACCCGCAGCACGGTCTCGACCAGCGCGTCGGTGTCCGCGGGCGGCATGCCCCGGACGCCTTCCAGGAGGGCGTGGCCGCGCAGCTCGCGGAGCATGGTGCGGGCCTGCTCCTCCCCGAAGGGCGGGACCCCCACCGCGACGTCCCGCAGGACCTCCACCAGCACCCCGCCCAGACCGACGGAGACGGTCGGCCCGAAGACCGGGTCGGGGGTGACGCCGACGACCATCTCGACGCCCCGTTCGACCAGCTGGCAGACCAGCACGCCGTCCAGCGGCAGGTCCTCGTAGCGCGCGATGTCGGTCAGCTCGCGGTAGGCCTCGCGGACCTGGCTCGCGGAGGTCAACCCGACCTTGACCAGCCCGAGTTCGGTCTTGTGGGCCAGCTGCGGCCCGGAGCCCTTCATCACGACCGGATAGCCGACCAGGCTCGCCGCCCGGACGGCCGCCGCCGCGCTGGTCACCAGCTGTTCGCGCGGTACGCGGATGCCGTAGGCGCGCAGCAGCTGCTTCGCCCCGTGCTCGCTGAGCTGCCGGCCGGGCCGGAGCAGCATCCGGGCCTTGCGGGCGGAGGGCGAGGGCACCCGCGGGGCGTCGTCGAAGGGGGAGCGGTAGTGGGCGGTGAAGCGGTGGTGGTCCAGATAGGCGCGGACGGCGGTGATGCAGTTGGCGAAGGTGCGGAAGGTCGCCACCCGGGAGGAGCCGAGGAGGGTGCGGCGATAGGCGTCCTCGGTGCCGACCGGCGAGCCCCAGACGACGCACACCAGCTTGTCGGTCCGCTCGGCCGCGTCGACGAGGTCGCGTGCCAGCTTGTCGCTCATGGGCGGGAAGGGGCCGGTGATCGGGCAGATCAGCACGCCGACGGACGGGTCGGCGAGGATCGCATCGATGATCTTGGGTCCGCGCCAGTCGCCCACGGGGTGCCCGCCGTTGTCGATCGGGTTGGCGACGTGGAGATAGCCGGGTATCCACTGGTGGAGTTCGGCCTGCTTGGCCTCGGAGAGGGTGGGCAGGGTCAGTCCCGCCGCGGTCGCCAGGTCGGCGAAGTGGGCGCCGGTGCCCCCGGAGATCGAACAGACCGCGACGCCCTCGGCGGCGGGCCTGCGGGCCCGGGCCAGCAGCGCCGCGGTGTCCTGCAGCTCGTCCAGTCCGGCCACCCGGATCACGCCGAACTGCCGCAGCGCGGCGTCCACCACCTCGTCCGCGCCGGTGAGTTTGCCGGTGTGCGAGGCGGCGGTCCGGGCGCCGGTCTCGGTGCGGCCGACCTTGACGACCACCACCGGCACCTTGTTGCGGGCCGCCCGGTCGGCGGCCAGCAGGAAGCTGCGGCCGTCCTTGAGCCCCTCCACATATGCGGCGATCGCGCCGACCTCGGGGCGGGAGGCGAAGTAGGAGAGGAAGTCGGCGGTCTCCAGATCGGCCTCGTTGCCGGTCGGGGCCCAGTGCGAGAGGCGGATGCCCAGTTCCTGGAGGGTGAAGACCGGCCGGCCCTGGTGGCCTGACTGCGTGATCAGGGCGATGGCCGGCCCTTCGAGGTCGTCGCGGAACTTCTCGAAGGCGTTGAGATTGGTGTTGGGGCCGAGCAGCCGCAGACCGGAGCGGGCGACCGCCTCGGCCAGCCGGGCCTGGGCGGCGGCCCCGTCCTCCCCGGTCTCGGCGAAACCGGAGGCGAAGGCGACCGCGAACCTCACCCCGACCGCGGCCAGTTGCTCGATGACCGGCAGCGGGTCGCCGACCAGCAGCACGGCGAGGTCGACGGCCTCCGGCAGCGCGGCGACGCTCGGGTGGCAGGGCAGGTCGAAGACCCGCTCGCGGCCGGGGTTGACCAGGTGGAGCCGGGCGCCGACCCGCTCCGCCCAGGCGATCAGCTGCCGGGTGATGCCGGTGTTGGGCCGGCCCTCGCGGTCCGAGGCGCCGATCACCGCCACCGACTCGGGCCGGAAGAAGCGGTCCAGGTCCGGTACGGGCGCGTGCAGCGGGCGGCCGCTGACATCGCGGTCGGCGGCGGGCGCACCGGGCCCGGTGTCGCCGCCGGTGTGCCGCGGGCCGTCGGCGCCGTCGGGGGCGCTGACGCCGTGGACGGTGTGGGGTGGGCGCTCCCCGCAGGCCACGACGCGGGCCGGCCGGGAGTGCGTGGTGAGGGTGCCGTGAGTCGATCCAAGCATCGCAGACGCCCGCTCCTGTGTGACGGCTCTCGTGGACTGCGCGCCGTACCGCGCCCAGCAGTGGCCCAGGCCCAACTGACGCGTCGTCAGATTACCGAACTGATGCTGCGTCAGGAATGGGCGTGCGCGCTAAAGCTTCGCGCCCGCGCGGACGGGGCGGCGGAGCCGGCCCCTTGCGGGCGGGCGCGCCATCGGCTGAACTGACATGCCGTCAGGTGGCGCGATGCGCAGGGCGGGGGCACCGGGCGACGGGTCATGCGAGGCGGCAGCGGAGGTGTGCGGATGACGACGCGGGACACGGCACACGGCAGGGGCGAGGCGCGGGACCCGGGCCCGGGGGCGGGAACGGGCGCGGCGCACCGCACCGCCGCGCGCTTCGACCTCCCGGAGGTGGACGCCTTCACTCGCCCGTACTGGGAGGCGGCGACCGAAGGGCGGCTGCTGCTGCGCCGCTGCCGGGCCGCGGGGTGCGGGGCGGCGCACCACTACCCGCGCGAGTTCTGCCCGTACTGCTGGAGCGAGGACGTCGCCTGGGAGCCGGCCTCCGGCCGCGCCGCCCTCTACACCTGGTCCGTCGTCCACCGCAACGACCTCCCGCCCTTCGGGGCCCGTGTCCCGTACGTCGCGGCCGTCGTCGAACTGGCCGAAGGCCCGCGGATGATGACCGAGGTGACCGACTGCGCGGAGTCGGAGCTGCGGATCGGGATGCCGCTCGCGGTGCACTTCCGCACCGAGCGGCGACCCGAGGGGGCCGGGGGCCGGGCCGGGGGTGGCCCGGGGGCGGACGGAGCCGGGGCGGCGGACGGTGGCCACGCGATACCGGTGTTCCGGCCGCTGTAGCCGTCCCGGACGTTCCAGTCGTCCCAGCTGCCCCAACCGTCCTGGTCATCCCAGCCGTTTCGGACGTCCCGGCCGTTCCGGTCTGCGTGAGGGGGTCGGGGCTCCTGGGGGGGGCCGAGGGGCCTGGCGGGCTGTCGTTGCCGGCGACGCCGGGGGCGGCCGAGGGTAATTGGGTGGCGGGCCGGACCGCTCCTCCGGGAGGCTGCCGCCGTGCTGATCCGAGAAGCGAACGCTGCCGACTGGCCCGCGATCTGGCCCTTCTTCCGGTCCATCGTGCGGGCCGGCGAGACCTACTCCTACCCCGTGGACATCGACGAGCCGGCGGCCCGCGCGCTCTGGATGCTCCAGCCGCCCGGCCGGACCGTCGTCGCCGTCGACGACTCGGGCGCGGTGCTCGGCTCGGCGAAGATGAACCCCAACCAGATGGGCAACGCCGCACACGTCGCCGGCGCCGGCTTCATGGTCGATCCGGCGCACCGCGGGCGCGGCGTCGGACGCGCCCTGGGCGAGCACGCGCTGGCCTGGGCCCGCACCGAGGGCTACCGGGCGATGCAGTTCAACGCGGTGGTGGCGGCCAACACCGGCGCGGTCGCCCTGTGGCAGTCCCTCGGCTTCGAGATCCTGGCCACCGTTCCGGAGGGCTTCCACCACCCCGCGAAGGGGTACGTGGGGCTGCACATCATGTACCGGAGGCTGTAGCGCCGGCCCGCCCCGCAGCCGTGCCCCGCCTCACGGCCAGAGCAGCTCCCGTTCCCAACCGCCCTCCATGCGGCGGTAGTTGAGCCGTACGTGCTGACGCCGGTGCTGATCGCCCTGGAAGAACTCGACCTCGTCGGCGCGCAGGACGTACAGCGTCCAGCTCGGGACCGGCGCGTCCGGCTCGCGGCGGGCGCGCTCCCAGGCGGCGTCCGCGGCCCGCGCCAGCTCCTCGGCCGAGCCGAGCGGCCGGCTCTGCCTGCCCACCAGGGCGGCGGCCAGCGCCCTCGTGGAGCGGTGGTGCAGATCGGCCGCGCTCTCCTTGGGGCCCGCCGCGGTCACCGTGCCCCGGACCCGCACCTGGCGGCCGACCGCCGCCCAGTAGAAGACGAGCGCCGCCCGCGGGCGGACGGCCAGTTCGCGGCCCTTGCGGCTGTCGCGGTGGGTGCCGAAGTGCCAGCCGCGCTCGTCCGCGTCGTGCAGCATCACGATGCGCACGGAGGGGTCGCCGGCCGCGTCGGCCGTGGCCAGGGACATGGTGTGCGGTTCGGGGACGCCGGCCGCTGCGGCCTCGCGCAGCCACTGCCGGAAGAGCGCCAGCGGCTCGGCGGGCGCCCGCTCCGGCGCGAAGGACGGCAAGGTGCCCTCCCAGACCCGCAGTCCGTGCAGCACCTCGCGGAAGGCGCGGGCCTCGGCATCGGCGTCGGGCCCCGAGGAGGCGTCGGGCCCCGAGGGGCCTTCGGTCGCCGGGGAACCGCCGGGGCCCGGGGAGTCGTCGGGGTCCGGTGCGGCCCCGCCGGCGCGGTGGTCCATGTGCTCGGGCATGCCAGGCAGCGTACGCGGGGCGCCCGCGGCGGTGCGCGGCAGCCGGACGCCACGGGGTGTTCCCCGCCGGCCCGCCGACCTGCCGGCCCGGCCCGCCGACCTGCCGGCGCACCCCACCCGTCGGCCCGGCCCTACCCCCGCCCCAGCACCACCGTCCCCGACGAGCAGAACCACCCGCCGGTGCCGGAAGCGACCGCGAGTTGGGGCAGCGCCCCGCCCGGTCTGCGGACCTGGCGGCCCGGACCGGCCTCGCCGCGGAGCTGCCGGACCGCCTCGACCAGCAGGAACAGCCCCCGCATACCGGGGTGGCAGGCGGCCAGCCCGCCCCCGTCGGTGTTGACCGGCAGCGCGCCGTCCCGCAGCAGCCGCCCGTTCTCGACGAACGCCCCGCCCTCCCCCTTGGCGCAGAACCCCAGGTCCTCCAGGGTCACCAGGGTCATGTAGGTGAAGGCGTCGTAGAGCTCGGCGAGGTCGATCTCCGAGGGGCGGACACCGGCCTGTTCGAAGGCGAGCCGGCCGGAGACCGCGGCGGGGGAGACGGTGAAGTCGTCCCACTCCGACATGGTGGTGTGCGAGACGGCGGTGCCCGAACCGAGCACCCAGACGGGGGGTTTGGCGAGGTCGGGCACGTAGTCCTCGGCGACGAGCAGGACCGCGCAGCCGCCGTCGGAGCGGATGCAGCAGTGCAGCTTGGTGAACGGGTCGGCGATCATCGGCCCGGACAGCACCTCGTCCACGGTGATCGGCTCGCGGTACATGGCGTCCGGGTTGGTGGCCGCGTTCGCCCGCGCCTGGACGGCTACCTGGGCCAGCTGCTCCAGGGTCGTCCCGTACTGGTGCTGATGGCGGCGGGCGGCCATGGCGTACTTGGCGATCAGGGTGTGTCCGTAGGGGACTTCGAACTGGAGCGGGCCGCGGGCGCCGAAGGAGAGGTTGGCGGTGCGGCGCCCGGCCCTGATGTCGGCGCGGGCGGTGGAGCCGTAGACCAGCAGAACGGCGCCTGCGTGCCCGGCCGCGATGGCGTCGGCGGCGTGCGCGGCCATCACCTCCCAGGTGGCGCCGCCGACCGCGGTGGAGTCCACCCAGGTGGGGCGCAGTCCCAGGTACTCCGCGACCTCGACGGGGGCGAGGGTGCCGAGCCCGGCCGAGGCGAAGCCGTCGATCACCGACCGGTCGAGCCCGGAGTCGGCGAGCGCCCGGCGGGCGGCCTGGGCGTGCAGCGCGTACGCGGTGGCCTCGTCCACCCGCCCGCAGTCCGACAGCGCGACTCCGGCGACGGCGACCCTGCGGTTCCGGATGACGGACCCTGACGTCAGCGGCATGGATCTGACGGTACATCAGATTCCTTGGGGCGGGCAGGGGGTGGCGGAACGCAGGCCGGGGCGAGAGGCGTCGCACGGAATCGGCCCGTCGGCGGCACGTGGCGGGTGCTCCTCTCCGGGCGCGCACGACGTCAAGCCCCTACGGGATCGCGCAACATCGAGCCCCCTCGGGGTCACGCAATACCGACGCCCCTCCCCGGGGTCACGTAACGCCAACACCCTCAGGCTCACGCAACACCGACACCCCCTCCGGGGGCACGCGACCCCGCCCCTCCCTAGGAAAGTACGACATCAATGCCTAATATGACGGCCCGTCAGATCGGACCCTGGGCAGCCCGTCCGGCCGGACGGGCGTCGCCGCACGGCCGGGAGGAGCCCGCCGATGGATGCCGCGTTCACCGAGGAGCAGGACGAGATCCGCCGCACCCTGCGCGCGCTGCTGCGCAAGCGCTGCGGTCCGGAGCAGGTCAGGGCCGCGGTCCGCACCCCGGCGGGCTACGACGAGGCGCTGTGGCGGCAGCTCGCCGGACAGCTCGGACTGCCCGGCCTCGCCCTGCCCGCCGCGTACGGCGGAGCCGGCTGCGGGCCCACCGAACTCGCCCTGGCCTGCGAGGAGACCGGCCGCGCCGTGCTCCCCGCACCGTTGATCGGCACCGCCGTGCTGGCCGCGCCGCTGATCCTGGCGCTGGGCGGGGAGCGGCAGCGCACCGCACTGCTGCCGCCCCTCGCCGCCGGTGAGCTGACCGCCACGCTCGTCGTACCGGGCGGGCGGCTGGCCACCGCGCTGGCGCTGACCGGGCCCAACGACGGCGACTGGGCCGGCGGCGGCCGGGCCGGCGGCATCCAGGCGCGGCTGTCGCCGGAGCCCGAAGCGCTGCCGCCGACGGGTGGTGGGCGACGGGCGGGCGGCACCTGGCGGCTCTACGGGGAGGCCGCCCAGGTCCTCGACGGGCACACCGCGGACGTGCTGGTGGTCGCCGCGCACACCGGCGGCTTCGCCCGCAGCCGCACCCTGCTCTTCGCCGTACGGGCGAAGGGGCCGGACGGGGCGGCGGCGCCCGGGCTGCTGCGGACCCGGCAGACCGCGATGGACGAGACCCGGCCGCGGGCCCGGGTCGAACTCCGGGACGTGGCGGCCGAGTTGCTGGGCGAGGACGCCTCCGGGGGCGACGCCGCCGCGGAGGCGGCGGCCGGGGCGCTGGCCGCCACCGGGGCGACGGCGGCCGCATGCCTGGCGGCCGAGGCGGTCGGCGCGGCCGAGGAGGCGCTGTCCCGCACGGTCGACCACGTCAAGCAGCGGACCCAGTTCGGCCGGCCGATCGGCGCCTTCCAGGCCGTGCAGCACCGGCTCGCGGACCTCTACGTGGCGGTGCAGGCGGCGCGCTCGGCGGCGTACTACGCGGCCTGGGCGGCGGGCGGCGGGCGGCCCGAGCCCGGGGCGGGCGCGCTGGCCCTGGCCCAGGCACTGGAGACGCTGCGCGCGGTCTCCGCCGAGGCGGTGCAGCTGCACGGCGGGATCGGCTTCACCTGGGAGCACGCCGCGCACCTCTACTTCAAGCGCGCGGCCTGCGACGAACTGCTGCTGGGGCCGGTGCACCGGCTGCGGGCCCGGGCGGCGGAGCAGGCGGGCCTGTTCGCCGGCGAGGGCGCGGACGGGGCCGTGGCGGGCGGCGCCGCCCGCCCGGGGGCGCGAGCGGCGGTCCGTGCCTGATGGGCCGCGGCGCGCACCTGGTGCAGCGGCTCTCCGCGACCCGGGCGTTCGCACGGATCGCACCGCACGTCGTCCCCGCGCTGGACCGCGCCGTCCACCGGCTGTCCGGTGGGCGGGCGCTGCTCAGCACCCGAATGCTGCCCGGCGTCGTGCTGACCGCGACCGGCGCCCGGAGCGGACGGCCGCGGCGCACCCCGCTGGCCTGTGTGCCGCAGGACGACGGCGGCTGGCTGCTGGTCGGCAGCAACTTCGGCCGCCCCGGCCATCCGGCCTGGACCGCGAACCTGCTCAAGAACCCGGACGCCGAGGTGAGTTGGCGGGGTCGGGACGTCCCGGTGCGGGCCCGGCTGCTGACCGGGGCGGAGCGCGCGCGGGCCTGGCGGCGCGCGGTCGCGTTCTGGCCGCCGTACGCGGCCTATCAGGCGCGGGTGGAACGGGAGATCCGGCTGTTCCGGCTGGAGCGGCGGTGACGGTCCGCGGCCGGGCCGCAACGCGCGCGCGGCGGGCGCCGTACGGCCCTGGGGGCGGCGGACGGAAGCCGCTGCGCGCGCGATCCGGCTGAGGGCGCAGCTATGGCAGGACGGACGCAGAACGGAGGGCGAACGATCCCGGAGAATCCGGGACATCGAGGAAGCCGCGGCCTCCTCGGCGGCAGAGCGGTGGCGGGGCGCGGCGGTGCGGCTCGGCGCTCCCGGCTCGGTGGTGCCGGCGGTGCGGCGGTGGGGCGGGCCCGGTGGTGCGGTGGGCCCGGCGCGGACCCTGCGGGCCGGCTGCCCGGGGGGCCGGCTACTTGGTGGGCTTCTTGCCGGTGACGCCGTAGTGGACCAGCAGTGCCAGGTTGGGCTTGAGCTCGGCCTGCTTGACGCCCCAGCTCTGGAAGCCCTTCTGGTGGCCGGCGACCGCCGCGAGCATGGCGACGAGGGAACCGGCCATCGCTGCCGCGCTGACGTCCTTGTCGACCTTGTTGCGGGACTGGAGCTCCTGGATCGACTCCGTAAGGGAGTTGGTGACCGCGTTGAGGATCTTCATGCGGATCTTGTAGAACCGCTTGTCGCCCTCGGCGGCGCCCAGGTCGATGACGCGCAGGATCGCATCGTGCTTGCGCCAGAAGGAGAGGAAGCCGTCGACCAGTTCCTCGGCGGCCTGCCAACCGGACTTGCCCACCCACGAACGTCCGGCGACCAGATCGGTCAGGCTCGCGCCCTCTTTCGCCATCTCTTCGGCGATTTCGAGTACCGCGCCTTCGACGTCCGGGAAGTACTGATAGAACGTCGCGGGTGAAGTGCCCGCTTTTCGGGCCACATCGATGACTTTGACGTCCCGATAGGGGGACGAACTGAGCATTTCGCTGAGGCAGTCGAGAAGCTTTTGCCGCGTCGCCTGTCCACGGCGGCCGGCAACTCTGCCGTCGACGGTTCGAACTTGTCCTGTCATGCCGTCAGCTTACCGAGGGGTGATCGGAGCGCGATTTGGCTGCCTGCAAATGGGGATCGGGGAGTTCGGGGTGTCCGCGGCCCGTTGCCGCCCTGGTTGCGGGCCCGGTCGCCGGTGGCGCCGGATGCACGACCATTGGTCCGATCCAGTGAATGTCGTTATCAACAGCCTGTGGACAACGCCAGTGGATGACGGGGCGTTGCGGATACGGGGGCGCCTGGCGGGCGCGGCGCGCCGATCCGTGCGCCACGCGCGGCGCCCTGGCCCCGAAATCGCCGCGGGCGGCGCAGAATTGATCCATTGACGCGGGACGGGTACGGGGGAAGGCGTGCGCACGGATGCGGGCGGGGAAAGGGAATGGTTTCGGCCATGGGGGACCGGTCGCCGGTCCCGATATTCGGCGGGGACGAGAGGAGTGAGGGGGGTGGTTGTGTGTCGGTCGGCAGGGAATCCGTCCGTCCGGATGCGGTGGTGAACGACGGAAAGTGCGCAACTGCCGCCCCAGGATGGCGTGCAACCGGCCGGTAACCACGCGGCAATCCCCCGTCCCCGGACGTATCGGAGCACGTCAGGACGGGGTGGAATACGCCGGGTAATGGCCTTGTTGCGTATCGCAGGGGGTGAGTCGTGACACGGCCGACAGGCCCCGGGTTCGCAACCGCAGGCCCGGCCAGGAAGAATCAGGGTGCGTACGGCCGTTTCGGCCAGGCGGTGAGACGCTGCGCGGGGCAGCGGCTCTCGGCGACTCGTCGGTGTGGAGAGTCTCGTTTTATGCCCCACGGGGAGGTGGCAGGCAAGTGGTGGAGCAGCTGACGCAGCACGATCCCCGGCGGATCGGCCCGTTCGAGGTCCTCGGCCGTCTCGGGGCCGGCGGCATGGGCCTGGTCTATCTGGCGCGGTCGGCGTCCGGCCGGCGCGTGGCCATCAAGACGGTCCGTTCCGAGCTCGCCGAGGACCAGCTGTTCCGGGTCCGGTTCACCCGCGAGGTGGAGGCGGCCCGCGCGGTCAGCGGCTTCTACACCGCGGCCGTGGTGGACGCCGACCCCAGGGCGGCGGTGCCCTGGCTGGCGACGGCGTACGTCCCCGCGCCCTCCCTGGAGGAGATAGTCAATGAGTGCGGGCCGCTGCCCGTCCAGGCGGTGCGCTGGCTGGCCGCCGGCATCGCGGAGGCGCTGCAGTCCATCCACGGCGCCGGGCTGGTCCACCGCGACCTGAAGCCGTCGAACGTCCTGGTGGTCGAGGACGGCCCCCGGGTCATCGACTTCGGCATCGCCTCCGGGGTGTCCAACACCCGGCTGACGATGACCAACGTGGCCGTCGGCACCCCGGCCTACATGTCACCGGAGCAGGCCCGCGACTCCCGCAGCGTCACCGGCGCCAGCGACGTCTTCTCGCTCGGCTCCACCCTGGTCTTCGCGGCCACCGGGCACGCGCCGTTCCACGGCGCCAACCCCGTCGAGACGGTCTTCATGCTGCTCCGCGAGGGCCCCGACCTCGCCGGGCTGCCGGAGGACCTGCGGCCGCTCATGGAGTCCTGTATGCAGATGGAGGCGGTCCACCGGCCGTCCCCGGCCGATCTCCAGTCCCAGTTGGCACCGCACCTGTTCAGCTCCGGCAGCGACGACAGCGGCACAGCCTCGGCCTGGCTGCCGCCCGGCGCCGTGGCGCTCATCGAGCGGCGCCGCGGCGGCGGCCGGGGCGCGGTCGCGCCCAGCACCCCGCGGCCGGCCGCCGCGCCCCGCAGCCCCCAGGAGCCCGCGCTCCCGCCGCCCATGCCGCAGGCCCCGCCGCAGCGCGCCGAAACCGGCCGGCCCGCCGCCGACGGCTGGGGCAGCCGGATCGGCGCCGGCCCCGGTACGCACCGCGCCGCCGACCCGCGCGGCGCGGCCGCGGTGCCGCAGCCCGCCCACGGCAGCGCACCGGCCCCGATGGCCGCCGCCCCGCCCGCCCCGCCCGCCGCCCCGCCCGTCTCCGAGGGCGCCGGCGGCCCCGTACGGCTCGGTGGTTCGCACGCCCCGATAGGGCCAGGGCCGCGCGCCGCCGAGGCCCCGCAGCAGCGCGGGCAGGCCGCCGCCGGGACGAACTGGGTGCGGCCGCCGGCCGGCGCCCCGGCCGTGCCGCAGCAGCCGGCGCCCACGGGCAGCGGCGGCCAGGGCGACGCCGCCCACCCCGCCCCGCCGGAGGCACCGCCCGCCGAGCCGGGCCGCTGGCGCCCCTGGCGGTTCCGGATGTCCAACGACGTCTGGGGCACCCCGGCGGTCGCCGGTGAGCTGCTCTACGTCACGTCGTTCGAGGTGCACGCCCTCGATGTGGCCAGCGGGCGGCGGAAGTTCAAGACCCGCGACGTCGCCTGGGCGATGGCGGTCGCCGACGGCCGGATCCACGCCTCGGACGGTCCCACCCTCTACGCCCTGGACGCCGACGACGGCAGCGAGCGCTGGCGGCGGAACAGCGAGGCGTGGATCTACGCCCTCACCGCCGGCCACGGCACCGTCGTCACCAGCACCCGCGGCGGCGGCGTCCAGGCATGGGAGGCCGCCGGCGGCGAGCTGCTGTGGGAGACCACCGGCGTCCAGACCGACTTCGAGAACCCCGAGTCCGCGCCCGTGGTGCACGACGGCACGGTCTACGTCTGGGCCGACGCCCGGCTGAAGGCGCTCCAGGTGCGGACCGGCGCCGAGCGCTGGTCGTATCCGGTGGGGGACGTGGCGTCCTGCGGCGGCGTCCCGGTGCGGGTGCTGCCCGCGTCCGACGGGTCGGTGTACGTCGTCGCCGGCACCCGGGTGCTGGCCCTGGACGCCGTCCGCGGCGAGGTGCGCTGGCACTTCGAGGCGCCCGCGGTCTTCCTGAGCCCGCCGGCCTTCGTGCCCGGCCCCGCCGTCACCGGCGGCGGGATCTACCTCGCCGACTACCTCGGCACGGTCTACGCCCTCGACGCGGCGGACGGCCGCGACCGCTGGCGGATCGCCACCGAGGCCCGCCAGTCCGGCGAGCCAGTCCTGGTCGCGCACGGCGCCGTCCATCTGGCCAGCGGCAAGGCGCTCTACACCCTCGACGCGGTGACCGGCACCCCGCGCTGGCGCTTCCAGGCGGGCGCCGACATCGTGGGCTCCCCGGTCGTCGCCGAGGGCCGGGTGCACTTCGGGTCGGCCGACCACTGCCTCTACACCCTCGACGCGATGGGCGGTCAGCTGCGCTGGAAGCTGGCCACCGGCGGCGAGATCACCGGCTCGCCGGTGGCGGTCGGCGGGGTGGTCTACGCATGCAGCAAGGACCGCTGTGTGTACGCGCTGGACGCCGCCAAGGGGACCGGCCAGGCGCGTCGCCCGTAGGACGCGCGCCCCGGTTCGGCTCCCTGGCCGTCCTCCCGGACCGTCAAGCCCCTAGGAGGTCCGGTCCGGTCGGTCTGGTCCCTAGGCGGTCCGGTCCGGCGGGGGCGGTCCGTGGCCGTCCGGTGGCGGTTCCGGGCCGTCCGGTCCGTGCTCCGGGCTCGGCCGCTGTTTCCTGCCCCACTCCACGGGCGGGGTCGGCGGCAGCGGCCGGAGGGGCCGGGTGGGGTGCCCGGAGGGGGCGTGCGGTTCCGGGTGCCATTCCTGGGCGGGCGGGCGGCCCGGGTCCCAGAGTTCGGGCGGCGGCGGCCGGTGCGGCCCCTCGTCGTCCTCGTAGGCGGGTACCCGGCGGGCGCGCCCGCGCATGATCAGGGCGCCCAGGACCAGCAGCGCGCCGCCGCCCAGGGCGCTGGCCGCGCCGACGCCCATCCCCTGTGTGCCGGCGGTGAGTTCGCCCGCGTGCTGGCCCTGGCGGACCATCCACAAGAGGGTGAAGCCCAGGACCACCAGCCCGGCGACGGTGATGAGCAGCCGGGAGCACAGCACCACGCCGACCAGGGTCAGCAGCCCGGCGAAGACCATCGGGAGCACCAGGGAGCCGAAGAGCGTGGCGCCGTTGTCCGTGAGGCCGTTGAAGAGGTCCTCGATGCGGAAGTCGCTGCCGTGACGGCCGTCGTACCAGGGACGGAAGGGGCTCCAGACGGCGGCCGTCGCTCCGATGAGGGCGATCAGGGATCCGAGAACGTTGCGCAGCACCGGCGTCGCCTCGCTTCGGCTCGTCCTGTCCACCCCGTGACCGACGCTACGCCTGCCTGTCTGCCCCCGCCAGGGCGCTTCTGACGGATCTCCACGGCGTCCACGGAGATCCGTCAGAAGCGCCCTGGACAGCCTGTCCGGATACCGATCACCTCCGCTCAGGCGTCCGCACGCACCGTCACCGGTGCTTGCTAGGGTGCCGTGCACGCGTCAACCCCAGGGGGGCGCGTCGTGAACGGAACAACGGGGGACGGACGAAGCACATGGCGCAGGGCACACGTATGGGCACGGCCACCGGGGGCCGCGTCGGCAGGGGAATCAGGACGGGCGTCGCGGCCGCCGCGGCGGCACTCGCGGTCGCCACCGTCGGCGGCTGCGTGTACAGCCGGCCCAAGATGCCGCCGCCCCCGGCCTGGGCGACGGCCTCGCCCTCCGCGAGCTACGACTCCTCCGATCCGACGTCGTCGGAGACCACGCCCGGCTACGACGCCTCGCCGTCGCCGACCGAGGAGACCTTCGACCCGGACGGGCGCTTTGACATCCACGGCAGCGGCTGCGACTTCTCGTCCTCGCTGCGCCAGTTCACCTACACGATCTCCATCACCAACCCGTCGACGACCAGCACCTACTCCTACGACATGCGGATCGACTGGATGAAGGACCGGCCGGCGGACGGCTCGTCCTACGGGCAGCACCAGCGCAGCGTCGTGGTGGCACCCGGCGCGACCGAGACCTACACCGCCAAGTACACGCTGAACCAGTCCTCTTGGCAGGCGTTCTGGTTCACCTGCCACGTCACCCGGGCGCAGAAGACCAAGATGTGACGCGGCCCGGCCCCGGCGCGTCCGGTGGACGGCGGGGCCGGGAGTCATCTGACGGGCGGCGGGGCGTCCCCGGGGTGTCGCGGGCGCGCGGTGAACAGGGCGTGCTGGCGCTCCGGCGGCAGGTTGCCGAGGGCGATCAACTGCGGTGCGTGCGCCAGCGCTTGGGCCCGGTTGGCCTCCTTGGCCGCCCACAGGGCCCGGACGGTGCCCTGGACGGCCTCGGTGGGCTGCGCGGCCAGCACGGCGGCGCGGCGCAGCGCGGTCTCGGCGGCCGCGCCGGGCGGGGTCAGTTCGGAGACCAGCCCGACGGCGTGCGCGCGGCGGGCGCCGAGCCGCTCCGCGGTGCCCATCAGGGCGAGCCGGGCGATCTCCCCGTAGGGCATCCGCTGTGCCATGAGGATGGACTCGTAGGCGCTGACCATCCCGTAGGCGGTGTGCGGGTCGAAGAAGGTGGCGTCCTCGGCGGCGATGATGAACTCCGCCTCGCCCAGCAGGTAGAAGGCGCCGCCGCAGGCCATGCCCTCGACCGCGGCGAGCACCGGCTTCCACAGGTCGTTGGCCTTCGGGCCGATGGTGAGCAGCGGGTCGTCGACGGAGAACGGGGAGGCGGGCTGGGGCACGTCGGCGGAGCGGTCGATGCCGGTGCAGAAGGCGCGGCCGCCGGCGCCGGTGAGCACGGCCGCCCGGACGGTGTCGTCGAAGCGGAACTCCCGCCAGATACCGGCCAGTTCGGTGGCGGTGGCGAGGTCGAGGGCGTTGAGGCGGGCCGGCCGGTCCAGGGTGACCAGGGCGACCCCGTCGGCGGTCTCGGTGCGGACCCCGGCGGACGTCATGGCCGCTCCAGGACCCAGCGGGGCAGGGTCGGGCCCTCGGGCGGGGTGTGGAAGACCGCCCTGACCGGGGCGCCGATGCGCAGCCGGGCCGGGTCGAGGGAGTTCAGGGCGGCGCCCGGGGCGCTGACGAGGTTGCCCACCAGGCGGATGCGCGGGGCCTCGGCGAGCTCGACGACGATCGCGTTGTAGGGCGCCTGTGCGGCGTAGGCGGGCAGCAGCGGCGGGTGCGGCACGACGAAGGACCAGATCCGGCCGCGGCCGCTCATCCGCTGCCAGTGGGCGGTGAACGACTGGCAGTGCGGGCAGCAGGGGCGGGGCGGGAAGCGCGGTTCGTCGCAGTCGGAGCAGGTCTGGACGCGGAGTTCGCCGCGGGCCGCGTACTCCCAGAACGGTGCGCCGTCGTCGTCGGGGACGGGTCGTAGCAGGTCAGCGGTGGGGTCCGGGGGATTGTCAGTGGCGGCCGGCATGCTTGTGGTCATGGAGTCACGGACGGTAGTGGATTCGGTTGCGGCGGTGGTGCCGCGCGGGGAGCGCTCTGCGCACATCGGGTCTCAACTCCTCAGCAGCAGTGAGGAGGTGGGCACTCCCTCGCCCGCGGTGACGAGGCAGGTGGCGGCGCCCGGGACCTGCGCGGTGCTGGTGCCGCGCAGCTGCCGGACGCCCTCGGTGATGAGGTTGAAGCCGTGGACGTACGCCTCGGAGAGGCCGCCGCCGGCGGTGTTGAGGGGCAGCCGGCCGCCGGTCTCCAGGGCGCCGCCCTCGGTGAAGGCCGCGCCCTCGCCGCGTCCGCAGAAGCCGTAGCCCTCTAGGGAGAGGGGTATCAGGGGGGTGAACGCGTCATAGATCTGCGCCACGTCGACGTCCTGCGGTCCCAGGTCGGAGCCCTTCCACAGGTGCCGGGCGGCGGTATGGGCCGGGCCGGCGAGCGGGTCGTCGTTCCAGTAGTTGACCATGCCGTGGTGCTGGGCGGGCAGCCCCTGCGCGGCGGCGTGGACGTAGACGGGCCGCCGGCGGCAGTCGCGGGCGCGCTCGGCGGCGACCACGACGCAGGCCAGCGCGCCGTCGGTCTCCAGGCAGTTGTCGAAGAGGCAGAGCGGTTCGCTGATCCAGCGGGCGGTCATGTACATCTCGCGGGTCAGCGGGCGGTCGTACATCATCGCGGCCGGGTTCTGGTTGGCGCGGTTGCGGCAGGCGAGCGCGACGTTGAAGAAGTGGTCGCGGGTGGCGCCGTATTCGTGCATATAGCGCCGGGCCAGCATGCCGATCTCGTCGGCCGGGCGGAGCAGCCCGAAGGGGCGGGTCCACTGCCCCGGAGTGGGCAGCTGGGCGCGGGTGTCGGTCCACGGCCGCGGCCCCGAGCCGCGCTTGCGCGACCGCCAGGCGACGCCGACGCTCGCCTGGCCGGTGGCGATGGCGGCGGCCAGATGCGCCACCGTCGCGCAGGAACCGCCGCCGCCGTAGCCGACCTTGGAGAAGTGCGTGACGTCCCCGGCGCCGATGGACTTGGCGATCTCGACCTCGTCGGTCTCCTCCATGGTGTACGAGGCGAAGGCGTCCACCTCGGAGGGGGCGATCCCGGCGTCGTCCAGGGCGGCGACGATCGCCCGGCAGGCCAGCGCCTTCTCGGATTCCGGGAGCCGTTTGGCGAAGGGTGTCTGTCCGATACCGACGATCGCCGTAGCGTCCTTGAGGGTCGCCCCCATCGCCACCTCCGTGGTCGGCCGTCACTGCTGACAGCGGAGGAGGCTACCGTTAATCTGACGGGTAGTCAGCTAGTGCGACGGTGCGGATGGTTGCGGCGGACGGGAGGCACGGCGATGGGCGAACGGCTCGATCAGCGGGCGGATACGGCCCACGGCTCGCTGGCCCGCCTGGTGCGCACCGCCGCCGCGCGCCACGGCTCCCGGGAGGCCGTCGTCGAGGGCCGCACCCGGGTCTCCTACGCGGAGCTCGGCGCGCGGGTGGAGAGCGCCGCCGCGGCCTGCGTCGCGGCCGGCGTCGCCCCCGGCGACCGGGTCGCCGTCTGGGCGCCCAACACCCTCGACTGGATCGTCTCCGCCCTCGGCGCGGTGACCTCCGGCGCCGTCCTCGTCCCGGTCAACACCCGCTTCAAGGGCGCCGAGGCGGCCGACGTGCTGCGCCGCACCCGCGCCAGGCTCCTCTTCGTCACCGGCACCTTCCTCGGCACCTCCTACGTCGCCTCGCTGCGCCGCGCGACCGAGCAGGGCGACGGGCGCGGGCCGCTGCCCGGACTGCCGCATCTGGAGCGGGTCGTGGTGCTCGCCGACGACGCCCCCGCCGACTTCACCACCTGGCGCGCCTTCCTCGCCGCCGGCGAGGCGGTGCCGCCCGGCGCGGTCCGCGCCCGGGCCGATGCCCTGGGCCCCGACGACCTCTCCGACATCATCTTCACCTCCGGCACCACCGGCCATCCCAAGGGCGCGGTGATCACCCACGGCCAGACCCTGCGCGCCTACGGCGTCTGGAGCGAACTGGCCGGCCTCCGGGCGGACGACCGCTACCTCATCGTCAACCCCTTCTTCCACACCTTCGGCTACAAGGCCGGCGTCATCGCCTGCCTGCTGCGCGGCGCGACGATGGTCCCGCAGTCGGTCTTCAGCACGGAGACCGCGCTCGCCAATCTCGCCGCCGAGCGGATCTCCGTCCTCCCCGGCCCGCCCGCCCTCCACCAGCAGCTCCTGGACCACCCCGACCGCGCCCGGCACGACCTCTCGGCGCTGCGCCTGGTCGTCACCGGCGCCGCGGTCGTCCCCCTGGAGCTGGTGGAGCGGCTGCGCGGCGAGCTGAAGGTGGCCACCGTCCTGACCGCCTACGGCCTGTCGGAGAGCACCGGCGTGGTCACCATGTGCCGCCGCGGCGACCCGCCCGAGGTGATCGCGGCGACCTCGGGCCGCGCCATACCGGGCACCGAGGTCAGGGTGGTGGACGCCGCCGGCCGCCCGCTGCCGCCCGGCGAGCCCGGCGAGGTCCTGGTCCGCGGCTACCACGTCATGTCCGGCTACTTCGAGGACCCGGCCGCCACCGCCTGCGCCCGCACCCCCGACGGCTGGCTGCGCACCGGCGACGTCGGCGTCCTCGACGCGGCCGGCAACCTCCGGATCACCGACCGCATCAAGGACATGTTCATCGTCGGCGGCTTCAACGCCTATCCCGCCGAGATCGAGCAGCTCCTCGCCCGCCACCCGGACCTCACCGAGGTCGCCGTCATCGGCATACCCGACCGCCGCCTCGGCGAGGTCGGCAAGGCGTACGCGGTCCGCCGCCCCGGCTCCCGCCTCACCGCCGACGACCTGATCGCCTGGTCCCGCCGGGAGATGGCCAACTACAAGGTGCCGAGGGAGGTGGACTTCGTCGCCGCACTGCCCCGTAACGCGAGCGGCAAGGTCATGAAGAAGGTGCTGAGGAGGGGGCTTGGGCGAAGTGATGGGGAGAAGGGGAGGGATCAGGTGTATTGATTGCTGGCGGATGCGGTGCCTAAGGGCTGTCCCGTAATCCCCGGCGGGCGTGCGACGACGGCTACGGCACTCCCCCAAGCTCTTCGAGCAGGGGGCACCCCCACGCCGCGTTGTCGGAACGCCCGAATACGTCCAGTATTCGGGCGCCCCTCCGCCTTGCGATGTACCGCATCCGACGCCGCACGCTGACCCGCCGGGGATTACGGGACAGCCCTTAGCCGTCTCAAGTGGATGACGAGCGGCCGAGTGTGGGGGTGTGGCTGATAGGCAATCTTCGACGCCGTGCCGTATCTTCATTTTCACCAGAAGATGTGAATGCTGGGCGAGTTGTAGCCGTGTGGGCGAACAACCGCTTGAGCCTACGTTGGGGGCCGCGTCGCTGGAGCCGGATTGGCGGAACTTCCTCTAGGAACCGGGCGAGTTGCGCGATTCCGTGCTCGCAGTCGCCTGCAGGCGGAGCCATCGCGACCGAGGGGCTGTTGCGGTCCACGATTGAGTGACGCTTGCCACTACCCTGACAGGCCGAAGGGCGAAGGCCCGCGATTACACCCTCGAATCGACACATGCGATGCCGGACAGAGGCGATGCGGGCGTCCGCTGGTTTACGGTCTTGAAATGGATGCTGCCGTGGCGGCCGGGATGGGAAGAGCAGGCTACCCATTCTTGCAGGTTGCCAGGAGCAAGACCCGCTACCTTGCGGTCGCCCCTCCCTGACCCTGCCTTTAACTCCCAGCCGCCACACCGAACTCATTCTGAAATGATCATTGAGATCGGCACGCCTACATGCTCTTCACCGGCCAGCCGCAACCCGATGACAGGGAAGACGTTGTGACGTGAAGTCCAGTGGCTACTTTATGGGCCATATAGGCATGTGACTGTCGGCGAGGGACGGGGCGGTCTGTGCGGCGCGTCGAACGACTCGGGCCATTCCGCTGACGAGTGCCGCGCCGATGACGACGGCGCCCAGAGCCTTCTTCTGGCTGCTCATCGATCGAACCTCCTGAGTGAATCGAGAAAGATCGACCAGGACGATAGTTCATCGTGGGGGCGAAGTACAGGTATCCAGCACCTAGTTGACCTTCGCATCACGCAACAACGCGGCCGGGAATGAAGGGTGGAAAATAAACATGAGGTGTCAATGGTGAGAAATGTGAAGGATATAGCTGTAAGCGCACATCGAGATAGATTAACGGTCGAATCGGCGTGTAGGCCTTCCGGATTCGTCGAATATTTGCTCAGATGTGTACAGGCGTCGGCATGGTCGGGGTGTTGGGAGTTAAAGAATTGGGAGTACGGGGCGGCGTGGGGTTGGAATGTTGGGTTCAGTCCGGAACTCAAAGGGAGTTCCTGAGTGGGGAGCAGTATGGATAGTGCAAGGGTGCTTGCGTGTGTCAGGTGGGCGTTAAATTCTTTCTTTCTGCATTCTGGAGGCGGGGAGAGGCGTACTCGGATTTCTGCTCCGTATGGGATTTTCCCTGCCGCGAGGCGACTGGAGTCAAAATTTGCGGTCCTTCAGGAGGAGGTCGAGAGACTTCTGGAAGGGCGTCAGATGATGAGATATTCAGAAATCGATCCTGTGCGGGCGTCGCATATATCTAAAGAATGGTTGCTTCAGCCGCTTTATATACTTGGAGTTGCGAATGAGTCAGCAAGGGATAAATGTCCTTCCCTGATCGGGTTTGCGGAGCAGACGCCAGAAGTTGTAGCTGTCGCGGTGTCGATGCTTGAGCCTGGCGTCAGTCTGGCTCCCCATGCGGGCGCGAATGCGGGCCTCCTTCGATATCACCTGTGTGTCAAAACTCCTGAGACGAATCCACCGCGCTTGCGCGTGGACCAGGATTTTTACACATGGAAGGAAGGGGAGGGGGTCGTCCTCGACGACACCTTTGAGCACGAGGTGGAGAATAGTAGCGACGGAACGCGTGTTGTTGTCATTATCGACTTCAGGAGGCCCATGGGTATGGTAGCCAGTCTCCTTAATCGATATTTTCTGCGTTCACAACGAGACGGAGCAACGAGGCGTCTGCGCGCCGTAAATGATGAATACCTTCGTGATGCGAGAAGGGGAGGTGTGATGTCGGCGGGTTGAGGATTCGGTGAAACACTCGAAGGGCCTTCCCCGGCATCGTGATTTTTAGACGGCTGATTTCGCAGGATGCGGCGCCACACCTGTCAGCGAGTCTGACCCCTTGATCCTGCCGCCGTGGGCGTATGGGGTATGGGACACCCCAAGTTGGCCGCCCTGGCCTGCAAACCCGTCGCGAGGCACGTGCCGACCTCCTTCAGGGACTCCTCGAATCATCGCGTCTATAGATGCTTAGTGAGCCCTGGCGCTGGTGTGAGAGGGGATCCCCCTGGGATATTGCTGCACGCACGCTCAGTGTTCTGGTCCGCGCTGCCCTTGTCCGCTGCTAGCCCTGTCTCCTTCCGTACCGCTCCCGCAACCGCGCCTTGAGCACCTTGCTCAGCGGTCCACCGCGCGGCAACTCGCCGACGATCTCCAGCTGTTCCGGGAGCTTCTGCGTCATCAGCCCGGCCGCCCGCAGATGTGCGGTGAGCCCCGCCAGGGTGAGCGGGCGCGCGCCCGCCCCGCTGCCGCCCGCCGCCCCGCGGAGCGTGACCACCGCGCAGACCCGCTCCCCCCGCTCCCGGTCCGGCAGCCCGATCACCGCCGCCTCCGCCACCGCCGGGTGGGTGCACACCAGGTCCTCGACCTCCTGCGCGGAGACGTTCTCGCCCTTCCTGATGATGATGTCCTTCAGCCGCCCGGTGAGCACCAGGTGCCCGTCGGGCCGCAGTTGACCCAGATCGCCGGTCCGGAAGGCGCCGTCCGGACCGAACGCCTCGGCGGTCAGCGCGGGATCGGTGTACTGCCGGAAGACCATCGGCCCGGTGACCGTCACCTCGCCGCTCTCCCCGGTCGCGGCCTCGCTCCCGTCGGGCCGGACGATGCGTATCCGGGCGCCCGCCACCGGCCTGCCGACCGTGTGCGCCAGCTGCTCGTCGCGGTCGTACGGCGTCCCCATCGCGATCATCGGGCACTCGGTCATCCCGTACCCGTGCACCAGCGCGCACCCCAACTCGCGCCCGGCCGCCCGGTACAGCTCCGGCGGCAGCGGCGCCCCGCCGCCGGACAGCAGCCGCAGCGACGGGATCAGGGGGCCGGCGTCCGGCGCGACCGCCCGGCGGCGCCGCGACGCGTCGTGGAACGCCTGGTAGAACGCGGTGCTGCCGCCCGCCATCGTCACCCCGTGCCGACGGTAGACCTCGGCCGCCCGGTCCGCGTCGAAGTGCTCCAGCACCACCGCCGGAAAACCGCTGACCAGCATGGCGATGACGTAGTCCGGCCCGGCGATGTGCGCGTACGGGAACGCGATCGAGCCGATGTCGTCGGTCGCCATCCCCAGCGCGGTGGCCAGCCCCACCCCGCCGGCGATCAGCGAGGCGTCGGTGTGCTCAACCCCCTTGGGAGCGGCGGTGGTTCCGGAGGTGTAGTAGATCCAGCGGGTGCGGTCGTCCGCTCCTTCCGGGGGCTCCGGCAGCGCGCCGGGGTCCCCGTCCGGCAGCCCGTCCGCCAACGAGACGCTCTGCATCCCGCCCCTGGTCAGCCCCCGCACCATCGCCTCGTGGTCGAACCCCCGCCACACCCCCGGTACGAGCACGAACTCCGCCCCCGAGTCCGCCAGGACGAAGCCGACCTCCCGCGCCCGATGCTGCGGGATCACCGGAGCCTGCACGGCCCCGAGCCGGGCCAGCGCGAGCGAGGCGATCACCGTGTCGATGCGGGTGGGCAACTGCCACATCACCCGCGTCCCGGGGCCGATCCCCCGCGCATGGAACCCGGCGGCCGCGCGCAACGCCGCGTCCCGCACCGCACCGAAGCTCACGGTGCGAGCGCCGTCCCCGTATCCCCCCTCGCCCCCGTCGATGAGCATCGGCGCGTCCCCGGAAGCCCGGGCCCGGTACTCGACCAGCTCCCACAGCGTGCGGATACGGGCGGGTTCGAACACGGCGCGCCTCCTGGAGTGGTGGGGCGGAAGTGCGACGTGACAGTAGCAGCGGACATGACGATCCGTCAGCAGGCTGCACAACCCAAGGGGCGGGGCCGGGACATGCGCCCGGCCCCGCGTCGTGGCTTGCGCCCTGGGATCTGCAGCAATGCCCTTGGGATCAGGGGACGTGACTGTCCAGCGGCGACAGGGTGGAGCTGACGCTCTGCAGTATCAGCGGGATGTGACTGCTCTGCGATGTCACGGGGCGGTGGGTGGCCAGGGCCGTTACGGAATCCGGTGTGATGGGTACGTGGCTGTCAGCCATGGCGGGCAGTGCGCCACCGCTGAGTACGCCTACCGAAATGGCGGCGACGACAAGTGCTTTCCTAGTGCGGGTCATTCCAACTCCTGGGTAAGCGGGGAACGTTGCTGTTCCCGAAAACAAACTAATGCCAAGCAGGCGCACATGTTCGAGCCTTGCGGTGAAAAGCGGCCAACCATCGAAGGTTTTTCTGCTGAGACGGGAAACGCCGCAGGGGCCGATTCCAATGGCTTCCCCTCCCTGCCATTGGAACGACCCCTGCGATCCCCCTGTATCCCCCCGGATGGTGTTCCCCCTGTCCCCCCCTGCCCCCGCATCCCCCGGTTGGTTTCTCCGTGCCTCGACCGCTACCTGGTCTCGATGATGGGCACGTGGTTGTCGGCGGGCACCATCTCTCCAGGCTTCTTGACGGTCTTCTTCTTGCCGAGAGAGGGCGCTGCGATGGGCACGTGGTTGTCCATCGGTTTGATGACATCGCGCTCGTTCGGCTTCGGAGCCTTGTTCTCGGTGGTCACTGTGATCAACTCCTGTATGGGCGCTTGATGCTTGGTCACGCTCGTCCGGCGACTCCCCCGTTGGCCGCCGGACGAGCGTGGCATGGCCGCTCACGATAACTCCGCGGCCTGGGCACCGAGCCGCTTGCCCCCCGAGGCGGCGGTTCGATGAATAGAGAGTGGCGTGCCGCGATGAACGATCGATAAACGCCCTTCGCAACGCCCCTTGGCCTGCGGCTACGCGACTTTGGCCGGACTCAGCAGAGCTCGGACCTCGTCGGTGGCCGGCGCGCCCAGCCGTTCGTAGATGACGAGAGCATCCTGCCAGCAGGCCCGTGCGCGCCCGATATGCCCAATTTCGTTGAGGGTGCGGCCCAATAGCGTGAGGATGTGCGCGCGCCACCACTCTCCGCCCACGCTGCGCAATGCCGTGAGGGCCTGCTCCGCGCTGGCGGCGGCCTCGGTGGGGTGGCCGTTGGCGAGCGAGATTTCCGCGAGCCTGAAGTGCGTCATGCCCGCCCAGAACCGCTGCCTGCTGTCCTGGAATATCCCCAGTGCCTTGGCGAGTTGTTCCTTCGCCTCGTCCAAGCGATTGGCGCGGGCGAGTGCCTGCCCGAGCGCATACATGCCGTTTGCTAGACGCCGTCGCGCCCCGACACGGCGGTAGATCGCGATGCCTTCCTCAGCCAGCTGGACCGCACTGTGCAGCCGTCCTGTGTCTACGTGGACGCGCGAGAGATTGCACAGCGCGCTCGCCTCGGACTGCTGGTTGTAGTCGTCGCGGAAGGCCGAGAGTGCCTGGGTCAGATATGCCTCGGCGTCGTCGTAACGCTGTTGGATGACCGCGATGATTCCGCGGTCGTTTGCCGCGTAAGAGGAGGAGAAGGGGTCTTCGGAGGCCAGCCCGAGCAACATCGCAGACTTGGCATGCTCATCCGCCTGGTCGAAGCGCCCGGACAGGGTATGGACGTTGGTGAGCGCAGTGTGAATCCGTGCCTCAGCACGCTGATCCTGGGCTTCGCGGGCAGCGGAGAGAAGGGCCACACTGGCCTGTTCGTACTGAAGCGCGTCGGCGCCTGATTCGGCCAGATCCCTGGTCAGCAGGAGCAGGTCCACCGCCCGGCGCAGGGATGCAGGGCCCGTCGATTGCTGTGCGCAGGCCAGGATGCAACCAGCCTCGCTGAACAGCCAACTCAGTGCCGCTGCACGGTCGGCGAAGACGAGGCCGGTGCTGTGAGGCGGCTCCATGTGGTCGACCAGTCGGTCTCCAGGGCGCTCCAGGGCGTACATCCGGGCGGCCGTCGCCAGATAGAAGTCCAGCAGCCGGGAAAGCGCCGCGTCCCGTTCTGCGGGCGGCTGCTCGTCCCGTTCCGCGCAGGCCCGGGCGTACAGGCGGACCAGGTCGTGGAAGCGGTAGCGGCCGGGGGCCGCAGACTCCAAGAGGGAGGCGTCGACGAGGGATTCGACCAGTTCCTCGGCATCGTCGACGTCCATGTCGAGCAGCGCCGCCGAGGCCGCAAGGGAGATGTCCGGGCCGTCGGCGAGTCCCAGTAGCCGGAAAACGCGTGCCTGGGCGGGTTCCAGCTGCTTGTAGCCCAGTTCGAACGTGGCCTTCACCGCGAGGTCGCCGGCGCGGAGTTCGTCCAGCCGACGGCGCTCGTCGGCGAGTTTGCTGGCCAGAGTGGAGACCGTCCACGTCCGGCGGGAGGCCAGTCGGGAAGCGGCGATGCGGATGGCCAGCGGGAGGAACCCGCAGGCGCCGACGACTGCCATGGCGGCCTGCCGCTCGGAGGTGACCCGTTCCTCGCCGACGATCCGGGCGAAGAGCCGGAGGGCCTCCTCCGGGCTCATCACGTCGAGATCGACAAGGTGCGCGCCGGCCAGGTCGATCATCCGCGCCCGGCTGGTGATCAGCGCCGCGCAGCCCGCCGTGCCCGGTAGCAGCGGGCGGACCTGGGCGGCGTCCCGGGCGTTGTCCAGCAGGGTCAGGACGCGTCGTCCGGCGAGGGTGGAGCGGAAGAGGGCGGAGCGCTCCTCCAGGCCGTCGGGGATGGCGGAGTCGGCCGTCCCCAGGGCGCGCAGGAACGCGCCGAGCACCGCCTCCGGTTCGGCGGGCGTGTGCCCCGCCCCCTGGAGGTCGACGTAGAGCTGCCCGTCCGGGAAGTGCTCCCGCGCGGCGTGCGCGACGTGCACCGCGAGCGTGGTCTTGCCGACGCCGCCGATGCCGGCGACCGCGGAGACCGCCATCACGCTGCCGTCCGCCGTGGCCAGTTGGTCGCTGAGCTCCTTGACGAAGGCGGTGCGCCCGGTGAAGTCGGAGACGGTGGCCGGGAGCTGGCGGGGGCGGATGACGGCGGTCTCGTGCCCGTCGTGGCCGTCGGCGGCGGACGGGGCGTCGAGGTCGGTGTCGGCCTGGAGGATGCGCTGGTGGAGATCGGAGAGTGACGCGCGTGGATCGACGCCCAGTTCGTCGGAGAGCAGCTTGCGGGTGTCGGCGTAGACCGCGAGCGCCTCGGCCTGCCGGCCGCTGCGGTACAGCGCCAGCATCAGCAGTTCGCGCAGCCGCTCGCGCAGCGGGTGCGCGGCGGTCAGCGCGGTGAGTTCGGAGACCGCCTCGGCGTGGTAGCCGGCCTCCAGATCGAGGTCGAGGCGGTGCTCGGTGAGCGAGAGCCGCCACTCGTGGAGGCGGGTGCGCTGGTTCTCCGCGTACGGGCCGGGCACTCCGGCGAGCGGTTCGCCGTCCCACAGGTGCAGTGCGGCGTCGAGGAGTTCGCGGGCCCGGCCGCGGTCCCCGGCGGCCTTGGCCTTCTCGGCCTCCGCGGCGTACTGCTCGGCGGCGTCGTGGTCGAGGTCCAGGGGGAGGCCGTCCACGGGCCGCAGGGCGTAGCCGCCGGACTCGCTGACCAGTGCGTCCGCGCCGAGCGCCTTGCGGAGCCGGGAGGCGTAGGTGCGCAGTGCGGCGAGTGCGGCGTGCGGCGGTTCGTCGCCCCACAGGGCGTCGACGAGCTCGGCCGCGGTGGCGGTGCGTCCGCCGCGCAGCAGCAGCGCGGCGAGCAGGGCGCGCTGCTGCGGGGAACCCGCAGCCAGCGGCGTCTCGCCGCGCCAGGCCCGCACGGGACCGAGCACGGTGAAGCGGAGCCGCTCCCGCACCTGTCCCGGACCGTCGTCCATGGTGTCCCCCTGCCGTATCCCGTCCGTCCGCGCTGTCTTGGCCGTTCGCGCCTTTATCTCGGGCGCAACGGTCAGTCTGCCTTGTCGCGACCCGTTACGTCAGTAGGGGTCCGGAGCGTGCACAAAGCCTCCTCGTGCGGTGCCACCGGGGCGGCGCCGGCCCCCGCCGCGTGCGCGGAGGGAAGCCTTCCACATTCTTCCGCAGTGCCGCTCCCCCCCCCCGCGATTCCCCAGCTCGGCCCCGGTGTTCCGTAGCCGCTGCCACCCGCACGCCTCCTTGCTGCCCACCCGGTCGAACTCCGGCCCGTGGAACGGCCGCACGCCCGCAGCCCACCTACCCCGGCTCGCGAACGGCATCCCCGACTGGCTGGTTTGTTTCTGCCGACGGACCGGGACCGGTCAATCGGGCCCTTCTGCCTACACGCGCCACCGGGCCGCCCGGTTCTCCGACGCGCCCCACCGGGCCCGCCCCCGCCCCCTCCGTCCGCTCCCGGCCACCTTCAGTACCCCGCTCCCAGCTTACTGACGATCCGTCAGATCAGCGCTACCGTACCGCCCATGGAGACCAACGAGCCCATGGAGACCAACCAGCCCATGGAGTCCGACCGGCCCTTCCCCAGAATCATTTCCGTCGACGACCACACCGTGGAGCCCCCCGACGTCTGGCGGGACCGCCTCCCGTCGAAGTACCACGACACCGGCCCGCGCATCGTCCGCGCGCCCCTCAAGGAAGTGACGTTCGTCGGCGGCAGGTTCGCCCCCGAAATGGGTGCCCCCGGGGACGACGGCCCGTTGACCGACTGGTGGATCTACGAGGACCTGCACCGTCCGCTGACCCGTCTGGACACGGCCGTCGGCTGCTCCCGCGACGAGATCAAGCTGGAGGGCATCACCTATGAGCAGATGCGCCCCGGCTCCTACCGCGTCCCCGAGCGCCTGGCCGACATGGACGTCAACCACGTCCAGTCCGCCCTCTGCTTCCCCACCTTCCCGCGCTTTTGCGGCCAGACCTTCACCGAGGCCAAGGATCGCGAGCTGGCGCTGCTCGGGGTGCGCGCGTACAACGACTGGATGGTGGAGGAGTGGTGCGGTCCACAGGCCGCCGGCCGGCTGATCCCGCTCACCCTCATCCCCCTCTGGGACGCGGAGCTGGCCGCCGCGGAGGTGCGGCGCAACGCCGCCCGCGGCGTCCGCGCCGTCTGCTTCAGCGAGATACCGCCCCACCTGGGGCTGCCCAGCATCCACACCGACTACTGGGATCCGTTCCTGCGCGCCTGCGACGAGACCGGCACCGTCATCGCCATGCACATCGGCTCGTCCTCGAAGATGCCGTCCACCTCGACCGACGCCCCGCCCGCGGTCGGCTCCACGATCACCTTCGCCAACTGCTGCTTCTCGATGGTCGACTGGCTGATGAGCGGCGCCTTCGAGCGCTTCCCGAACCTGAGGATCATGTACGCCGAGGGCCAGATCGGCTGGATCCCGTACATCCTGGAGCGCGCGGACGTCGTCTGGGAGGAGAACCGCGCCTGGGGCGGCGTCGCCGACAAGGTCCATCGCCGGCCGTCCGAACTCTTCGCCGACCACGTCTACGGCTGCTTCTTCGACGACGCCTTCGGCTTGAAGAACCTCGACGCCATCGGCATCGGCAACGTCCTCTACGAGACCGACTACCCGCACTCCGACTCCACCTGGCCCAGGTCCCGCCAGATCGCCGAGACCCAGATGTCCCACCTGGCCCCTGATGTCGTCGAAAGCATCGTCCGCGGGAATGCGATCGAGCTGTTGGGGCTGACGCGGGAGGGGCTTTGGGGGGTGTCGGCGCCGACGAACTGAGGCGGCGCGGGGCGGCTTCGAAGGCGCCGACAACGCCGGCAACGCCGACAGCACGTTGTCGCGCGCCCGGAGCGGGGGTCCGTCCCTCGTGGACTCCGTCAAGGTGCTCCGTGCCCCGGGCCACGCCGCGGCGGCGCCGCTGTCTCCCTGTCGCCCACGTACCTGATCGGGACCGCTACACGACGACGCCCAGCCGGTGGGCGATCTGGGTCAGGCGTTCGTTGCTCCGCTTGTGTTGCGAAATCAGTACTCGGGTCAACTCCAGGCTGGTGGGGTGGACCGCCATCATTTCCGGAGCGACCGCCCATGCCTTCTCCAGGCTCTCCAGAGTGTTCTCGCGCTCTCCCAGGGCGAGTTGGGAACGCGCGACGTTCATGTGCAGCGGAGACACCCGGGTCGCCGGCAGCGACAAGCCGCTCCGCAGCAGTTCCTCGGCCGTATCCAGCGCCGTGCGGTGTTGCTCCAAATCGGATGCCGTGCTGATGACGTGCGTCGCGGTGTTCTCGGGCCCGAAGTGGATTCCGTGTTCGGCGGTCTCCGCACCGAATTCCGCAGAGGCGCGCCAGGCGGCTTCGATGTGGTTGTTGGTCGCCTGTTTGTCCTTGAGGCGTCCGGCAAGGGTGAGGCCGCGCAGATGCAGAATGCCGAGTCCGAAGGCGCGCTCGCGCCCGCTGAGCGTCGATTCGGCTTGCACGAGGGCCCGGTCGACGACGGCCAGTCCGCCCGCGAAGTCACCGGAGTTGAGGAATGTTCCGGCGTCGTCGCGGGCCGCCACGACGGCCGCGACGGGATCTGCTCGCTCGGCGGCCAGTCGTTGCTTCATGGTGGCAAGTTCGGCAAGGTGCATCCATCGGTGACGCGCGGCCAGCCAGTAGACGATGCTGTACACGTCGGCCACCAGGCCCCACGCTCGGGGGGTGCCCGTGAGATGTGCGTGGCTGGTCACGTCCGCGAGGACGGCCGGTAGTCGTTGCAGAAGCTGGAACATCTCCGTGTTCCAGCGGAGGGTGTTCAGTGCATCGACGTGCTGTTGCAGGAGTTCGGGGTGCTTCGGTGGTTCTCCGGGGAGGTCGAACCTGCGGATGGCGTAGTTCAATTCGTTGAGGTTCTTTTCCGGGGCGCTTCCCAGAAGTGCATCGAGGGTGAGTTCCAATGCGCGCGCCAAGGCCGCTGCGACCCCTTGCGTGAGTGCGCGGTCGCCCACTTCGATCTTGCTGAGAAGTGAGACCGACACTCCCGCACGTCGCGCCAGCGCCACCTGGCTGAGCCCTCGTTCCTTGCGCCGCCTGGCCACGTTGCTTCCGGGACCGGGGACCTGCTGTTGAGCGCCCATGTCCTTCGCCTTACCCGCTCGGCCGAATGGTCACTTCCTCATGGTGTCAAAGACACATCCGGCCTGCCCGGTATCTGTGCAAGCGGTGTGCAAGCGGATGGCGCCACCGGGCCGTTGACGGGATGCTGGGCGAGGCGAAGCTGTCGGAACGGGAACTCCGCTTTCTGGCCGGGAACTTGACGCGTGCGTTGCGGGATGTGCGGCGGGTGGCGGTCAGTCGGGGTGCTCGGCTGGACGGTGTGCCGGGCGACGGTTCTGGATGAGGGCTCCCCGGCGGGGGCGACGGGCGCAGCCCGCGGCGTCCCCGGTCCGCCCCGCGGGAGTGTTCCGGGTGCTCCCCTGAAGGGCGCCGTGTCCTGGTGGGGTGCGGTGACGAAAAGGGGCCGCCCTCCCGGACTTTCAGTCCTGGGAGGGCGGCCCGGAGCTCGCGGCGGTGGATCGCGTGGGATGCGTGCGGGGGCGGCCTCGGCGAGGCGGTGCCGTCGAGCGGAACGTCAAGGGCCGGATCGACGGACCCCGGGTGCGTCCCGGGGCGCGTCCGCGCCGGCCCGGCGGGGTCAGAAGTCGTAGGGCTTCTTGGTGTTCCAGTTCAGGACGTCGGCCTCGTTCCAGGCGTACTCCGCCTTGTCGCCCTTGACGTCGACGGAGTACGCGGGCTGCTCGTGGCCGTTCTTGTCGCGCAGTGCGAGGGAGAGGCCGGTGCCGCGGCGGTCGTCCTTGCCGTAGTCGAAGAGGTTGACGGCGCTGTAGGCCTTGCCCTCGGGGCGGAGCGTGATCCGCTGGCCGCCGCCCTCCGCCTTCTTCGAGAGCGGCAGCGTGGCGCCCTCGCCGTTGAGCTTGACGGACGGGTACGAGGTGACCCAGCAGGACTTGTCGCCCTTGTTCACCGCGGTGATCAGCAGGTGGTCACCCTGCTGGCCTGCGAACCGGTGCTCCGCGGTGACCAGCAGCTCGTCGCCGACGCACTGGCCCGCCGCCTGGGCGCCCTTGCCCGCGGAGGCGCCGGCGCCGGCCGACGCCGACCGGGTGGCGTCCTTGGCGCCCTTGGTGTCCGTGCCGCTGTTGGCCTGCGTGGTGCCGGCGTCCCCACCGGACGCGGACTGGCTCTGGCCGACGCCGGCGGCGTCGTTCTTCGCACCGTTGTCCGCGCCGCCGCAGGCGGTCAGGCTCAGGGCGAGGGCGGCGGTGGCGGTGGCCAGGACGGTGGCGCGGATGCGGGAGGTGCGCATGATCGGGTCCCCTGTGTCCGAGTGCGGGACTCTCCGAGGTCGTTCCCGCGTCGTGGGCACCACTCTTCCCGGGGCGGCTGACGTTCCGTTAACGCTTCACTCACGTCTCGCAGACGCCCGCGTCGGCGGGCGGCCGCGACGCGGCGGCCCGGGGCGCATCCGACGGAGCCCGGCGTGGGCCCGGCGGTCGGCCCACTTGTCTGATGCTCCGTCAGATATCACCATGACCGCACGCCGAGTGCGTGCGGTGGACCCGGTCGTAGGGAAGGAGCGCGGACATGGTGCAGGTGCTGCCGCAGGGGCGGTTGGTGTACGGGATGCAGCTGCCGGTGCAGGCGCAGAGCGGGATCTTCGCGGAGGGGTGGGAGGCGGCGGCCGGGCCGGAGGACCTGGCGGAGGTGGCGCGGGCCGCCGACCGGGCCGGGTTCGCGTATGTGGGGTGCTGTGAGCATGTGGCGGTGCCGCGGCGGCTGGCGGCGGCGATGGGGGTGGTCTGGTACGACCCGGTGGCCACGCTCGGGTATCTCGCGGCGGTGACGGAGCGGGTGCGGCTGCTGAGTCATGTGGCGGTGGTCGGGCTGCGGCATCCGCTGATCAGCGCCAAGCAGTACGCGACGGTGGACCGGCTGTCCGGGGGCCGGCTGATCCTCGGGGTCGGCGCCGGGCATGTACGGGAGGAGTTCGAGGCGTTGGGGGTGGACTTCGCGCGGCGGGGGGCGGTGCTGGACGAGGCGATCGACGCGTTGAAGGCGGCGTGGGGGGAGGAGGAGTTCCCGGAGTTCGGCGGGGAGCGGTTTGGGTTCGCGGGGTTGGGGCAGGCGCCGCGGCCCGTGCAGCGGCCGCGGCCGCCGGTGTGGGTGGGCGGCTCGTCCCCGGCGGCGGTGCGGCGGGCCGCGGTGCGGGGGGACGGGTGGCTGCCGCAGGGGGACCGGCGGGAGCAACTTCCCGACCAGATCCGGACGTTGTTGAGGGTGCGGGAGGAGGCGGGGGTGGCGGAGCCGATCGAGATCGGGGCGATCGTCGAGCCGGTGTACGTGGGGGAACCGGGGTGGGAGGTGGGGCGGCGGACGCTCGCCGGGGCGCCGGAGCGGATCGCCGCCTCGCTGCGGGAGTACGCGACGATGGGGGTGCGGCAGATCCAGGTGCGGTTCCGCAGCCGGGGGCGGGCTGAACTCGCCGATCAGATAACGGCGTTCGGGGCCGAGGTCGGGCCGTTGTTGAACGACTGAGCGGGTGTGTACGGGCCGCCGTCGTCAGGGGGGCGGCACATCAAGAGGAGTACGGGTATGGGGAAGCTCGACGGCAGGGTCATCGTCATCACCGGGGCGGCGCGGGGCCAGGGGGAGCAGGAGGCGCGGCTCTTCGTGGCGGAGGGGGCGCGGGTGGTGCTCGGTGATGTGTTGGCGGAGCAGGGGGCGGCGCTGGCCGCGGAACTGGGGGAGCGGCACGCCCGGTTCGTGCGGCTGGACGTGGCGGTGGAGGAGGACTGGGCGGCGCTGGTCGAGGTGGCGCAGGAGGCGTTCGGGAAGGTCGACGGGCTGGTCAACAACGCGGGGATCGTGCGCTTCAACGCCCTGGTGGACACCCCGCTGGAGGAGTTCCAGCAGGTCGTCTCGGTCAACCAGACGGGCTGCTTCCTGGGGATGCGGACGGTGGCACCGCGGATCGCGGCGGCCGGCGGCGGGACGATCGTCAACACCGCCTCGTACGCGGGGCTGACCGGGATGGCCTTCGTCGGGGCGTATGCCGCCGCCAAGCACGCGGTGGTGGGGCTGACCCGGGTCGCCGCGCTGGAGCTGGCGGCGCAGAAGATCCGGGTGAACGCGCTGTGTCCGGGCGCGGTGGACACGCCGATGGTCGACGAGGGCGCGCCGGACCCGTCGGCGGACCCGGAGGAGGGCGCGCGGATCGTGGCGGAGCTGTGCCGGAGGCGGGTGCCCCTGGGGCGGATCGGGCGGCCGGAGGAGGTGGCCCGGCTGGCGCTGTTCCTGACCGGCGAGGACTCGTCGTACATCACGGGGCAGCCGTTCGTGATCGACGGGGGGTGGCTGGCCGGGGAGAGTCCGGTCTGAGGGGCGCGCGGGCGCGTATCTGATGGCACGTCAGGTTGGCCGGTCGCGGGTATTGACGGGGTTCTGCGCCGCTGGAACAGTCGGTGTCGTTCGTCGAATCTGACAATGCGTCAGAAAATCTTGAGTCGCCGCGGCGGCGGGTGAGGGACGGTGAACCCCCTTGGAATTCGGGCTCTTTGTGCAGGGCTATGTGCCCGCCGCGCGAGCGCAGGCCGATCCGGAGGCCGAGCACCACGCACTGATGGAGGAGGCCGCGTACGTCATCCAGGCGGACAGGTCCGGCTTCAAGTACGCCTGGGCGTCCGAGCACCACTTCCTGGAGGAGTACTCCCACCTCTCCGCCAACGACGTCTTCCTCGGCTACCTCGCACACGCCACGGAGCGGATCCACCTCGGCTCGGGCATCTTCAACCCGCTCGCCCCCGTCAACCACCCGGTGAAGGTCGCCGAGAAGGTCGCCATGCTCGACCACCTCTCGGCCGGCCGCTTCGAGTTCGGGTCCGGGCGGGGGGCCGGCAGCCACGAGATCCTGGGGTTCCTGCCGGGCGTCACCGACATGAACCACACCAAGGAGATCTGGGAGGAGACCATCGCGGAATTCCCCAAGATGTGGCTCCAGGACGAGTACCAGGGGTTCCGCGGCAAGCACTGGCAGCTGCCGCCGCGCAAGGTGCTGCCCAAGCCGTACGGGGGGTCGCACCCGGCGATGTGGTACGCGGCCGGGTCGCCGTCCTCGTACGCGATGGCCGGGAAGAAGGGGCTGGGCGTCCTCGGCTTCAGTGTGCAGAAGGTCGCCGACATGGAGTGGGTCGTCGACGCGTACAAGAACGCGGTGCGGGACGCCGAGCCGGTCGGGGACTTCGTCAACGACAACGTGATGGTGACGTCGACCGCCATCTGTGCGCCGACGCACCAGGAGGCGGTGCGGATCGCGGTCGGCGGCGGGCTCAACTACCTGCAGTCGCTGCTCTTCCGCTACCACGACACCTTCCCGCGGCCGGAGGGCATCCCGCGGTGGCCCGAGCTGATCCCGGACTACACCGAGGAGATCGTCGAGCTGCTGATCGCCGAGGAGCTGATGATCTGCGGCGACCCCGACGAGGTGCTGCGGCAGTGCAAGCGCTGGGAGCAGGCCGGTGCCGACCAGCTCTCCTTCGGGCTGCCGATCGGGGTGTCCTGCGAGGACACCATGAACACCATCAAGCTGATCGGTGAGCACGTCATCCCGAAGCTCGACACCGATCCGGTGCACCGGACGACCCGCTTCCGGCGGTCTGCGGGGGCGGCCGCCGGCTGACTCCGGCGGTTCCGCCGCGGTCCTCCGCCCGTGGCCCGGGCCCTGCCGGCTCCGCCGTGCCCGCTGCCCGAGGCCGTGCCGTGCCCTCGTCCCGCACCACCCCGCCCGTCCCGCACTCGCCCGGCACCCGAGAAAGGACGCACGCCATGCTCGACCACCTCATCCAGTCCGCGACCGTCGTGGACGGCACGGGCGCGCCGGCCTATCCGGCCGACGTCGGCATCCGGGACGGGCGGATCGCGGTGATCGCCGGACCCGGCACCGTCACCGAGGCGGCCCGGACGAGCGAGGACGCGCGGGGACTGGTCCTCGCCCCCGGGTTCGTCGACCCGCACACCCACTACGACGCCCAGCTGTTCTGGGACCCCTACGCCACCCCGTCCCTCAACCACGGCGTCACCACCGTCGCCGGCGGCAACTGCGGTTTCACCCTCGCCCCGCTCCACCCCGACCGGCCCGAGGACGCCGACTACACCCGCCGGATGATGAGCCGGGTCGAGGGGATGTCGCTGGTCGCGCTGGAGCGGGGCGCGCCCTGGAACTGGCACACGTTCGGGGAGTACCTGGACGCCCTGGAGGGGCGGATCGCGGTCAACGCGGGCTTCATGGTGGGGCACTGCGCACTGCGCCGCCACGTCATGGGCCCGGACGCGATCGGCGGGCAGCCCGACGACGCCCAACTGGACGCCATGCTGCGGCTGTTCCACGACGCGATGGACGCCGGGGCGTGGGGACTGTCCACCACCCAGTCGTCCACCCACTCCGACGGGGACGGCCGGCCGGTCGCCTCCCGGCACGCCCGCCCCCAGGAACTCCTCGCGCTCTCCCGCGCGGTCGCCGACCACGAGGGCACCCAGATCGAGGCGATCGTCGCCGGCTGCCTGGACCGGTTCGCCGACGACGAGATCGACCTGCTGGTGAGGATGTCCGCGGCGGCCGGCCGCCCGCTCAACTGGAACGTGCTGACCATCGACGCCGCCGTCCCCGACCGGGTGCCCCGGCAGCTCGCCGCCAGCGAACGGGCCCGCGCGGCCGGCGGCCGCATCGTGGCGCTCACCATGCCGATCCTCACTCCGATGAACATGTCGCTGGGCACCTTCTGCGCCCTCAACCTCATCCCGGGCTGGGGCGAGGTCCTGGGCCTGCCGGTGCCCGAGCGGATCGCCCGGCTGCGCGACGCCGACGTCCGCACCGAGATGCTGCGCCGCGCCCACAGCAAGGAGGCCGGCGTCTTCCGGCGGCTGACCGACTTCGCGCGGTACGTGATCGGGGACACCTACACGGCGGCCAACGAGGGGCTGACCGGGCGGGTGGTGCGCGACATCGCCGCCGAACGCGGAACGGACCCCTTCGGCTGCCTGGTCGAGATCTGCGCCGACGACGGACTGCGCACCGTGCTCTGGCCGATGCCGACCGACAACGACCCCGACAGCTGGGCCCTGCGGCAGCAGACCTGGCAGCACGAGGACGTCCTGCTGGGCGGCTCGGACGCCGGCGCGCACCTGGACCGGATGTGCGGCGCCCCGTACACCACCCGCTTCCTCGGCGACTGCCTGCGCGGCCGGAAGCTGGTCGGGCTGGAGCAGGCGGTGCGGATGCTGACGGACGACCCGGCGCAGCTGTTCGGGCTGCGCGACCGGGGACGGATCGCCGAGGGCCACCACGCCGACCTGGTGCTCTTCGACCCCGAGCGGATCGACGCGGGCCCCGCGACGCTGGTGCACGACCTGCCGGGGGACAGCCCGCGGCTGGACTCCGCGGCGATCGGCGTGGTCAGCGTACGGGTCAACGGGGTGGAGACGATCCGGGACGACGTGGTGACCGGCGCGGTGCCCGGGACCGTACTGCGCTCGGGGCGGGACACGAGGACGGTGAGCACCCGATGAGCACGGGCGGCAGGGAGCGGGCGGGCGAACGGCCGCCGGTGCAGCGGCTGTTCGTCGGCGGGGCGTGGGTGGAACCGGACGGCGGGCACTACGCCGTGGTCGACCCGGCGTCCGAGGAGGTCGTCGGATACGCCCCGGAGGCGAGCCGGGCGCAGGTCGAGGCGGCGGTGGACGCGGCCCGGGACGCCTTCGACGGCTGGTCGCGGACCGCGCCCGAGGAGCGCGCGGGCATCCTTTCCCGGGCGGCGCGGGTGATCCGCCGGGAGTCCGCCCGGTACGCGGAGCTGGCGCAGGCGGAGAGCGGCGCGACGACGGGGACGGCGCGCGCCCTCCAGGTCGGGGTGGCCGCGGCCCGCTTCGCGCGGTACGCCCGCGGGGCCCTGGAGCCGGTGGAGACCGCGGTGCCGCCGCAGATCAACGAGGCGGGTCCGATGGGGGGCGGGGGCGTCTTCGGGGCGGTCGCGGTGCGCCGCCCGGTGGGCGTGGTCACCTGCATCACCTCGTACAACAACCCGTGGGCCAACGCGGCGGGGAAGGTCGCGCCGGCGCTGGCGATGGGCAACACGGTGGTGGTCAAGCCGGCCCCGCAGGACCCGCTGTCGGTGTACCGGATGGCCGAGGCGCTGGCGGAGGCCGGGGTCCCGCCCGGGGTGGTCAACGTCGTCAGCGGGTCGCGGCCGGAGGTCGGCGCGGCGGCGGTGGCCGCGGACGGCGTGGACATGGTCAGTTTCACCGGCTCCACCGCGGTCGGGCAGCGGATCGGGCAGGAGTGCGGCCGCGGGATGAAGCGGCAGCTGATGGAGCTGGGAGGCAAGGGCGCGGCGCTGGTCTTCGACGACGCCGACCTGGCGTCCGCGGTCGCGGGCATCGGCACCACCTTCTCCTTCTACAGCGGCCAGATCTGCACCGCGCCGACCCGGGTGCTGGCCCAGCGCGGGATCCACGACCGGCTGGTGGCGGGGCTCGCCCGGTACGCGGGGCACCTGACCGTCGGCGATCCGCGGGAGCCGGGCACGGTCGTCGGGCCGGTGATCTCCGCCGCGCACCGGGACCGCGTCGAGGGGCACCTCGCGCGGGCGGTGGAGGAGGGGGCGCGGCTGGTCACCGGGGGCGAGCGGCCGGACCTGGCGCGCGGCTTCTATGTGGCGCCGACGCTCTTCGCGGACTGCACCCCCGCCATGCGGGCGGTCCGTGAGGAGATCTTCGGGCCGGTGGTGACGGTGGTCCCGTTCGACGACGAGGAGGAGGGCATCGCGCTGGCCAACGACAGCGACTACGGGCTGCTGGACTACGTCTGGTCCGGCGAGGTGGCCCGCGCCTTCCGGGTGGCGGGGCGGCTGCGGGCCGGCGGGGTCGGCGTGAACACCGTGGGGCGGAACATGGAGGCGCCGTTCGGCGGCTTCAAGCGCAGCGGTGTCGGGCGGGACGCCGGCTCCCACGCGCTGCACGCGTACAGCGAGCTGCAGGCGATCGTCTGGCCGGGGTGAGCGGCCGGGCGCCTGCCGCCGGCGGGGCGGCTGCGGGCCGGTGGCGCCCGGGTGGCGGGAAGGTGACGTCCGAAATTCGGACGGGAAATTTTAGAACCGGGTCAAAGCGGACAGTGCTGCGGTTCCCGCAATCTGGAAGGTTTCCGCTGGAGCCATCAAGTCCAAGGTCCAATTCGGATTCCTCTTGGGATTGCGTGACTGGGGTGCCAATTTCCCCTGCGTAGCGAAGTCTTGGGCCCCGGAGGGCGATCTTCCGGATACGAAAACAGCAGCACTTAACGTCCTGTTCATGGTTCAGGTTGATCCCCGGCCTCAGACCGGAGGCACGGTAACGAGAGCCACCGCTCCCGGCAGTGACGCCCGCGGCGACTTCGGTGGCACCCGGAGCAAGGGGCTCGGCGGCAACTCCGTCGGCCTGCTCGGCAGCGCGGTCATCGGCGTCTCCACCGTCGCGCCCGTCTACTGCCTCACCTCGACCCTCGGCCCCACGGTCGGCGAGGTCGGCGTGCAGATGCCCGCCGTCTTCCTCGCCGGATTCCTGCCGATGCTGCTGGTCGCCTTCGCCTACCGCGAGTTGAACAAGGCCGTTCCGGACTGCGGGACCTCTTTCACCTGGACCGTCAAGGCGTTCGGACCGCGGGTCGGCTGGATGTGCGGCTGGGGCCTGGTGATCGCCACGATCATCGTGCTCTCCAACCTGGCCGGCGTCGCCACCTCGTTCTTCTACCTGCTGCTCGGCGAACTCACCGGCTCGCCCGCCGTCGCGGCCCTGGACCACAACCGGCCCGTGCACGTCCTGACCTGCCTGGCCTTCATCGCCGTCGCCACCGCCATCAGCTACCGCGGGATGACCGCGACCAAGGGCGTCCAGTACACCCTCGTCGGCCTCCAACTCGCCGTCCTCGCCGTCTTCGTGGCGCTGGCCGTGGTCAAGGCGGGCTCCGGGGAGTTCGCCGGCTCGCTGCACTTCTCCTGGACCTGGTTCGACCCCTTCGCGGTGAAGTCCTTCTCCGCCTTCACCGCCGGACTCTCCCTCTCGATCTTCATGTTCTGGGGCTGGGACACCTGCCTGACGGTGAACGAGGAGACCGCCGGCAGCGAGAAGACGCCCGGCCGCGCCGCCCTGCTGGCCATGGTCGTGCTGATCGGCTCGTACCTGCTGACCGCCGTCGCCGCCCAGATGTTCGCCGGCGTCGGCGGCAAGGGCCTCGGGCTCGGCAACCCGCAGACCGCCGACAACGTCTTCGCCGCCCTCGCCAACCCCGTCATGGGCACCGTGCTCGGCGTACTGCTCTTCGTCGCGGTCCTGGCCTCGGCCGCCGCCAGCCTCCAGACCACCTTCATCCCCGTCGCCCGGACCGTGCTGGCGATGAGCACCTACGAGGCGCTGCCGGCCTCCTTCGCCCGGATCCACCCGCGCTTCCGCTCCCCGGGCAGGGCCACCGTCGCCGCCGGCATCGCCACCGGCGTCTTCTACGCCGTGATGAGCTTCCTCAGCGAGAACGTGCTGATCGACACCATCTACGCGCTGGGCCTCATGATCTGCTTCTACTACTCGATCACCGCCTTCGCCTGCGCCTGGTTCTTCCGCCGGGAACTGCGCAGCTCCGTCCGCGACCTCTTCCTCAAGGGCGTCTTCCCGCTGCTGGGCGGGCTCCTGCTGGCCGCGGTCTTCTGCAAGACCCTGATCGACATGTGGAACCCGGCCTACGGATCGGGCAGTTCGGTCTTCGGCATCGGCTCGGTCTTCATCATCGGCGTCGGCCTGCTCCTCCTCGGCGCCGTCCTGATGCTGCTGATGCAGCGCCGCAGCCCCGCCTTCTTCCGCGGCGAGGTGCTCACGCGGGCCACGCCGGTGCTGGTGGTGGAGGAGTAGGGGGTGGGCGGGGGCTTCGGTGCCCCGTTCGGTCCCCCCCCGGGGGGCTTCCCCCCCCGCCCCCACCTCCCGCCCCTGCCGCAGCCCAGCGCGCAGCGCCGACTCACCACCGCCCGAGGAAGATCGGGTTCGTCATTGCCGCCATCGGGCCCGGGAGACCCGCCGTCGACGGCGGGTGGCGGACCTCGGCGCGTATGTAGGCGGCGTTGTCGGGTGTGGTGGGCCAGGTGACCGTGCCGTCCCCGGACGGTGGCAGCGGGGCGGAGTGCCTGGGGCCCTGGTCGGTGACGAAGGAGACCGTGCAGCCGGGCGCGCCGGAGACCGTCAGGGAGGCGGTGACCGCGGCCGTGCCGGGCAGGGCCAGGCGCTCGCCGATCCCGGCGTGCTCGCCGCGCGGGCCGGTGACGGTGAACGAGAGGTCCAGCGCGGCGGACTCGGCGATCCAGACCCGGCCCGCCCGGATGCCGTCCTGAAGGGCGCGGCGCGAGAGGTCGTCGGCCAGGACGACGGTCTGCGGCAGGCCGACCACGTCCGGATCGCGATGGGCGTCGCTGTGCCCGACGGCGGGCAACCAGGCGCCGCCGCCCCGGACATGGGCGGCCAGGGTGTTGTCCCACTCGGCGAGGGTGATCTCGTCGTCGGGGCCGTACGGGCCGTTCCACACCTCGACCGCATCGGCCTCGTTCAGCCCGAACTTCCAGTTGCAGCCGACGCAGGTGGCATGCGGATGCGCCGGGATGACCAGGCCGCCGGCCCGGCGGATGGCGCGGGCGAACCGGCCGAAGGCGTTGTCCCGCGCGCGGTAGCGCCAGTCGATGAAGACGCCGGGGTCGGTGCCCATCGCGACCACGTGGCCGTTGCGGGTGGTCACCTCCTCGCCGGTCAGGATCAGCAGGTCCGCACCCCACAGCCCGTCCCAGGCGCGGTGGCCGGAGGTGGTGTTGTGCTCGGTGGTGGTGAGGAAGTCCAGCCCGGCGGCCCTGGCCAGGGCCGCGATCTGGGCCGGGGTGCGCTTGCCGTCGGAGTGCACGGAGTGCAGGTGGCTGTCCCCGCGGTACCAGGCGCGGCCGCGCCCCCGGGCCCGCTCCGGCGGGTGGACCGGCGCCGGGGTCCTCCCTTGCGGGCCGTGCCGGAGGGTGAGCGTGACCTCGTAGTCCAGGCCCTGCGGGGCGACCGTGTACGGGCCGAGGGCGATGTGCCAGGTGCCGGCGTTGATCGGACCCGGCAGATAGCCCGGGGTGGCGTCGTCGGCGCGCAGGAAGAACGTGGACCGGGCCCCGCCCGACCAGCCGCGGAAGCCGGCGCCGCCCAGCTCCGTGCCGCGCTCGTCGAAGATGCCGATGTCGCAGGCGTTCCCCGCGGTGCCCTCGGGGGCGGGCGGTCTGTCGTAGCGGTACGCGACCGCGATCTCCCGGACGCCGCGGGGGACGTCGACCGGGAGGTAGACGAAGTCCGGTGCGCCGGCGGGCAGATGGCCGCGCACCGTGCGGGTCTGCTCGGCCGGCCCGCCGCCGCCCTGCCCGTCGGCCGGCGCGGCCTCGGCGAAGCTCACCCGCCCCAGCGTCAGGGCCCCCGCCGCGCCGGCGGCCGCCGAAAGCCTCAGTACCTCGCGTCGCTCCATCTGTGCCCCCGCTCGTCGTGCTCGTCTCGTTGGTCCTGTTCGCCGCTCGCCGCTCGCCGTTCGCCGTTCGCCGTTCGTCGCTCGCTGCTCGTCGTTCTCGTTCGTCGGTCGATCGCGCCGTGTGAAAACTGTTCTACGCGCGAGTGACACGCCGGAAAAGCCCTGTGGATAACCCGCCGACGGTGAGGCAACATGCGGTCACCCCACCCGCCTGACCACCACCCCACCCCGACGCGGAGGTAAGCCCAGGATGCGGATCGCGACCACGATCTTCCTGACAGACGAGACGATCCGGCCGGTGCGGCTGGCGCACGAGTTGGAGCAGCGCGGCTTCGACGGGCTGTATCTGCCCGAGCACACCCATATCCCGGTCTCCCGGGACACCCCGGCCCCCATGGGCGAGCCGCTGCCCCGCGCATACGGCCGCACCCTCGACGCGTTCGTCGCCCTCGGCCAGGCCGCCGCGGTCACCGAACGGCTCCGCCTGGGCACCGGCATCACCCTCGTCGCCCAGCACGACCCGATCGGCCTCGCCAAGCAGATCGCGACCCTGGACCACCTCTCCGGCGGCCGGTTCACCCTCGGCGTCGGCCATGGCTGGAACGTGGAGGAGGCCGCCGACCACGGAGTGGAATGGGCGACCCGGCGCGCCCTGGTCAGCGACCATCTGGCGCTGATGCGCGCCCTGTGGGCCGACGAACCGACCGGGTACGAGGGCAGGTTCGGCTCCGTGCGCGCCTCCTTCGCCCACCCCAAGCCGGTCGGCGGCGCACCGCGCATCCTGCTGGGCGGCGCGGCCGGCCCCGGGCTCTTCGCACAGATCGCGGCCGCTGCGGACGGCTGGCTGCCGGTCGGCGGCCGCGGCCTCACCGAGGCCCTCCCGGCCCTGCGGCGCGCCTGGGCGGAGGCCGGCCGCGCGGACGCGCCGCAGGTGGTGCCGTACGCGGTCCGGCCCACCCCGGGGAAGCTGGCGCACTACCAGGAGCTGGGCCTGACAGAGGTGGTCCTCCAGCTTCCGGCGGCCAACGAGGCAGAGGTACTGCGGACGTTGGACGACTACGCACAGTTCTTGTGAGGGGCCCGAGCGTGCCCGCGACGTACCCGGGTGTGCCCGGTGCGCCGGAGGTGCCCGACGTGCCGAGTGGGGCGATGCAGCGTGAGCCCCGCCTCCTGTCGGCCCTAGGACCATCGGCGTACGGAGTCCACCCCAGGGTCGGTACCGCAGACCGATTCGAGTCAGTGGCGTCCGGGCGTAGCGTCGGTGGGGAAGGCAGCGGAACGCCTCGTCCAAGGGGGTTCCGCCGCGCTCCCGGAGACGAAGGAGACGCCATGCCCCGCCTCGACCACACGATCGTGCACAGCAGGGACCGGTTCGCCTCGGCCCGATTCCTCGCCGAGCTGCTGGACGCGCCCGAACCCAAGGCGTACGGCCCGTTCGCCGCGCTCAAGATGGACAACGGGGTGACCCTCGACTACGCCGAGCACATTGCCGCCGCCAGCGGGGAGTTCACCGCCACCCACTACGCGTTCCTGGTGTCGGAGGAGGAGTTCGACGGGATCCTGGGCCGCATACAGCAGCGCGACCTGCCGTACTGGGCCGACCCGATCCACACCAAGCCGCAGGAGGTCAACCACCACGACGGCGGCCGGGGCGTGTACGTGAACGATCCCGACGGCCACAACATGGAGTTCCTGACCCGGACGTACTCCGAGGAACTGCTGAGTTCGCTGTGACGGGTTCCCCGTCCCACGCCGTGCGGCGGTGCCGAACGGAACGCCGTTCGGCGGCGTCGGGCGGCGCGCGGCCACCCGCGCCCAGCCCTGCGGAGGAAACCTCCGTTTGACGTGATCAGCAGCACATCGGCCGGTTCGGCTCCGACGGCGGAGATGTCGGTGGTCGCTCGTATGCTCGGGGCATGACTTCCAGCGCGCAGGGATCTGACCAGGGCTCTCACCAGGGATCTGACCAGGCATCGACCGGGGCCGCCCGGAGCGGGGCGGCCCCGCGGCCCACTGCCAACGCGATGCGCCGGGCCCTGAAGCGGGCCCGGGACGGCGTGGCGCTGGACGTGACCGAGGCCGCGGTGCTCCTCCAGGCGCGCGGCGAGGACCTCACGGACCTGTGCGCCTCCGCGGCCCGGGTGCGCGACGCCGGCCTGGAGGCCGCCGGCCGCCCCGGCGTCATCACGTACTCCAAGAGTGTCTTCATCCCCCTGACGCGCCTGTGCCGCGACAAGTGCCACTACTGCACCTTCGCCACCGTCCCCGGCAAGCTCCGCCGGGCCGGCCACGGGATGTTCATGTCCCCGGACGAGGTCCTGGCGATCGCCCGCCGCGGCGCCGAACTCGGCTGCAAGGAAGCCCTGATCACCCTCGGGGACAAGCCCGAGGAGCGCTGGCCCGAGGCCCGCGAGTGGCTGGAGGCCGAGGGGTACGACGACACCATCGCCTACGTCCGCGCCATCGCCATCCGCATCCTGGAGGAGACCGGGCTGCTGCCCCACCTCAATCCGGGCGTGATGTCCTGGACGGACTTCCAGCGGCTCAAGCCCGTCGCCCCGTCGATGGGCATGATGCTGGAGACCACCGCCGAGCGCCTGTGGAGCGAGCCCGGCGGCCCGCACCACGGCTCGCCGGACAAGGAGCCCGCGGTGCGGCTGCGCGTCCTGGAGGACGCCGGGCGCAGCTCCGTCCCGTTCACCAGCGGTCTGCTGATCGGCATCGGGGAGACCTACGAGGAGCGTGCCGAGTCGCTGTTCGCGCTGCGCCGGATCTCCCGCGCCCACCACGGCATCCAGGAACTGATCCTGCAGAACTTCCGCGCCAAGCCGGACACCGCGATGCGCGGGATGCCCGACGCCGAACTGGACGAGCTGGTCGCCACGGTGGCCGTCGCCCGGCACCTCATGGGCCCGTCCGCCTGCCTCCAGGCACCGCCCAACCTCGTCGACGAGGAGTACGGCCGGCTGATCCGGGCAGGCGTCGACGACTGGGGCGGCGTCTCCCCGCTCACCCCCGACCACGTCAACCCCGAGCGCCCCTGGCCCCAGATCGACGCGCTGGCCGAGCACTCCGCGGCCGAGGGCTTCGTCCTGCGTGAACGCCTCGCCGTCTACCCGGAGTTCGTCCGGCGCGGCGAGCCCTGGCTGGACCCCAGGCTGCGGCCGCACGTCGCCGCCCTCGCCGACCCGGCCACCGGCCTGGCCCGGGAGGACGCCGTGGTCGAGGGCCACCCCTGGCAGGAGCCCGACGAGGGCTTCGTCGCCTCGGGGCGCACGGACCTGCACCGCACCATCGACACCGAGGGCCGGACGTCCGACCGCCGGGAGGACTTCGACGAGGTCTACGGCGACTGGGCGGCGCTGCGCGAGGCTGCCGCGCCCGGTATGGCGCCCTCCCGCATCGACGGCGACGTCCGGCAGGCCCTCTCCCAGGCCGCCGACGACCCCACGAAGCTCACCGACGACGAGGCGCTCGCCCTGCTGCACGCCGACGGCCCGGCCCTGGACGCGCTCTGCCGGATCGCCGACGACCTGCGCCGCGCCACGGTCGGCGACACCGTCACCTACATCGTCACCAGGAACATCAACTTCACCAACGTCTGCTACACCGGCTGCCGTTTCTGCGCCTTCGCGCAGCGCCGCACCGACGCCGACGCCTACACCCTCTCCCTCTCCCAGGTCGCCGACCGCGCCCAACAGGCCTGGGACGTGGGCGCGGTGGAGGTCTGCATGCAGGGCGGCATCCACCCCGACCTGCCCGGCACGGCCTACTTCGACATCGCCCGCGCCGTGAAGGAGCGGGTCCCGGGCATGCATGTGCACGCCTTCTCGCCCATGGAGGTGGTCAACGGGGCGACGCGCACCGGGATGTCCATCCGGGAGTGGCTGGGCGAGGCGAAGGCCGCCGGTCTGGGCTCCCTCCCCGGCACCGCCGCCGAGATCCTCGACGACGAGGTCCGCTGGGTCCTCACCAAGGGCAAACTCCCCACCGCCACCTGGGTCGAGGTCATCAAGACCGCCCACGAGCTGGGCATCCGCACCTCGTCGACGATGATGTACGGCCATGTGGACCAGCCCCGCCACTGGCTCGGCCACCTCCGGCTGCTGGCCGAGATCCAGCAGTCCGCGGTGTCCAAGGGCGTCGGCGGCTTCACCGAGTTCGTCACGCTGCCCTTCATCCACACCAACGCCCCCGTCTACCTCGCCGGTATCGCCCGCCCCGGCCCCACCACCCGCGACAACCGCGCGGTGACGGCGATGGCCCGGATCCTGCTCCACCCGCACATCCCCAACATCCAGACCAGCTGGGTGAAGCTGGGCACCGAGGGCGCCGCGGAGATGCTCCGCTCCGGCGCCAACGACCTGGGCGGCACGCTGATGGAGGAGACCATCTCCCGGATGGCCGGGTCGAGTTACGGCTCCTACCGCTCCCTGAAGGACCTGATCGGCATCGCCGAGCTGGCCGGCCGCCCGGCCCGCCCCCGGACGACGACCTACGGCCGCGTCCCCGCGGAGCGCCAGGCCGCCGCGCTGGCGTCGGACGGCCATCTGCCGGAGCTGCTGCCGGTGGTCGAGTAGCGGCGGCGCGCCGGGCGGGCGGCGGCCGGGCGGGGCGCGCCGCCGGCCGCCGCGCGCCGTCAGCCCCCGCCGTGCTCCGCCTCGTGCTGGAGGATGCACTGCTGCCACTGCGACAGCGCCTCCTCGCGGTCGCCGCCGGCGTCCTGAGCGGCGGCGATCAGCGCGTCGGCGGCCATCGCGGCCAGCCGTACCGCGACGTGGCACACATCGCGCTGCGGGAGCGGCCGGAGGAGTTCCACCGCGCCCTCGCTGTCCCCGGACAGGGCCGAGGCGACGACTGCCATCGTGGTGCGGTCCCACTCGTACTCGGACATGGGGAGAGCATGCCCAGCGGGCGGCACGGGCATCATCGAACGCCTGGCCGGGAGAACGGAACCCGCCAGCCGGCTCCCTGCCCCCTCACAGGACCCGGCCGCCCCGCCCGTAAGCCCTACTGCCGGACCGGCTCGCCCGCCGGACACGCGGCGGGCAGGGGCATGCGGAGCCTGACGGTCCGGACGGCGATGGGCCGCGCCGCCCGCCACCTCACGATGCGCATCCGATGCAAACCCGGCCAGGTTTCGCTCTTTCCCGGTCGCTACAGTGCTGCGCCAGGGGCGTCCCACGCCCTCAAAAGGACCGTCAGCGGGGGAGTGGCATGAGCGCAACGGCAGGCAGCACGCCCATCTGGGGCCGCGCCGAACAGCAGGACTTTCGCAGCCGGGTGCGCGGCTGCCTGCTGGGCGGCGCCATCGGCGACGCGCTCGGCGCGGGCATCGAGTTCGACTCGCTGGAGGCGATCCGCGCGGCGCACGGCCAGGAGGGCGTGACCGGCCTGGTGCCCGCCTACGGGCGCCGCGGTGCGGTCACCGACGACACCCAGATGACCCTCTTCACCGTGGACGGCCTGATCCGCGCCCAGGTCCGCCGGGACACGGGCGCCTGGCACCCGCCCACCGACGTCCACCGCGCCTACCTCCGCTGGGCCGCCACCCAGCGCGACTGGGGCCCCGACGAGCGCAAGGACGACGACGGCTGGCTCGCCCGCGAGGAGTGGCTCTACGCCCGGCGGGCCCCCGGCAGCGCCTGCCTGGGCGGCCTCGCCGACGACGTGATGGGCACCCTGGAGACGCCCAAGAACCCGGGCTCCAAGGGCTGCGGCGCGGTGATGCGCTCCGCGCCGTTCGGCCTGCTCGTCGGCTGGGAGCCGCAACTGGTCTTCCAACTCGCCGTGGAATGCGCGGCGCAGACCCACGGCCACCCCACCGGCTACCTCGCGGCCGGCGCGTTCGCCGTGATCTGCCACGCGGTGGCGCGCGGCGAGGACCTCGACACCGCCGTCCAGAAGGCGCTGGCCCACCTCGCCACCCGCCCCGACCACGAGGAGACCACCGACGCCCTCAAGCGCGCGCTGGGCACCGTGCGGCAGGGCATGCCGACGCCGGCCCGGGTCGAGTCGCTGGGCCAGGGCTGGACCGCCGAGGAGGCCCTGTCCATCGGCGTGTACTGCGCCCTGGTCGCCGAGGACGTCCGGCACGGCCTGCTGCTCGCCGTCAACCACGGCGGCGACAGCGACTCCACCGGCTCCCTCTGCGGCAACCTCCTGGGCGCCCTGCACGGCGAGACCGCGCTGCCCCCGGACTGGCTGGTCGAACTGGAGGGCCGCGCCACCATCCTCCAACTGGCCGACGACTTCGCCATGGAGATGACCCAGGGCCCCGCCCTCCACGGCCCCGGCGGCTCCGCCGGCGGCTGGCTGGCCCGCTACCCGCGCGCCTGACCGGAGCCCGCACACCGGCCGCCCCTCACCCCTCGCCCGAGACCACCGCCTCCCGGACCGGCCCGCTCCCGTCCCCGTCGGGGGCGTTGATCCGTGCCAGGAGGGCGTCCCGTGCGGCGCTCCGCTCCGGACGCACCAGGCCGAGCAGGGTGAACAGCACCAGCGAGGTCGCCACCGGCGCCGCGATCTGGATCTGCAACCGCACCCCGTCCAGCCCGTAGTTCGTCAGCCAGAACGCGAACAGGCCGGCCGCCCAGGACACCAGCGCCGCGACCGGCCCCGACCGGCGGAACGCCGGCACCGTCCCCAGCAGGAACGGGATGGACACCGGCCCGACCAGCCCGCCCACCCAGGTGATCACGACGGTGATGATGTCCTTGAACGCCGGCGAGTCGACCTGCGTCGCGATCGCCATCGACAGCGCCAGGAAGCACACCGTCGACAGCCGCGCCGCCACCAGCCCGGCCCGCTGCGACCAGCCCCGGGCCCGCGACGACACCGCCGGCGCGATGTCCCGGGTGAAGACCGCCGCGATCGCGTTGGCGTCGGAGGAGCACATGGCCATCGTGTGCGAGAAGAAGCCGACCACGACCAGCCCCAACAGGCCGTGCGGCAGCAGCCGTTCGACCAGCAGCGCGTACGCGTCCGAGGCGTCCGGCTTCCCGGCCGTCACCAGCAGCGGCGCCGCCCACATAGGGAAGAAGAGGACGGCCGGCCAGACGAACCACAGCGCCGCCGACAGCAGTGCCGATCGCCGCGCCTCCCGGGCGGAGCCGGTGGCCATGTAGCGCTGCGCCTGGTTCCACATCCCGCCGCTGTACTCGAAGGTCTTGATGAAGAGGTAGGCGAGCAGGAACGTCACGGTGTACGGGCCGGCGGTCGGATGGGCATGCCCCTGCGGCAGCCGGTCCCAGACCGTCCCCAGCCCGCCGACGCCGCCCAGTTCGCCCAGCACCGCCACCAGCATCGCGACCCCGGCCAGCAACTGGATGACGAACTGCCCCAGTTCGGTCAGCGCGTCCGCCCACAGCCCGCCGACCGTGCAGTAGACCCCGGTGATCACTCCGGTCAGGAGGATGCCCCGGTCGAGCGGGAGCCCGGTGAAGACCGACAGCAGGGTGGCGATCGCGGCCCACTTGGCGCCCACGTCCACGACCTTCAGCAGCACGCCCGACCAGGCGAGCGCCTGCTGGGTGCGCAGGTCGTAGCGGCTCTTGAGGTACTCCAGCGGCGAGGCGACCCCGAGCCGGGACCGCAGCCGGTTCAGCCGGCCGGCGAACAGCCGGGCCCCGATCGCGATCCCGACGGCGATGGGGAAGGCCCAGGTGACGTAGGAGGTGATGCCGTACTGGTAGGCGATGCCCGCGTAGCCGGTGAACATCACCGCGCTGTAGCCGGACATGTGGTGCGAGATGCCGGACAGCCACCACGGCATCCGGCCGCCGGCGGTGAAGAAGTCGCCGACGTCCTCCACCCGGCGGTGCGACCACACCCCGATGCCCACCATCACGCCGAAGTAGCCGATGAGTACGGCCCAGTCGAGGCTGTTCATACCCCTCCGAAGGTCCGCCGGTGGACCGCACGCCCGCGGGGCATGCAGCGCGGGCGTTCAAGTATCCGGGAGAACCGGGCCCGCCGGGAAGAGGTCGGGCCGCCCCCGCTGCGGTTGCGGTAGGGGCGGCCGGGGCCCGCCGCGTCCCGCCGGAGGCGGACACGGCCGAGCCCCCTCGGCCGGGACGGCGATCCAGTCGAGAGGGCTCGTATCCGCGCGAGGGGCGCGCGGACTGTGTCGGTGACGACTCAGGTCAGGACAGGTCGAACGTGGCCGTGGCCACGTCCCCAACGAAGCTGCTCCAGGAGGAGTTGGCGAACGTGAGGCGCGGACCCTCGGGGTCCTTGGAGTCACGCACCGCGATGGCCGCCGTGGTCGGAACGGCGATCTCCACGCAGGCGTTGGCGCCGGAGTACGAGGACTTGGTCCAGGAGAACGCGGAATTGGGCTGAACGGCCATGTTCACTCCACCTTACTCTGAGTTACCGCGGATTCGGTGAGACCGACGCTACGCGCCAACATCACCGGCCGCAGAGGGCCGTTCACCCGTCCGAAGGGCAGATTCCGTGATCGCTTTTCAGGCGTCCTGGCCGGGGTGTACCTTGCGGTCCGCTTCAACGGAATTCAACATTCCGCCCGGTGGCGGGGCGTCTGCCACCCCCCGCCACCCTGCCGCCCGACGCTCCCCTCGCCTCAACTCAGCGCATCCGCGTGCCGCTTCGCCGCCTCCGCGATGAACTCCCGGCTCGTCTCCGCGCTCAACGCCTGCGCCCGCAGGTGCTCGTACATGATCGTGTACTTGTGCACGTCGTTGGTCTTCTCCAGGTAGAGGTCGCTGGTGACGCCCTCGATGTAGACCACGCTGGAATCCGCCGCGTCCTCGAACTCCAGGATCGAGAACGTGCCGGACATCCCGGCGTGCGCACCGGCGTCGTACGGCAGCACCTGCACGATCACATGCGGCAGCCTGCTCACCTCGACGAGGTGCTCCAACTGCTCGCGCATGATCAGGTGGCTGCCGACCACCCGCCGCAGCGCGCTCTCGTCCAGGACGACCCACAGCCGCAGCGGACGATCGGGGTCGTTGACCCGCTGCTGTCGCCGCAACCGCACCTGGATGCGCTTGTCCAGATCCTCCGACGCCAGCTCCGGGATCGTGCCGGGGATCACCGCCTCGGCGTACCCGGGCGTCTGGAGCAGCCCCGGAACCAGCAGGGACTCGTACGTCCGCAGCGACGCCGCCTCGGTCTCCAGACCGATGTAGACGCTGTACGGAATATCGCCGAAGGCGTGCCACCAGCCTTGCTGGCGCGAATCCTTGGCCATCTGCATCAGCGAATCCACTATCCGGTGGTCGGCGACCTCGTAGACCCCGCACAGATCGCGGACATCGCGCTGGCTGATGCTGCGGCGGCCGTTCTCCAGCCGACTGATCTTCGACTGGGAGACCAGCAGCCGCTCGGCCACCTGCTCCGCCGTCATGCCCTTGTCCTCCCGGAGCCGGCGCAGCTCCTGGCCCAATCGGCGCCGCCTGACGGTGGGGTTGACGTTGGACGCCACGGTACGTGCACCTCCGGCTCCGTACTGCTGTCATTTCCTCTGGAGCAGACTGCCACTTCGGATGGACGCCGCGCAGTCGAATGACCACAGAAGGCGAGCAGGCGCACACGCGTGCGCGGGGCGGCGGCCCGGCCGTCGTCCGAACGGCTCGGTCCGCCACCCCGCGCTGCTCACTGCGATTCCCGGGCGCTCCGGGACGGGGGTGGTGCGGTGGTGCGCGGCGGTACCCGGCCGTTGCGCGCCGGGTGGACGCCGAGGGCGTCGCGTGTTCGTGCGTGCGGCGGGTGTTAGCGGGCGCCGACCCGGGCCATGCTGCCGTGCGCGTGCCGTCGGGACTGACCCGGCGCACCGGCCGTGTCCGCCGCCGTATGGGCCGCCGGCTTCCGGGGTGCCGGGCCGGCGCCCGCTCCCGGGCCCCGCCGCGGCTGCGCCGCGACGCCGTTCTGCACGTCCATGACGGCGTGCGCGACCAGGCCGCCCATCGGGTCGTGCCGGATCAGGTCCCGCAGACGGGAGCGCGATGACCGCCCCTCGTTCCCCGGGTAGAGGTGCTTGCCGAGGCCGACCGCATGGGCCAGCGCGGCGAGCGCCGCGGTCCGTGGGTCCGGTGGGACGCCGGTGCGGATCGCGTTGTCGAGCCGGGCCCTGATCTCCCGGCTGATCGCTGTCTCCGTCGCCTGGTAGCGCGTCGTCGGCAGCACCCCGCACATCTGGCCCGCCACGGCATGGACCATGCCGCACCGTTCGAGATGCGTGAGGTAGGTCTGGCGCAGCCCCAGTCGGGGCCCGCCGATCCAGTGGACCGCGCGCACCGGACTGCCGCGACGGCGCAGCAGTTCGAGCGCGGAGTCCAGAGTCGGATCTCCTGTCGGCCGTGCCATCACCACGGCGATACGATCCCCATCTGGGGCTATCCGTCCTGCCAGAGCCAGCTCCACTAGCTGGGCCCCTGCCAGGCCGAGGTCGAGCGACTGCGGCTGTGCTGTGGTGCCCGTGGCCGGGTCCAAAGCCAGCAGCAGAAGCTCCTCCGGAATTGTTCTGCGGCTCCTGCCCATCCAAGCCTCCCCGCGTGGATGAATGACAGGGTGACCCCTCTCACATTCATCTGTCGAGAGTGCGTGGGAGGTTCGGTAGGGAACCGGTAGGTATGTCGTTCTCGTCTAGCACGTCGGCGACACCTTACGAGGGGTGCGGCGGAAACCGGTTCGCGTGGCGGTGGGAAGCGGCCGCTCGGACACAGGACACTGGGGATCGCTGGTTCCGTTCGGCACCAGCAGGCACCAGGCAGGGCAGTGCGACGTAGTGAAGGAGACATCGGTGGCGGGCGAGTCCCCCGACAAGTCGGACAAGAAGTCGGGCAAGGAGCAGTCGTCGGGGAAGACGGCGCGCACCGAACGGGATCCGCGGCTGGCGCCCCTCCGCGAGGAGCGGGGGGAACGGGGCGGCGCGGGGCGGTCCGAGAGCGGTTCCGGGGACGGTGCCGCGGCCGGGACGGAGAAGCCGTCGGCCGGCAAGGAGTCCAAGGCGAAGGAGTCCGAGGCGAAGGCTTCTGACGCGGAGACGTCCGAGGCGAAGGCTTCCGGAACGAGCGGCACCAAGGCGTCCGAGGGGGCCAAGGAGCCCGAGGAGTCCGGGACTTCCGGCCGTAAGGCGTCCGGTGGCGGGGCGTCGGACGGTAAGACTTCCGGCGATGAGGCGTCCGGCCGTAAGACGTCCGGCGCGGCGGATTCCGGCGAGGCGGACGGGGCGACGTCCGCGGAGGAGCCCGTGAAGGCGTCTGAGGCGGCCCAGAAGGGCGCGTCGGGCGATGCTGAGGGTGAATCCAAGGCCAAGGGCGAGGAAGGCCGTCAGCGGGCCGCCGCGCCCGCGGGCGTGAAGGACGGAGCGGCGAAGAAGGCCGGACCGACCGCCGAACCGAAGGCCGCACTGGCGGAGAAGGACGGGGCGGAGACTTCCGGGAAGGCCGAGCCGGCCGACAAGCCCGCGGCTGCCGGCAAGCCCGCGGCTGCCGACAAGCCCGCGGCTGACGAGAAGAGCGAGAAGGCCGAGTCCGCCGAGAAGGCCGGGTCGGCTGAGGAGGGCGAGCCTGCTGAGGAGGCCGTCGATCAGGCGACCGCCGTCTTCTCGACGGCCGGGGTGAAGAAGAGGATCGGCGCACAGAAGGGCAAGGACGAGAGCGCGGACGAGTCCCCGGTCGACAACGCGACGCGGGTGTTTGCCGTCGCGAAGGCCGGGAAGTCGGCGGCGTCCGGCAAGGGCGACGAGGAAGGCCCGGTCGACCAGTCGACCACCGTCTTTAAGCTCGGCAAGGACGCCGATAAGGCGGCCGACACGTCAACTGGCAAGGGCGGCAAGGCGACCGGTGCGGCGAAGGCCGACGCCTCCAAGGCCGACACCTCCAAGGACGACGACGCCAAGAGCGGCGACGCCAAGGACAGCGAGGCCAAGGGCAAGGGCCGTGCCGGCGCCGGGGAGCGGGACGCCGAGCGGACCAGTCAGTTCGTGGCGCTGAAGTCGTCGGACAACGGCTCGGCGGAGCGGTCCATCGGCAAGACCGCACCCAAGACCCCGCTCGGCAAGCCGGGCAGCACCTCGGACCCGGACGCGGACCAGGACGCCGCGAAGGACCAGGGGAAGGAAGCGGGCGCGGCCTCCGGCGGGAAGGACGCGGAAAAGTCCGCCGAGAAGTCCGCCGAGAAGTCTGCCGAGAAGGCCCCGGGCAAGGCTGCCGACAAGGCCGTGGACAAGGCCGCCGGGAAAACCGCGGGCGCGATGCCCGCGGCCGCCGCGGAGACCTCCGAGCGGAAGGCCGACGCCACGAAGCCGGGCGGGGGCGCCGACGGCGCGTCCGCGGCGGAGGCCGAGGCCGAGGCCGAGCGGACCCGGCAGGAACCGCTGCCGCCGCTCGACCTGCTGGCGAAGCTCACCAACACCCCGCCGCCGCCCGAGACGCCGATGCGCACCCTCGTCCGGCGGGTCAAGGTCTGGACGCCGATCGTGGTGCTGCTCGGCATTATCTTCGTGGTCGTCCAGTCGGTCCGACCGTTGCCGAACCCCAAGCTTGCGCTCACTGCGGACGCGAAGCATTCGTTCGGCGGCTCCAGTCCGTCGCTGCCCTGGCCCGGTGAGGGACAGGCAGTGGTGGACATCGATGGGCTCGGCCGCATGGGGTCGCAGGGTGAGATGAAGCCGCTCCCCATCGGCAGTGTGGCCAAAGTGATGACCACCTACCTGATCCTCAAGGATCACCCGCTGAAGAAGGGGGAAGACGGCCCGTCCATCGACGTGGACCAGAAGGCCGAGGACGACTACGTCAACGGCAAGCGGGAGAACGAGTCGGTCGTCGAGATGAAGAAGGGGCAGAAGATCTCCGAGCGGGAGGCCCTGGAAGCCGTCATGCTGCCGTCCGCGAACAATGCGGCGCGTCTGCTGGCCCGCTGGGACGCGGGGGACGAGGAGGCGTTCATCAAGAAGATGAACGACACCGCCAAGGAACTCGGCATGACGAACACCACGTACACCGACGCGAGTGGGTTGAAAGAGTCCACGGTCAGCACGGCCGAGGACCAGGTGAAGCTGGCGAAGAAGGCCATGGCGGACCCGACCTTCCGGGCGATGGCGAGAATGCCGAGTTACCACGCCACGACGGCTTCGGGTGGCGCTCCGCTGAGCCCGGAGGCGAAGGAACAGAAGAACTTCAACAAGCTCGTGCCGTTGTACGGCGTGGTCGGCATCAAGACCGGTTCCACGACCAAGGCGGGCGGCAACCTGCTCTTCGCTGCCGAGAAGAAGGTCGGCGACACGACGCAGCTGATTATCGGCGCGGTCTTCGGGCAGCACAAGAATCCGCCGATCGACACTGCCATGTGGGCCAGCCGAGACCTCATTCTCGCGGCAGGCAAGCAACTTGAGACCCAGCAGGTCGTCAAGAAGGGGCAGGTTGTCGGGCAGGTCGACGACGGGCTTGGCGGGACGACCCCGGTCGTCGCGACCAAGGACATGGCCGTGATCGGCTGGCCCGGAGCGGCGGTGCAGCTGAAACTGAACGGCAACGGAAAGCCGGTTCCGCACGAGGCGAAGGCCGGGACCGAAGTCGGCGTGCTGACCGCGGGAAGTGGTCTCGGCGAGATCGAGGTGCCGGTGGCGCTGCAGAGCGATCTGGCTGAGCCGTCCTTTGGCGCGAAGGTGACGCGTATCAGCTGAGTCCCAGGATGTGACTGTGACTGCGGCTCGGGTGCACAGATGTGCACCCGAGCCGCAGTTCATTTACCGGCTGGATAACCGCCCGAGAGGGCCAGGATCAGAGTCGGCAGTAAGGGATGCCGCTCAGCGGCCCCACGTACTGTATGTAAGCCCATCCACTCACGCCCGTGGTGTGGTCCTTTATTTTCATGAAGCTGGCATCTCCGATTGCGTCCATGCAGTACCCGGTGACGGAGTGGCTCTTGTATCCGACGCCTACAACGGTCGCGTGGACGTCGGGCTTCGCGCGAATGTTGACCCCGTCGATGGTGAAGTGCACCTTCGTGGGCTTCTCGGCTGCACTTGCCGCTGGAGTCGAGCCAATAAACGCGGCGACGGCCATGACACCTGAAGCGGCGACGGCCCACTTGGACTTGAGGGACTTCACGTGAAACCTCTCTCGATATCTTTCGTGATCTTGCTGGATGCTATGCGGAATATAGAGGGGTGCCGAGCGTGAAAGGCGGCCCTTCTAGGGGGATATGTCTGGATATGCCCTATCGATTTAAGCCCCTCTTGGGGTTTGTAGTGCATTTAGTTCGTTTTGCGTGTGTGGATTTGTCGCGAAGGTGCTCTTCACGAAGATTGGCGGTTACCTCACTGGCTGGCGAGAAATCGGTCATGTGACCTAATGGGGCAGTGCGCTGTTGCGCGTGCTCTCTGTGCTGTGTGCCTCATCGCCCCCACCCGCCTGGTCACCGCTGGAGCGTTCGGCGGCTAGGGTCCTGACGGCCCCCACGACGAACCGGAGTCCGTCATCAATACGGTCCAGAAGGCTCGGGCGGCGCCCGCCCGCACACGCCTACGCCTCGTTCACGCCCTGCGCGTCTCGCCACGGCGCACGGCCGTCCTGGTGCCGCTGGCTCTGGCCCTCGCTCTGGGGCGGTGGGGGACAGGGCGGGCCGTCGCCTTCGCTGCCGCCCGCCCCGTATGGACGGTGCGAAGCGCGGTGGTGCTGGTGCCCACGGTGCTGATGCTGTTCCTGGGGGCGTGGGGCATCCGCCGCCGGGACGCCGTCTGGCGGGACGAGGCGGTCACCTACGACATGGCGCACCGCAGCCTGTCCGACCTGTGGGCGACCCTCCTGCACATCGACGTCGTGCACGGCCTCTACTACGCGCTGATGCACGGCTGGTTCGCCGTCTACGACGCCACGCTCGGCGACACCCTCGGCGTGGTGATCGGCCTGCGGCTGCCGTCCGTCGCGGCCATGACGGCCGCCGCGGCCGGCGTGGCCCTGCTGGGGCAGCGCCTGGCCGGACCCCGCGCCGGGCTGTGCGCGGGGCTGACCTTCGCGCTGATCCCGGTCGTCCAGCAGTACGCGCAGGAGGGCCGCTCCTACGCCACGGTCTGCGCGCTGGTCGTCTGGGCGTCGTACCTGCTGGTGTCGGCGGTCCACGCGTCGCACCCAGTGGTATCGGCGGTCCATGCGTCGCACCCACTGGTGCCGGGGGCCCGCCCGCCGTCCGGCCTTCCCCCGGCTCTCGGCTCAGCTCAAGCAGGGGAGCCCCCGATCCCCGCGACGGCGCCGGGGCACGACGGCGCCACCACGGGGCCGCCGCGCCGACGGCCGCGCCGCGCGCCGTGGCTCGGCTACACCGCGCTGATGCTGCTCGCCTGCCTGCTGCACGAGTTCGCGTCGCTGGCGCTGCCCGCGCACGGCGCCGCCGTCGTCCTGGCCCGGCTGCCCCGCCAGGTGCGGCGGTCCTGGATGCTCGCCGCCGGCACCGTCCTCGCGCTGCTCACCCCGCTCGCCGTCTTCAGCGCCCGCCAGTCGGCCCAGATCAGCTGGCTCCTGTGGCCGGACCCGCTCCAGCTCCTGACCTTCGCGGTGCTCGCCGTCCTCGGCGTCCTCGGCGCCCGCGTCCCGATCCGCCCCCGCGGCCCGATCGGCCTGCGCACCCTCGGCGTCCCGCTGCTGCTCCTGCCCACGCTCCTCCTCCTGCTCGTCTCGCACGTCGAGCCCGCCTACGTGGACCGCTACGTCCTCTACTACGTCGCCGGATTCGCGCTGGTCGCCGGCGCCGCGCTGGCCCGGCTGCTGCGGCCGGCCGGCGAGGACGGCCAGACCGGCCGGCGGCGGCTGCGGCGGCTGGCGGGGGCGGCGCTGGTACTGCTCGCGCTGCTGCCCGTGGACGTCCATCTGCGCAGCCCGGACAGCCGGGTCGACGACGTCACCGCGGTCGCCCAGGCCGTCCGGCAGCTGTCCGACCCCGGCGACGGGCTGCTCTTCGCGCCGTCCCGCCGCCGGATATGGCGGGCGACCCGGCCGCACGACTTCCGCGGACTGCACGACCTCGCCCAGGACCGGAGCCCGGTGGCGTCCCACACCCTCTACGGGACGGAACGCACCGGCGACGAGATCCGCGACCGGATGCTGGCCAGCCGCCGCATCGTGGTCGCCGGCGACCCGGCCGGACAGCCCCTGGACGACAACGACCGGGAACTCGCCAAACGGGCCACGCTGCGCTCGGCGTTCGTGGTGTGCCGGAGCGTGCGGGTGCGGGGTGCGCAGATCACGCTCTACGCGCGGGTGGGCGGCCCCGGGGGCGGCGGCCGCTGCTGAGGCTCCTACGGGGGCCGGGGGCCGGGAACGGGCCACGTCACGAGGGCGGATTGCGGCAGGGGAACAGGCCGCGCCCGGGGGCGGTTCGTGGCCCGTTACGCCAGCCCCGCCGCCGCCCCGTCGATCCCCAGCAGCTCCCGCAGTGCGTCCGTGCCCTCCGGGGTGAGGCGGACCGCCCGCCCGGTCCCGATCCGGCGGATCCAGTGCTGCTCCAGCAGCCGTTCGCAGAGCCGGGCGCCGGCCGCGCCGGCGAGGTGCTGACGGCGCTCGGTCCAGTCCAGGCAGCCCCGGGCCGGCGGGCGGCGGCCGCCGCACAGCGCGTCGGACGGCACCCCGAGGGCGTCGGCGAACCACGCCCGCCCGGTGACGGTGAGCGCGAAACCGCCGTCCTGGTCCAGCAGTCCGCGCGCGGTCATGGCGTCGGTGAGGGCGACGCCGAGCCGGCCGGCCAGATGGTCGTAGCAGGTCCGGCCGCGGGCCAGCGCCGCCGAGGCGTTGGCCGCCCGCAGCCCGCGCGGCGGCACCGGCGGCGCGTCGAGGTGCGCGGTCACCGACTCCAGCAGCTCGGCCACGCGCGGTCCGGCGAGCTGGACGTAGCGGTGCCGGCCCTGCCGCCGCTCGACGAGCAGCCCGCCCTCGGTCAGCCGGGACAGATGCTCGCTGGCGGTGGACGGCGCCACCCCCGCGCAGGCGGCCAACTCGCCGGCGGTCCAGGCCCGTCCGTCGAGCAGCGCCAGGCAGAACGCGGCCCGGGTGCGGTCCGCCAGCAGCGCGGCCAGCCGGGCCAGCTCATGGCTGTAGTCGGGTGCGGAGACGGGGGCCGGTGGCGCGGACGGCCCGGCTCCCGCCGCCCTGTCCGGTGTCCCCTTCGGCGACGTCATACGTCCATTGTCCGCGGCAACACTTCGGCCACCACCGATACGTCGCCGTCCTACGGTGCCCCCATGACCAGCCAAGCCTCCCCCGCGCGCACCACGGAGCCCGCCTCGCACTCCGCCGCCTTCCGCGCCCTGCACCACGCCCCCGGCCGCCCGCTGCTGCTCCCCAACGCTTGGGACAGCGCCTCGGCCGCCGCCCTCGCCGCCGCCGGACACCCGGCGATCGGCACCACCAGCCTGGGCATCGCGGCCGCCCTCGGCCACCCGGACGGCCTGGGCCGCCCCGAGGTCCGGGCCGCCACGCTCGCCCTGGCGCGCCGCCTCGCCGGCCGGCTGCCCTGCCCGTACACCGTCGACATCGAGGGCGGATACGGCGGCGGACCCGCCCAAGTCGCCGCTCTGGCCGTCCAGTTGATGTCCCATGGCGCCGCCGGGATCAACCTGGAGGACGGACTCCCCGGTGGTGGAGGGCTGCAAGACCCCGCCCGCCAGGCCGAGTTGATCGCCGCGGTGAAGGAACGTGCCCCGGACCTCTTCGTCAACGCCCGGATCGACACCCACTGGTTGGTGGACACCCCACCGCCCCTGTCGCGGACCCTGGCCCGGGCCGAGACCTACCTGGCCGCCGGCGCCGACGGCATCTTCGTCCCCGGCGTCACCGCCGACGCGGACATCGCCGCGCTCGTCGACGGCATCCCCGCGCCCCTGAACGTCCTCTTCGCGCCGGGCCGCCACACCGTCCACCGGCTGGCCGACCTGGGCGTGCGCCGCATCAGCACCGGCTCGCTCCTGTTCCGTACGGCCCTGGGGGCGGCCTGCGCGGCGGCGGAGGCGATCCGCACGGGCGACGAGGCGAGGCCCGGGGACGCCGCGGCACACGGGGAGGTCCCGGGGTACGCACAGGTGCAACGGCTGGCGGCGGGAGGCTAGGGAGCGTGCGTGGCCGCCACCCGGGGGAGTGGCGTCGTCCCGGGTGCGGTGCCGTCCTCGGGCGTGATGCTGCCCCGGGACGCCGGCGGCGGCAGGCGTGCGGGAGGGGAGCGCGGTCGGCACGCGGGCGTGCGGGCGCGTGGGCCGGTGTTCGGACGCGCGGGCCGGCGCGGGGACGGTGTGCGCGCGGGCCGATGCGCGTGCGGGCCGGCGCGGGGACGCTGCGCGTACGGGCCGGCGTGCGTGCGGGGCCCGGTTAGCGGGACCGGTCCGACGGCTCGTGGCGCCGGCGCTGCACCGCGACGCCCACGCTCACCGCGCCCAGCGCGGCCACGCCGCCCAGGAGGCCCGCCTTCGGCAGGTGCCCGGCCTTCTCCGCGAGCCCGGCCAGCCCGTCGTCCGGAAGCATGATCGACGCCCGGCTCTCCGTCGGGGCCATGGAGTCGGCGGCGAACGCGGCGCCCGAGGGGAGCAGCAGGGCGGCCAGCGCACCGGCGGCGACGGTGGCGGTACGGATCACGGAGCGGCGCTGAGCACGCATGGGTACTCCTCGACGGGGGCGGCCGGCGGCCGCCCTGCGGATACGGTACGGGTGAGCACGCTACGGATGGTCCATAACGACGATCCATACGTTGTGTAACAGTCAGCCCGACCTCTTTGGACAGTCGTGTGACGGGCCGGGGTCGGGGACGGTCCTGTGCCGGATCGGGGGCCGGGCGGCACCCCGGCCCCCGGGCGCGCGGTTCGACCGGCCGGCCTTCGCCCGCCACCGGCCTCCACCCACCGCCGGAACGGCCGCTTCGAAGGTTCCCCGACCCCCGGCCTTGGGTAGCTTGGTCGGGCTATGTCCGCATTTCGCCTCGGTGGGGGCGCGTCGGCCGCCCGCCCCCACGCCCCGGCCCCCGTTCCCTGTGCCCGCGCGGCGCCGCCAGGGCCCGCCCGCGGGTCCGGCATGGGCCCGCGACGCCGACCCCTCGGGCACCCCCTGGCCCTGGCCGCCCTGGCTCTGCTCCTGCCCCTGTCCCTCCTCGCCGGCTGCGCGAGCCCCGAGGGCCTCAAGGACGAGGGCCGGGCCCGCCGGGTGAACGCCCCCCTGGAGCTCTGGCCGGAGTATGCGCCCGCCCCGCTGCGCGAGAGCGAGAACCCCACCGCCCTCAAGCCGCTCCCCGCCCTCCCGCGCGTCCCCAGCGGCGATATGACCGACGTCGACCCGCTCGCCGTCCTCGACGCCGACTTCACCTCCTCCGGGCACGCCCCGCCCCGGCCCGAATCGGTGCGCCGCCCGGCGCTCCACGACCTCACCGACGACGGCAAGCCCGATCTGATCGCCGTCGTCGACCTCGACCGCCGCACCAGCGAACTGCGCGTCTACACCGTCCGGGACGGCGTGGTCACCCGGATCCTCGCGCTGCGTGCCGTGCTCGCCGGCGTCGAACTCGCCGCCGGCCACCTCGCGGTCCGCGAACCCACCAACGACCCGCGCTACGTCAGCGTGACCGACTACGTCTGGGACGGCCGCACCATGGACCTGTGGGACCTCACCCTGGACCTGGTCCGCAGGCCCAGGCCCTCCTCGCCGTCCCCCGCGCCGACGGGGAGTCCCCCATGAGGCGCCCCCGCCCCGCCGTCTCCCTCCGCTGGAAGATCGCGCTGACCGTGACCGCGGTGTGCTGCGCGGTCGCCGCCGTCCTCGGGGTGCTCGTCCACAACGCGGTGGCCCGCCAGACCGTCGGCCAGGTCCGCAAGCAGACCCATGCCGACCTCGACGTCGCACTGGACCTCTTCGAGTACGGCACCTCGCGCGAAGGCATCAACTCCGTCCTCGACCCGCCCGAACTCCCTGAGGAGCTCCGGGAATTGGTCCGCAAGGGGCGGCGCGGCAGCATGGTCGGCAGCCATCACGGACAGCCGGTGATGTGGGCGGCGGCGCCGGCCGGCAGCCAGATCATGGCCGTCTGGTCGCCGTACGGGAACACCCGCTGGACCCTGGACAAGTTCGACACCGCGATCCTCGGCTCGGCCGTCCTCGCCGCTGCGGCCGTCGCCCTCGCCGGTCTCTTCCTGGCCCGGCGCATCAGCCGTCGGCTGACCAGCACGGCGGCCGTCGCCCGCCGGATCAGCGCCGGCGACCTCGACGCCAGGGTCGGCGACGCCGCCGGACGGCTGCGGGGCGGTGAGCCGGCGGCCGGTGACGAGGTGGCAGCCGTGGCGGCCGCGCTGGACTCCATGGCCGCCACCCTCCAGGGCCGCCTGGAGGCCGAACAGCGCTTCACCGCCGACGTCGCGCACGAACTGCGCACCCCGCTCACCGGCATCCTCGCCTCCGCCGCGCTCCTCCCCGAGGGCCGCCCCAAGGAGATGATCAACGACCGGTTGCGCGCCCTGCACCGGCTCACCGAGGACCTGTTGGAGATCTCCCGGCTGGACTCCGGCGCCGAGCGCGCCGACCTCGCCGCCTATGAACTCGGCCCGCTGGTCGAACGCTCCGTGCGGGCCACCGGCCTCGACACCGAGGTGCGCGTCCTCGCCGACACGGTCGTCGAAACGGACCGCCGTCGCCTGGACCGCATCCTCGCCAACCTCGTCCTCAACGCCCACCGGCACGGCCGGCCCCCGGTCGTCGTCACCGTCGTCGCGCCGCCCGGCGGCACCCCCACCGTCGAGGTCCGCGACCACGGCCCCGGCTTCCCCGACGCCCTGCTCCAGCACGGCCCGCAACGCTTCCGCACCGGCGCCCCGGACCGGGGCAAGGGCCATGGCCTGGGCCTGACCATCGCCGTCGGCCAGGCCACCGTCCTCGGCATCGGCCTGCACTTCGGCAACGCCCCCGACGGGGGCGCCTCCGCCGTCCTGACGTTCCCGCCGCATTCCCCTGCGGGCCCGGCCGCCGGCCCGTAGGCGTCGCGGAGTCCTCACCAGTCGATGTCGTCCGGCGGCTCCGGCAGCACCTCCTCGTCCCCGTCCGGAGCCGCCGCAGCCGCCCCGGCCGCTCCCTGCTCCCCCGGCGCCGAGCCCGCCGCTCCCGGCGCCGCCTCCCCGGCTCCCGCCGCCTCGGTCTCGCCCCGTCCGGCCAGCACCTCCAGGATCTGCTCCCCGTACTTGGCGAGCTTGCTCTCGCCCACCCCGTTGATCGAGCCCAGTGCGGTGATGGACGTCGGGGCCGTCACCGCGATCTCCCGCAGCGTCGCGTCATGGAAGATCACATACGCCGGGACGCCCTGCTCCTTGGCCGTGCGGCCCCGCCAGGTGCGCAGCGTCTCGAAGACCGGCAGCGCCTCCTCCGGCAGATCCACCGGCGCCCGCTTGCCCTTGGCCTTCGCCCTGGCCGCCCGGGCCGGCTTCTCCGGCTCCCGCCGCATCGGCACCTGGCGCTGCCCGCGCAGCACCGCGCCACTGGCCTCGGTGAGGACCAGCGTCCCGTACTCCCCCTCCACGGCCAGCAGCCCCTGGGCGAGCAACTGCCGCACCACGCCCCGCCATTCGGCCTCGCGCAGATCCTCGCCGATCCCGAAGACGCTCAGCGCATCGTGGTCGAACTGGATGACCTTGGCGGTCTTCCGGCCCATCAGGATGTCGATGATCTGGCCCGCGCCGAACTTCTGCCCCCGCTCGCGCTGCAACCGCACCACCGTCGACAGCAGCTTCTGCCCGGGCACCGTCCCGTCCCAGGTCTGCGGCGGCGTGAGGCAGGTGTCGCAGTTCCCGCACGGGCCGCTGTCCTGGCCGAAGTACGCCAGCAGCTGCACCCGCCGGCACTCCACCGTCTCGCAGAGCGCCAGCATCGCTTCCAGGTGGGCGGACAGCCGGCGCCGGTGCGCGTCGTCCCCCTCCGACCCGTCGATCATCTTCCGCTGCTGCACCACGTCCTGGAGGCCGTACGCCAGCCAGGCCGTGGACGGCTGGCCGTCCCGCCCGGCCCGGCCGGTCTCCTGGTAGTACCCCTCCACCGACTTCGGCAGGTCCAGATGGGCCACGAACCGCACATCGGGCTTGTCGATGCCCATCCCGAACGCGATGGTGGCGACCACGACCAGCCCGTCCTCCCGCAGGAACCGCGACTGGTTCGCCGCGCGCACCCGGGCGTCCAGCCCCGCGTGGTACGGGACCGCGTCGATCCCGTTGTCGACCAGGAACTGGGCGGTCTTCTCCACCGAGGCCCGGGACAGGCAGTAGACGATCCCCGCATCGCCGGCGTGCTCGCTGCGCAGCAGCTCCAGCAGCTGCCGCTTGGGCTCGCTCTTCGCCGCGATCCGGTACTGGATGTTGGGCCGGTCGAAGCTGGACACGAAGTGCCGGGCCCCGTCCATCCGCAGCCGGGAGGTGATCTCGCCGTGCGTCGCCTTCGTCGCCGTCGCGGTCAGCGCGATCCGCGGCACGTCCGGCCAGCGGTCGTGCAGCATCGACAGCGCCAGGTAGTCCGGCCGGAAGTCGTGGCCCCACTGCGCCACACAGTGCGCCTCGTCGATCGCGAAGAGCGAGATCTTCCCCCGGTCCAGCAACTGCACCGTCTGCTCGACCCGCAGTCGCTCCGGCGCCAGATACAGCAGATCCAGCTCCCCGGCCAGGAACTCGGCCTCGACCAGCCGCCGCTCCTCAAGATCCTGCGTCGAGTTGAGGAACCCGGCCCGCACCCCCAGCGCCCGCAGCGCGTCGACCTGGTCCTGCATCAGCGCGATCAGCGGCGAGACGACCACCCCGACGCCCGGCCGCACCAGCGAGGGGATCTGGTAGCACAGCGACTTGCCGCCGCCGGTGGGCATCAGGACGACCGCGTCCCCGCCCCCGACGACATGCTCGATGATCTCCTGCTGATCCCCGCGGAACGCGTCATACCCGAACACCCGGCGCAGCACCTGCACCGCCTCGCTCACCAAGACACCCTCCTGCGCGCCCGCCACCTCGGCCACGCCCGCCACGTCCTCTGCACCCGCTTCGTCCACGCCCACGACCACTCCCACGTCCGCCGGAACCACCCCGAAAGCCTACGAGTTCCACCCGGTCCCCCGCCGACCCTGTGGATAACTCCCCGCCCGCCCACGCGGCGGTAGCGGCGCCGCCACTCTCCGGCATTCCGCCATTAATGCTGCAATCCCATCAAAGCGAACATTTCGCTGATACTTTTCGGCGCGTGGCACATGGCGAGGACACGGAAGGGGCCGGGGCGCCCGTAACGGCTCCGCGCGGCGTGAAGGTGTCCCTCCCGACCCTGACCGCGCTGGTCGTGGGCTCGATGGTGGGGGCGGGGGTGTTCTCGCTGCCGCGCCGGTTCGCCCAGGAGAGCGGCGTCCTGGGAGCGGTGATCTCGTGGGTGATCGCCGGGTTCGGCATGCTGATGCTGGCCTTCGTGTTCCAGACGCTGGCCGTGCGGCGCCCCGACCTCGACGCCGGTGTCTACGCCTATGCGAAGGCGGGGTTCGGCGAGTACCTCGGCTTCTTCTCCGCCTTCGGCTACTGGGCGAGCGCCTGCGTCGGCAACGTCACCTACTGGGTGCTGATCATGTCGACGCTCGGGCAGATCGCGCCGGCCCTGGGCGGCGGCGACACCGTGCTCGCCGTGGTCCTCTCCTCGGTGGGCCTGTGGGGTTTCTTCCTCCTGATCAGGCGCGGCGTGAAGGAGGCGACGGTGATCAACCGGATCGTCACCGTGGCCAAGCTCGTCCCCATCCTGGTCTTCGTGATCCTGGCGCTGTTCTTCCTCAGGCCCCAGGTCTTCGCCGACAACATCCACGGAGCGGCACACGCCGGATCCCTCTTCGCGCAGGTCCGCGGCACCATGCTGGTGACCGTCTTCGTGTTCCTCGGCGTCGAGGGCGCCAACGTGTACTCCCGGCACGCCAAGCGGCGCGCGGACGTGGGCCGGGCGACGGTGCTCGGCTTCCTGAGCGTCTTCGCCCTCTTCGCGTCGGTGACGATCGTCTCCTACGGCATCCTGCCGATGGAGCAGCTCGCCCAGCTGCCACAGCCCTCCATGGCAGGCGTCCTGGAAGCCGCCGTCGGCACGTGGGGCAAGGCGTTCGTCAGCGTCGGCCTGATCGTCTCGGTGCTCGGCGCGTATCTGGCCTGGTCGCTGATGGCGGCGGAAGTCCTGTTCGTCGCGGCCAAGGACGAGGACATGCCCCGTTTCCTCAGCCGCGTCAGCACGGCCGACGTGCCCGTACCGGCGCTGCTGCTGACCACCTGCCTCTCCCAGGCCGTCCTGGTCATCACGCTGTTCTCCGGTGACGCGTTCGACTTCGCCCTGGACCTGACCAGCGCCCTGTCGTTGATCCCGTACCTGCTCGCCGCCGCCTACTGCGTACGCCACACCGCCGGCCTCGGCCCCGCGGCGCCCGGAGCCCGACGCGACCTCGTCGTGGCAGTACTGGCCACCCTCTACACCGCGTTCCTCCTCTACGCGGCCGGACTGAAGTTCGTCCTGGTGTCGTTCCTCCTCTACGCGCCGGCGACCGTGCTGTTCGCCATGGGGCGCCGTGAACAGGGCCGGCGGATCTTCTCCCGCCGCGAGGTCGTCATCTTCGCGGTGTCGGTGGCCGGCGCGGTCATCGGCGTCCTCGCGCTCGCCCTCGGCTGGATCCACCTGTGACACCCCTTCGCGCCCTCCCGGAGATCCGCCGGCCCGGCACCACCCACCCCTCGCCACAGGACGGAGCACTCCCATGAACGAAGCCGCCCCACCCGGCACCCACGGCGTGCACTCCGAGGTGGGCCGCCTGCGCAAGGTGCTGGTCTGCGCGCCCGGCCTGGCGCACCGCCGGCTGACCCCGAGCAACGCCGGCGATCTGCTCTTCGACGACGTGCTGTGGGTGGAGAACGCCCAGCGCGACCACGCCGACTTCGTCAACAAGCTCCGCGCCCGCGGCGTCGAGGTGGTCGAACTCCACGACCTGCTCGCGCAGACCCTTGCCGTGCCCGGCGCCCGCGACTGGCTCCTGGACCGCAAGATCACCCCGAACCAGGTCGGCCTCGGCCTGGTCGAGAGCACCCGCGCCTTCCTGGAATCGCTGCCGCACCGGCGACTGGCCGAGTACCTGATCGGCGGCCTGGCCACCGCCGACCTGCCCGAGGACTTCCGCAGCGGATATCTGTCCCTGGCACGCGAGGGCAAGGGCGCCCGCGAGTACCTGATGCCCCCGCTCCCGAACACCCTGTACACCCGGGACACGACCTGCTGGCTCTACGGCGGCCTGACCCTCAACCCGCTGTACTGGTCGGCCCGGCACGACGAGACCCTGCTGATGAAGGCGGTCTACACCTTCCATCCCGACTACGCCGGCTCGGTCGTGTGGTGGGGGGACCCCGAAACGGACTGGGGCAACGCCACCTTCGAGGGCGGCGACATCATGCCCGTCGGCAACGGCGTCGTCCTCATGGGCATGAGCGAACGCACCTCCCGCCAGGCGATCACCCAGGTCGCCGCCGCGCTCTTCGCCCGTGGCGCGGCCCGGCGGGTGATCGTCGCCGGCATGCCCAGGCTCCGGTCCGCCATGCACCTGGACACCGTCTTCACCTTCGCCGACCGCGACATCGTCACCGTCTACCCCACGATCATGGACGCGATCCGCACCTTCACCCTCCACCCCAGCGACCGGGCCCCCGGCCTGGACGTCGTCGACGAGGGCACCACCCCCTTCACCCAGGTCGTGGCCGAAGCACTGGGCCTGGACGCGCTCCGCGTGGTCGAAACGGGAGGCGACTTCTACGCCTCCGAGCGCCAGCAGTGGGACAGCGGAAACAACGCCGTCGCCGTGGAACCGGGCGTCGTGTTCACCTACGACCGCAACACCACCACCAACACCCTGCTCCGCAAGGCCGGAGTGGAGGTCATCAGCATCGTCGGCGCCGAACTCGGCCGAGGCCGCGGCGGCGGCCACTGCATGACCTGCCCCCTCACCCGAGACCCCGTCGACTTCTGACCCCCGGCGCCTCGGTCCCCGCCGGCCCCACGAGGAGCGTGTTCACATGTCCCGTAACCGCCGACTCATCCTGAGCCCGCCGTCCACCGTCTGGCGCCTGCTGTCCGACGGCTACCGCTACGGGGAGTGGGTGACGGGAACCCAGGCCGTCCTCGCCGCGGATCCACACTGGCCGGAAGTGGGCGCCCGCCTGCGCGTCAGGGTCGGCGCCGGCTGCCTGACCCTCGAAGACACCTGCGTCGTCCGCATCTGCGAACCGCAAGAACGCCTGGAACTGGAGGCCAAGGCGGACCCGTTCGGCGCGGCCCGCATCGCCATGCGCCTGATCCCCTGGGGCGAGCACACCCTCTTCGTCCTCGACTGGCACCCGCTCAGAGGCCCCGGCACCCGCATGCACGGCCTGCCCATCGACTACGTCATCGCCATCCGCAACGGCATGATGCTCACAAAACTCGCCCGCATCGCAGTCCACGAACATCGCCACACCCCACTGACGACCAACTGAACCGAACCCGGCGTCGGGAACGCGGAGTTGAGCCCCCTCCATCAATGCACGGTCGGCGACCGCAACCACGCGAAAGGGCCAGCCCGAGGGACCCAACCCTCACAACTGACCCTTAAGCCGCGTGCCCCCGGCAGGATTCGAACCTGCGACACCCGCTTTAGGAGAGCGGTGCTCTATCCCCTGAGCTACGGAGGCGGGGCCTTGCGTAAAACGTGGATGAATACTCTGAGTGATCTTCATCCGGTTCCCGGCAAGGGCGGGGACCGCCACGAGTGGCGGCCCCAGACAGGGTAGCGGATAGGGGTGGGGTGTGGTGGGCGCCTCTGCTCAGTTCATGATCGCGAGGGGTGCGGTCGCTGCTCGTTGTCGGGCGCCGTTGATTCGGCGGGGGTGTCGGTGTGGGTGGGGTCTTCCCGGTGGCGGGCTGCGCTGGTGGCGTTCTGGGTCGGGGGGAAGCCGAGGATGGCGAGGCTTTGTGCTTCGGTGCCGAAGGCGATCATGCGGCGGTTCCGCAGGGAGCGGTCGAGCGGGGAGAAGCCGGCTTCGGCGTCTTCGCGGGCGCCGTAGAGGGTTTGGTGGACGGCTGGATCCCGGACGGCGGCATCGCCCTGGAGTGGCGCTGCTCTTGAGGGGGCGGCAGGGCGACGCGGGGCCGGGCCGTGAGCAGTCCGGCTGTGTCGCGGCCCCGCGCGCGGGGTGTTCGGTCATACGCCGCAGCAACCGCCCGCGGGCGTGTCCTCAGTGGTGGCCGAGGTCGGTGCTGTGAGCTGGAGGGGCTGGGGTTCGGGGGTGGTGCAGCAGCCTGTAGCAGGTGCCTCGTCGGCCTCACGGGTGTCGAAGAGGCCGGCGCCGCCGCACACCCCGGTCTCGGGCAGGGTGAGTTCGACGCGGTCGGCTGCTCGGGTGTCGCCGGCGAGGGCGGCGGCGATGGAGCGGACCTGCTCGTAGCCGGTCATCGCCAGGAAGGTGGGGGCGCGGCCGTAGGACTTCATGCCGACCAGGTAGATGCCGGCTTCGGGGTGGGACAGTTCGCGGTGGCCGTGCGGGTAGACGGTGCCGCAGGAGTGCCGGTTGGGGTCGATCAGGGGGGCCGGCGCGAGGGGTGCCTGCAGGCGCTCATCGAGGTGCAGGCGTACCTCGGAGAGGAAGGACAGCTCCGGGCGGAAGCCGGTCAGCACGCTCACCTCGTCCACCGCCTCCAGCCGGCGCCCGTCCTCGCCCACCAGCACCAGACGCCCGTCGCCGTCCCGCTCGATGCGCTCGGTGCGAAAGCCCGTGACGGCGTCGGTGTGCCCGGCGTCCACGGCGGCCTTCGCCGCCAGGCCCAGGGCGCCGCGGGCGGGCAGTTGGTCGGCCGCGCCGCCGCCGAAGGTGGCACCGGAGATGCCCCGGCGCAGGATCCACACCGCCTTCGTTCCGGCCCCGTCCTCGGACGTGGCCAGGTCGGCGAGGTAGGCCAGGGCGGTGAAGGCGGAGGCGCCCGAGCCGATGACGGCCGTGCGCCTGCCGGCGTAACGGGCGCGGACGGCGGGGTCGTTGAGGTCGGGGACGCGGTAGGCGACGTGGTCGGCCGGGTCGTGGCCGCGCTACTACGACAGCCTCACCCTCTTCTCTCCGGCCCGGTACGGCTCGCTGCCCGGCCTGCCCTTCGGCGGCGACCCGCAGCGGTATCCGCACCGGGGCGAGGTGGTCGACCACCTCCTGCGCTACGCCCGCCGACTGGACGCACGGATCCGCACCGGCCACCGCGTCGACGAAGTCCGCGGTGACGGGGACGGGTTCCTGCTGACCTTGGCGGACGGGTCCCAGCTGGGCGCGCGGGCCGTGGTCGCGGCCACCGGGGGTTTCGGCTGCCCCCGCCGGCCCGCCCCCGCATCGCCCGGCGCCTGGCCGTTCACCTGGCACGTCTGTAGCCGCAGGGGTGGTCATGGCCCTGAACTCTTACTTCGATGTTTGTCAACATAGAGGCGTGTCGAACGCGCAGGCGATGCCGCAGCTCGATGCGGAAGGCGGCCGGTCGGTGGTGGCGCCGTGCTGTCCGCCGCTGACCGAGCGCCCCTTCACGGCCGAGGAGGCCGAGGGGGCCGCGCCGATGTTCAAGGCGCTCGGTGACCCGATCCGGCTGCGCCTGTTCTCCGCCGTCGCCTCGCACGAGGGCGGCGAGGCGTGCGTGTGCGACATCTCCGACGTCGGCGTCTCCCAGCCCACGGTCAGCCCCCACCTGAAGAAGCTCAAGGAGGCCGGGTTGCTGACCTCCCAGCGGCGCGGGACGTGGGTGTACTACCGGGTGGAGCCGTCGGTGCCGGCCGCGATGGGCAAGTTGCTGATCACGGCCGCAGGCTGATCGCGGCAGGCGCGGGCCAGTGGCGTGCCGCCGAGTGCCCGCAGACCCGCGCGGCCGGTGACATCCGTACGATTCCCGCGAGGTCGGGGTCCTGGACGCCGTCGGCGAAGCCGGGGAAGTTCTCGGCCTCGGTGGTGGTCATCGGCGCGCCGCCCGCAGCCACCGCTCCCTCGAAGACCAGCGGCTTGAGGCAGGCGCGGGCGGTATAGAGGGCGGCGGTGCAGCCGGCCGGACCGGAACCCATGACGAGGGCGTCGCGGAGGTCGATCACTCGGCCGCCGCCGCGTCGAACTCGGCGATCAGGGCCTCGACGCGGGCCTTGATCTCGTCGCGGATGGGGCGGACCGCCTCGATGCCCTGTCCGGCCGGGTCGTCCAGCTTCCAGTCCAGGTACCGCTTGCCGGGGAAGACCGGGCAGGCGTCGCCGCAGCCCATGGTGATGCAGACGTCCGACTCCTGGACGGCGTCGGCGGTGAGGATCTTCGGCTTCTCGGCGGAGATGTCGATGCCGACCTCGCGCATGGCCTCCACGGCCGCGGGGTTGACGGCCTCGCTGGGGGCGGAGCCCGCCGAGCGGACCTCGATGCGGTCTCCGGCGAGGTGGCTCAGCCAGGCGGCGGCCATCTGGGAGCGCCCGGCGTTGTGGACGCAGACGAAGAGGACGGAGGCGAGCGGGGCGGTGGGCACGGGTTCTCCTCTGTAGGGGGCGGCGGGCAACGGCACCGAGGACGCATCAGTCAGCGCTGACGTCAGCCTTGACTGATGTGAGAATATCAGTGCATGATGACGTCAGTCGACACTGACCTGATCCGGGTGCTGGCCGACCCGCTCAGGCTGAAGATCGTGAATCTGCTCGCCCACGAGACGCTGTGCACCACGCACCTGGTCGAGGAGACCGGCGCGAAGCAGACCAACCTCTCCAACCATCTGCGGGTGCTGCGCGAGGCGGGCGTGGTGGAGACCGAGCCCTGCGGCCGGTTCACCTACTACAAGCTCCGGCCGGACGTCATCGCCGTCCTTGCCGGGCAGTTCGCCGAGCTGGCCGAGCAGGCCCGTACCGCCGCCGATCGGAAGAGGCCCTGCTGATGCCCCCCGCCGAGGCCCCCGCAAAAACGACGGAAGAGTCGTCCGTCGTCGCCAAGCTCTCCACCCTGGACCGCTTCCTGGCCGTCTGGATCCTCATCGCGATGGGCGTCGGGCTCGGCCTGGGGCGGGTGATCCCCGGCCTCAACGACGCCCTGGCGAAGGTCGAGATCGGCGGGATCTCCCTGCCGATCGGCATCGGGCTGCTGGTCATGATGTACCCGGTCCTGGCGAAGGTCCGCTACGACAAGCTCGACACCGTCACCGGCGACAAGAAGCTGATGGTGTCCTCGCTGGTCATCAACTGGATCGTCGGCCCCGCGGTGATGTTCGCGCTGGCCTGGATCTTCCTGCCGGACCTGCCCGAATACCGCACCGGATTGATCATCGTCGGCCTGGCCCGCTGCATCGCCATGGTCATCATCTGGAACGACCTGGCCTGCGGCCACCGCGAAGCCGCCGCCGTCCTCGTCGCCCTCAACTCCGTCTTCCAGGTCATCACCTTCGGCGTGCTCGGCTGGTTCTACCTGGACCTGCTGCCGCGCCTGCTCCACCTCGGCAACGGCCAGGGCCTCGACGTGTCCATGTGGCACATCGCGCTGAACGTCATCGTCTTCCTCGGCGTCCCCCTGCTGGCCGGCTTCCTCACCCGCCGCATCGGCGAGAAGAAGATGGGCCGCGAGGGCTACGAGCAGCGGTTCCTGCCCAAGATCGGCCCCTGGGCCCTCTACGGCCTGCTCTTCACGATCGTCATCCTCTTCGCGCTGCAAGGGAAGACGATCACCTCCCAGCCGCTGGAGGTCGTCCGCATCGCGCTGCCCCTGCTGGCGTACTTCGCCGTGATGTTCTTCGGCACCTTCCTCCTCGGCAAGGGCCTGGGAATGGCCTACGACCGCACCGCCACGCTCGCCTTCACCGCGGCCGGCAACAACTTCGAACTCGCCATCGCGGTCGCCATCGCCACCTTCGGCGTCACCTCGGGTCAGGCACTCTCCGGAGTCGTCGGCCCGCTCATCGAAGTGCCCGTCCTGATCGCCCTGGTCTACGTGGCCCTGGCCTGGCGCCGGAAATTCGCCCCCACGCAGCAGGCCGTCTCCGCCTCCGGGAGGTAGATCCCGTGAACTGCCTGGAATGCCACACCGCAGGCCGCACCGCCGACGCGGTCGGCGTGTGCCAAGGATGCGGCGCCGCCGTCTGCCGTGACCACGCCCGCCTGGCGCACCGCACCGTCAGCCACGGCGTCGCCCTGGGCCCACGGGACGAGGCCACCCTGCGCAGCGTGCTGTGCCCGGCGTGCGCCGAGGCCGGTGTGCCGACGGCAGCGGTGACCGGCAGGTGAGCTACTCGGCAGTGCGCCGGGACGGCGCACGGCTACGGGTGGAGAGCGACGCCGGCACCTGGTGCCCCTCGCGCTGCGCGAGGGCCGCGGACGCATCCCCACCCAGGGGACCCGCGCCGTCGCGGAACCTCGGCTGCACCTACTGGGCTACGGCGACTGGACCGGGCCCGCCTCGGCCACGCTCATCGGGGTGGGCCGCCCCGCGCGGGAAGCGGCCCGGGACATCGCCGCACTGCTCAGCTGACCGCCAGGCCCGCAGCGCCCGCCCGCGGAGGCGGGGGGCCGGGGTGATCCGGTCCGGCGGCACGCGTAGTGGACGGCGGGTGGGTGCGGGCGGTGCGGTGCGTCAGCCGAGGTGCCAGCTGAGGGTGCCGTCGGTGGCGGTGAGAGCCGCGAGGAGGAGCAGGTCGGCGGCGCCGAGGGCGAGGCCCAGGAGGGCGCGGCCGCGGCGGGTGGTGCCTCGGACGAGGGCGAGGGTGCCGAGGGCCAGGGCGCAGGGGCCCAGGACGAGGTTGAGGATCAGGGTGCCCACGAGACCGAGGACGAAGGAGGCGACGGCCATGCCGTCCGCGTCCGGGCGGGAGGCGGGGCGGGCGGTGCGCTGGGAGGTGGCGCGCTCGGGGGTGGTGGTGAGCGTGGTCATCGGGAGGTCCCCTCGGTGCGGTGGCGGCGTTCACGCAGGTAGAAGACGAGAAGCCAGGTGGTGATGGCGGCGCCGGCGGCGAGGGTGACCGGGACGGGGAGGTGCGCCGCGGTGCCCAGCGCGATCCCCATCAGGAGGAGGGCTGCGACGAGGAAGAGCATGGTCTGCCTTTCCGGGGCGGCCGGTTCCGCGGGGAGTCGGCCGCGAGTTCAGAGGACAGTTGTTCACTGACTTCTTCAGTGTACGGCCGGGGTGGGTGGAGTGGTTGGGAGAACGGTTGTTTACTGGATGACGTGAGTCACAGTGAGGGCGGAGTCCGCCGGGCGCAGAAGCAGAAGACCCGTCAGGCGCTGCTGGACGCGGCGTTGGAGCTGCTGGAGGAGCAGAGCCTGAGCAGCCTGGGGTTGCGTGAGGTGACCCGGGCGGTGGGCGTCGCCCCGGCCGCGTTCTACCGGCACTTCCGGGACATGGGGGAGTTGGGCGCGGCGCTCGTCGAGGAGGCGTTGGGCAGCCTGCATGCGATGGTGCGCGCGGTCCTCGCCGAGCAGGACGAGGCGGAGGAGCGGATAGACGGCGCGATCGCGGTGGTCGAGCAGCATGTGCGGGAAAATCCGGCGCATGTGCGCTTCATGGCCCGGGAGTGGCGCGGTGGCGTGCGCGCGGTGCGGCACGCCATCGCGAGGGAGCTGGAGCGTTTTGCGGCGGAGGTCGCGGAGGCGCTCAAGTCCCATCCGGTGTCGGCCGGTTGGCCGGACGAGGATGTGCGGATGCTGGCCAAGCTGTACGTCGAGCGGCTGGTGTTGACCGCGACGGAGCTGCTCGACGCCTGGGAGGAAGGCGACGAGGGGGCGGCCGAGCAGGTGGTGTGGTGCGCGCGGCGGCAGTTGCGGCTGATCAGCATCGGGTGGCGGCATTGGGAGGCGGAAGGCGGGGTTTAGTGGGGGCGTTGGGGGAGGCGGGGCGCGTTCAGGTGTGGGCGGGGGTGATGCGGACACGGTAGGTGCCGTCGGTGTTCTCGGTGAGGACGGTGACGGTGACGCCGCTGGCGCGGTCGGTGTGGGTCTCGCCGGGGCGGAAGGTGGCGTCCGTCAGGTCCGGGTCGACGTAACGGGTGTCGACCTCACGGGAGTTGGGATGGCAGCCACGGCTGTGCGGGGTGGCGTCGATGACGTGGATCGGGGCGTGACCCGTGGGGACGTCGGTGGCCACGTGGTAGACGAGAACGCCGGGGCGGCAGACGAGCGGGTCCAGGAGGCCGCTGGTGCGGGCCTCGACGACGAAGGCGGTGTGCGGGCCGGTCGGCATGACGACGATCTTGGTGCCGCCGGGGGTGGAGATCGGCATGAGGACGTGTTCGGTGGGCTTCCCGCCGGCCTGTGCGCAGTGCACCTGGCCGGGGGCGAGCCAGCCCATCTTCCACTTGTGCCAGCCGAGGAAGTCGTTGGTCGGCCCCCAGTCCTCGTCCATCGGGTCCCAGTGGCCCACCGGGGTCGGGCCGTCGGGGTCGTTCGGGTAGTAGAGGTCGGGCAGGCCGAAGGTGTGCGCGTTCTCGTGGTTGAGGACCCGGAAGGCGCTCAGGCCGGCCTGCCGGCTCCAGATGAAGGAGACGTTCCGGAAGGGCGCCCCACGGTGGGTCTTCAGCCCCAGGTCGCCGCCGCTGAAGGTGACCGACAGGACCATGTGGGTCGCCGGCGGGCCCGCGTTGGGGGAGGCGATGACGTTGACGACGTCGTAGTCGCGGACGTCCACGAACGGGTCGACGGCGTCCAGGAGTTCCTGGGAGAGGGCGTGGTAGCCGCTGTTCCGGGACGCGTCGAAGGCGGCGCTGCGGGTGATGCCGTACGCCGGTAGCGGGCGTGACATGCGGATCCAGCGGAAGAGCGGCTTGGGGACGTAGGTCAGCCGCCCGTACGAGCTGGTGCGGAAGTAGTCGGTCGCGGCCGGGAAGAACTCGGCGAAGCGGGCCATGGGGGAGAGGGTGGCGGGGGCGTCCGGGAAGTCGACGAAGAGGGTGAGGGCCCGGACGACGCCGGACGCGCGGACGTAGCCGGCGGGGGTGGGGGCGGCTTCGGAGACGTTGTCGCTGATGCCGGGCAGGGCGCAGGGGCCGGTGGGGGGTGCGCCGGGAGGGGTGGTGGGGGTGGTGGGGGCGGTCGGGAGTGTGCGGGGGGATGTGTGTGGGGGTGTGGGGGTGGTGGTCTTCGGGGGGTCGGTGGCTTTGGTGGGCTCGGTGGTTGGGGTGGGGGCGGTGGGTTTGATGGGCCCGGTGGTCGGGGTGGCGCTGGGGGCGGGTGTGGGCGTGGGGGCGGTGGAGGTGAGGGGTGTGGTGGGGGCGCCAGGAGGTGACGGGGGTGCGGTGGTGGCCTCGGGGGGCGTGGGGGGTGCGGTGGTGGTGCCCGGGGGCGGCGGGGGAGCGGCGATGGCGTCGGGGGGTGTGGTCAGGGCCAGGGCTGCGGCCGCACAGGTGACGGTCGCGGCCAGGGCGGCGCAGAGCGTGTGCCTCAGGGCGCGCATCGGGGCGGCCTCGTGCGTGCCGGTGGCTGCGAGGTGCCGGCCGGTGTCTGCCGTGCGGTGCCGGGGCGCAGGCCTGCGCTTCGCCTCATGGCGCGGGTGCCTTCTGGCTCATGGTGATCAGCCTGCGGCGGGGGATGGTCGCTCGCGCGTGGGGGTGCGTCAAATGGAGGGCGGTGTGGCGCGGATGGCCGGCGGGCGCGCTGGTGCGTCGGGGCTCCGTCCGGACGCGTGACGGTGAGGGGCCCAGGCCGGGCGGGGAAGCGGGCGGGCGTCTCACCGCGGGCGGGACTCTCGCGCAGGAGGACGCCGCACGCCAGGCGCCCCCGGAGGCCCTCGGCGGCCCCTCCTCGACGCCCCCGAGGAGGGGTGTCTCACGTCACATGCTGGCCGGGAAATATCCGGGGATCCGGCCCCCGTTTAGCTGGTGTTGGACGAAGCGGGGAGTGGTTCCTCGGTTCCGGCGGCTCCTCGGCTCCTCCTGTGGGGGCGGTCCCCGGTACTGGGAGCGGTTCCGCGGTTCGGTGGATGTGGTGAGGGTGAGAGGGAAGTGTCGACGTGACCGGAGTGGGCGTAGGCGTGGGCGTGAAGAGTGCGCAGCCGCGGCTGCGGGCCGACGCGGTGCGCAACCGGGAGCGGATCGTCGCGGCCGCACGCGAGGCGATGGTCGAGTTCGGGGCCGAGGTCCCGTTCGATGAAATCGCTCGACGCGCGGGTGTCGGCAATGCGACGCTCTACCGTCACTTCACCGATCGCCGGGAGTTGATCCACCACGTCACGCTCTCCGTCATGTCCCGTATAGCGGACCGCGCGGAGCGGGCCCTCACTGAGGAGCCGGATGCCTTTGAAGCGCTGCGGCGCTTCGTCCACGACGCGGTGGAGGAGCGTATAGGGGCGCTGTGCCCGCTGCTCTCCGACGGCGTCGACCCGGCCCACCCCGATCTGCTCGCCGCGCGCGAGCGCCTGGACGCGGCCGTCGGGGCCGTCATGGGCGCCGCGCGCGACAGCGGCCAGCTGCGCGCCGACCTCGCCGTCGGTGATCTGATGGTCGCGCTCACCCAGCTCACCCGCCCGTTGCCGGGCGCCGGCTGTGCGGACTTCGACGCGTTCGTGCACCGGCACCTGCAGCTGTTCCTGGACGGTCTGCGGGCCCCGGCCCGGTCCGAACTCCCCGGTTCCGCCGCCACGTTGGAGGACCTGAGGCGCCGTTGCTCGTAGGCCGCGGCGGCGGATGAGGGGGCGGGTGCACGGAGTCGCGGCGCGGCCGCCGGCCCATCGCGCCCCTCCTTCCTTCCGCACTCCCCTCTGATCCTCTTCTCCGAGGCACTGACCGACGCTCGAAGCCCGACGCTCGAAGCCCGACGCTCGAAGCCCGACGTTCGCAGCGCGCCCGCACCTCGTGGGCGCACCTATCCTCCCTCATCCGTCCTTCCGCATCCGCCCTTTGCCTCCACTCCGTTCCCTTCCGCCTCTTTCTCCTCCCTCGCTCCTTCCTCCTCCTCTTTCTCCTCTTCCGTTACGCACCACTAGGTGGACCTCGTCATGCCTGAAACCGTCCCGTCCGTCGATCCACGGCGCTGGAAAGCGCTGATATTCATCGCCCTGGCCCAGCTGATGGTCGTCCTCGACTCGACGATCGTGAACATCGCGCTGCCCTCCGCCCAGAAGGACCTGGGGATCAGCGACGGCAACCGGCAGTGGGTCATCACCGCCTACGCCCTCGCTTTCGGCGGACTGCTGCTCTTCGGCGGCCGGCTCGCCGACCTGTGGGGCCGCCGGCGGACCTTCGTCATCGGCCTGACCGGCTTCGCGCTGGCCTCCGCGCTCGGCGGTGCCGCGGCCAACGAGGGGATGCTGCTGGGCGCGCGGGCGCTCCAGGGCGTCTTCGGCGCGGTGCTGGCGCCCTCCGCGCTGTCCCTGCTGGCGGTGACCTTCACCGAAGCCCGGGAGCGCGCCAAGGCGTTCGGCATCTTCGGCGCGATCGCCGGTGGCGGCGCGGCGCTCGGCCTGCTCCTCGGCGGTGTGCTGACCGAATACCTGGACTGGCGCTGGACGTTCTACGTCAACATCCCGTTCGCGGTGATCGCCGCGGCAGGCGCCCTGCTGGTCATCCGCGAGCCCGCCGGGGGCCGCAACACCTCCCGGCTGGACGTGCCCGGTGTCATCCTGGCGACGCTCGGCCTGGTCTCGCTGGTCTACGGGTTCACCCGGGCCGAGTCCGACGGCCGGCTGGCCGGCCCGACGCTGGGCCTGTTCGCCGCGGCGGTCATGCTGCTGCTGGCGTTCGTCCTCGTCGAGTCGAGGGTCGCGGCGCCGCTGCTGCCGCTGCGGGTGATCGCCGACCGGAACCGCGCGGGCGTCTACGCGTCCCTGGGCCTGGCCGTGATCGGCATGTTCGGCCTCTTCCTGTTCCTGACCTACTACCTGCAGATCGTGAAGGGGTACACGCCGGTGATGACCGGTCTGGCCTTCCTCCCGATGGTCGCGGGCATGGTCACCGGCTCGACGCAGATCGGCGCCCGGCTGATGACGCGGGTGCGGCCGCGGCTGCTGATGGCGCCCGGCTTCACGGCCGCCGCGCTCGGCATGCTGGTGCTGACCCAGATCGACATGACCACGTCCTACCCGGCGCTGATCCTGCCCGGCTTCGTCCTGATGGGCCTGGGCATGGGTACGGCGTTCATGCCGGCCATGTCGCTGGCCACGCACGGGGTCCAGCCGCGGGACGCCGGGGTCGCCTCCGCGATGGTCAACACCTCGCAGCAGGTCGGCGGCGCGATCGGCACCGCCCTGCTGAACACCATCGCGGCCAGCGCCACCACCGCGTACGCCACCGCGCACGCGGCCGGCGCGCGCTCGGCGGATCTGCTCAAGCTCCAGTCGATGGTGCACGGCTACACCTCCGCCATCTGGTGGGCGGTGGGCATCCTGGCCCTGGCGGCGGTGATCGCCTTCACGCTCATCAACACCGGGCGGCCGGGCGGCGGTTCGCCGGCGGCGTCGTCGGACGACGGCGCGGGCAAGGACGCGGGCGCGGGTGCCGGCGGAGAGTCGGAGGCGCAGATTCCGGTGATGGCGCACTGAGGACGCCGGTGCCGTCGCCGTCGATGCAGGTGGGGGCGCGGACGCCCGTGCGGTCGTCGATGCGGGTGGGGGCGGGCGGGGGCTTGTGGGGCGTGCGCCGCGCGGTGTCGGCGCGGCGTACGACCGCCGCGCCCCTCCCGCCTGTACGGCCATCCCGCGCCCGGTGCCCCGTAGGGCGAAACCACCCGGACGCAGGGCGTCGTTGCGTCGGCCTTCCCTCGTTCCGCTGGGGTCAGCGGAGCCAGGGGAGGTCGGCGCCCTGGGGCTGGAGGCCGTCCGCGATCACGCAGCAGATCGCGTCGAGTTGGCTGATCTGCTCCGGTGTGAGGCGGTCGAAGATCGCGGCCCGGACGGCGCTGACGTGTCCGGGGGCCGCCTGCTCCAGGACCCGCAGCCCCTCGTCCGTGAGGTAGGCGTTCTGGCCCCGCTTGTCGGACGGGCAGTCCTCGCGGCGGACCCAGCCGTACTTCTCCAGGCGGGCGACGGCGTGCGAAAGGCGGGAGCGGGTGATCTTGGCATTCTGGGCCAGCTCGGTCATCCGCATCCGGCGCCGCGGCGCCCGGGAGAGCTGGACGAGCAGGCCGTAATAGACGTGCGGCATCCCGGCGTCACGCTGGAGCTGGCGGTCGAGGTGGTCCTCCAGGAGCGTGCTGGCGTGGAGGTAGGCCTGCCAGGCGTGCTGCTCCTGGTCGTCGAGCCACCGCGGCTCGGTCGCAGGTTCGTTGCTCATGCCATCCACTCTCTCACCGCTTCGAGAGTTATTTAAGATTTAACAATACAGGTTCGGCCAAGATGCGGTGCATCCGAACAGGGCGCGGTGGGGGTGCGGTGAGGAGCGGGCGAGGGCGCAGGCGCCGGCGCACCGCACTTCACCGCACCCCCGTTCCCGTCGCCGACCGTCCTTGCCCCCGGCCGTCCTTACCCCCGACCGTCCTTGCCCCCGGCCGCCCCTGTCCCCGATCGTCCCCGTCCCCGATCGCCCCTGTCCTCGAAGCGCTCAGTCCACGCCCGGCGTGATCAGTTCCAGGGAGCGGAGCGCGGCCGCCAGCGCGCGGTCGTCGCCGTCCGCGGTACGGGCGGCCACGTCGAGGGCGGTGTCGGTCAGCTTGATCGCATGTGCGTCGCCGTGCGCGGCGGCCCGCTCGAAGACCTCCTCCGGGGTGAGCGTCCCGGCCGTGCGCGCCGGCAGCGGCTCGTCGGGGGAGTAGACGGAGGTGAGGGCGGCGCTCGCCGTCCAGGCGGCCGCGAGCGAGGGCGCCCACAGATCGCGGGGGAGCGCCGGGAGGGTGCGCAGGACCGCGTTGGGGGCGGTGGTCGCGTGGACCAGCATGACGGCCTCGCCGTGGCCGTAGTCGAGGTAGCGGTGGGTGGTGGCCGCCACCAGGGCGGTCAGCCGGTCGTATGCGTCCTCGGGGTCCTGCGGTGCGCGGAGCGCCTCGGCCGCGGTCAGCCAGCCCTCCGTGCCCGGCAGCTGGGCCAGCCCCTTGACCGCCGACGTCCGTTGGTCGGCGACGTGCGGAAGCGCGGCCAGCGCGGTGGTGGGGGAGGCGGTGCCGCGGGGCCGCACGGACACCGGCAGGGTGGTGTGGCGGGCCGCCCAGTAGCCGAGGGCGTGCGCCAACTCGGCGATCCGCGGCCCCTCTTCACCCTCCTCCAGGAGGGTGCGCACGGCGTGGCCGACGCGGATCACCGGGTGGGTGGCGGCGCCCGCGATACCGGGCAGCAGGCGGGGCCACCACTCGGCGAGCACCGCGCGCCAGGGCCGTTCGGCGACCTGGCGGGCCATGTACGCGGTCCAGTCGGTGACCCGGCGCGGATCGCCCAGCGCCTCCTGCCAGTTGGCGTCGGTGAGGGCGCCCTGGGGGCTCGGTACCTCCTCCAGCTGGGACGTGTAGACATCGAGCCAGCGGTGGACGGTACCCGCTTGACCGTGCCGGACCAGGGCCTCCACGGCCATCGGTCCGTGGTTGCTGAGGTACCCCCTGAACTCGGGGCCGGTGGTGTGCAGGCGTTCCAGGGCTTCGTCGAGTGTGCCGCTCGTCGCATCCATGGCCCGAGGCTAGGTCGGCGCCCCCGCGCCGGGTAACGGGCCGCAGGCGGATCCCGAACGGGCCTGCGGGACTAAGGCGTTGGACGTACGGCGGAGGTGCTGGTACCGGGCGGCGCGGGCGGAACGACGATGTCGGAGGGCGTTGTCAGTGGGGCGTGGCACGCTGAAGTCGTGGGGTGGTGAGGGCAGTTGGGCATCCGCGATCGCTGCTGGTGCTGATGCTGGTGTCGGCGCTGGACTTAGAGCCGGGACCCGGGCCGGAACCGGGGCGCGGATGCCGGATCGCGACGAGGGTGCCGGATCGGGAGGTCGGTGCCGATCCGGAATCCGGACAGGGGGTGTCGAGTATGGCCGGGAGCCTTGGGCGCATGACGCGTGACGACGGACAGGACGACCGACAGCGGGCCGGGGCCGGAGTGACGGGAGGAGTCGGAGTAACGGCAGGGGGCGGAGCGAAGGCAGGAGACCGAGCGAAGGCAGCGCACGGGGTGGAGCCAGGGAGCGGAGCGGTGATCCGGGACGAGGCGGTCGGTTGGGCGGCCGTGGAGGCGGCGGCGCCCGAGTTCGCCGCGGTCGTGCGGGAGCGGTTCGGGGCGTATCGGCACCACGTCCTGGCCACGCTGCGGAAGGACGGTGCGCCGCGGCTGACCGGACTGGAGGCGGACTTCCGCCACGGCGAGCTGTGGCTGGGCCTGATGACGGGCTCGCGCAAGGCGCGGGACCTGCGGCGGGACCCGCGCTTCTCCCTGCACGCCAACCCCGGTGGCGGCACGGACCTGTCCGGCGGTGACGTCCGGGTCGCCGGGCGGGCGGTCGAGGAGACCGACCGCGGGCTCAAGGCCCGGTACGCGGCGGCGGTGCGGCCGCCCGAGCCGTTCCACCTCTTCCGCGCGGAGCTGACGGAGGTGGTGCGGACGTCCGTCGAGCCGCCGTTCATGAAGCTGGAGGTCTGGCGGCCCGGCCGGCCGCTGCGGACGATACGCCGGACGTCGGAGGATCCCCGTCTGCTGGAGGGGTGAGGCGGCCCCGGACCGCACGGCGCCGCCCCACGCGCTGGGCGGGGCGGCGCCGTGGGCAGGGGCGGGCGCTCAGTGCGCCCCGTGGGGGCCGTGACGCCGTGCCGCGTGCGGACGCCGGGGGCGGTGCAGGCCGTGCGGTTCGCGCACCCGGTGGGTCCGGAAGACGTAGAGGGAGACGATGAACATCACGGTGAACATGACCAGGCCCCAGATCACCGACTTCAGGACCGAGGGGGTGGTGCCGCCCAGGGAGTAGAGCCAGCCCATCGACGCGCCGAAGAGCGCGCCGTACGCCAGGGCGCGGGTCTCGGTGAGCATGGTCGACTGGAAGTGCACCAGCGTCACGCCCAGCGCTCCGGTGACCACCGCCGCGATCAGCCCGAGGAGCGCGGACTGGCCGCCGCTGGACCCGTTGTGGTGGTTCATCCAGATCGTGTAGCAGCCGAAGGCGACCGCCGCGATGATCGGGAGGACGAGGGAGCTCCGGCTGCGGTGCGCCGTCGCCGGAGCGGATTCCTCCGTGGGAACGGGTGCCGTCGCACCGTGCTCCGGTTCGATGACGCCGTGCGAGCGGGCCGCCCGGGCCTCGGGCAGCCCCTCCTCATGGACGGGCCGGTCGCCGTGCGCGTGCTGGTCCATGACGGGCTCCTCTCGTTCGCCCTCTTCCCGTCCAGGCGACACCCGGGGGCCGGTGGCGTCAACTGGATCAGCCCGGCCGCCCCACGCGTTCTGGCGCCGCCCCCTGTCCTCCTGCCACCGCAGAGCGTTCTGCTGCCTACCGCAGGTCCTTCTGGTACCAGGCCACGTCCCAGTAGCGGTCGAACTTCCGGCCCACCTCCGTGAACGTCCCGATGTGACGGAAGCCGAACCGGTCGTGCAGGCGGACGGACGCCTCGTTGGGCCGGGCGATCCCGGCGTAGGCGCGGTGCACGTCCTCTTCTGCCAGCGCCGCGAAGAGCGCGCCGTACAGGAGCGTGCCGACGCCCCGGCCGACGGCGTCCGCCGCGCAGTAGATGCTGGTCTCCACGGAGGTGGCGTACGCGCCCTTGGGGCGGTAGGGGCTGCTGGTGGCGTAGCCCAGTAGAACGCCCTCGGTGTCCTGCGCAACCAGAAGGCGGTGCGGCCCGTCTTCGGGGTGGGAGAGCAACCACGGGCGACGTCCAGCGGGGCTGAAGGGCTCCGTGTCGAAGGTGACCGCCGTCTCACGAACGTAGTGGTTGTAGAGATCGGTAAGGGCTGCGAGGTCCGTCTCGGCGCCCGCCCTGACCTGCACTTCCCCGAGTCCACGTGACATCTGCCCTCCCTGGTGGCAGCGCAGGGTACTGCAAGATCAGAAAAATTGAGGCGCGGCTTGGGAATTCTGTCCGGATTCCAGCCGTTGTTTCCTTCGGACGGGTTGGCCGGTCGACCACCAGGCGGTCCCCAGGCCGACAGCCCGCGCCACGTCCCGCGACCGACTCAGCACATAAGGGAGCACCCGCATGGCAACCCGTGCCGTCGCCCGTCGTCAGGCCACCGCCACCCGGTCCGACGAGGCCAACAGCGTTCGCGCAGCAGGCGGGGACATCGCCGACCGCGACCTGGTCGGCATGTACCTCGACGAGATCGCGCGCACGCCGCTGCTGGACGCCGCCAAGGAGGTGGAGCTGTCCCAGACCATCGAGGTCGGCGTGTACGCCCAGCAGATCCTGGACGGCGAGATCACCGACGGCAACGCCGCCGGCGCCAGCCGTGAGGAGCTCGAGGCGCTGGCCGCCGAGGGCGCCCGCGCCAAGGACGTCTTCATCCGGTCCAACCTCCGTCTGGTCGTCGCCGTGGCCCGCCGTTACCCGCGCTCCGGCCTCCCCCTGCTGGACCTGATCCAGGAGGGCAACGCCGGCCTGGTCCGCGCCGTCGAGAAGTTCGACTACGCCAAGGGCTTCAAGTTCTCCACGTACGCGACGTGGTGGATCCGCCAGGCCATCACCCGTTCCATCGCCGACCAGTCGCGCACCATCCGGCTCCCCGTCCACCTCGTCGAGGAGCTCGGCCGGATCCGCCGGGTCCAGCGCGAGTTCAACCGCGAGAACGGCCGCGACCCCGAGCCGGAGGAGGTGGCCGGCGAGCTGGGTTCCACGGCCTCCCGGGTCACCGACGTCCTGGACTGGGCCCGCGACCCGGTCAGTCTGAACATGTCGGTGGACGACGACGGCGACACCCAGTTCGGCGACCTGCTGGAGGACACCTCCGCGGCCTCCCCCGAGCAGTCCGTCCTGACGCTGCTGCGCAGCGAGGAGCTGGAGGACCTGATCGACCGCCTCGACCAGCGCACCGCGTCGATCATCAAGGCCCGCTACGGCATCGAGGACGGCCGGGAGCGCACGCTGACCGAGGTCGGCAAGCAGCACGGTCTGACGCGTGAACGGATCCGGCAGATCGAGAAGCACGCGCTGCTGGAGCTGAAGCGGATGGCGCGGGACACCGGGTTCGACGCGGCGGCCTGAGCCGCCCCGTCCTCGTCCCTGGTCCCGTCCGGGCCCTTGTCCGAGGTGCGCCTGCTCCGGGTTCCGTGAGCGGGTGCGCGGCCTGCGCCCTTGAGCGCGCGGCGAATTCGAGTGGCGAGCCCCGGTGCCGTAGCGGCATCGGGGCTCCTGTGCGTCCGATGCCGGGTGCCGGGTGCCGGGTGCCGGGTGCCGGGCGGTGAGCGCCGGACGTCAGGTGTCCGGCATCGTCCGGCATCCGGCACGCACCACGAGACGCTCGCGCACCACGAGGCGCCGCGCACCGCAAGGCCCTCGCACGCCATGGGACAACCACCCAGGCGAGAACGGGTACTTGTGACGAGCGGACGAGTCGACGACGAGTCGAGGACGGGCCGACGGCGGGCTGAGAACGGCCCGAGAACGGCCCGGCAACGCGACGAGGCGGTGACCGCCCCCGGAGGGACGATCACCGCCTCGTCACGTCGTCAGCGGTGCCGGTTCGGCGTCAGGAGGCGCTGCCCGCCGTCCACTGCGACCAGGACATGTTCCAGCCGTTGAGGCCGTTGTCCGGCTGGACCGTCTTGTCCTTGGAGTTCTGCACGATCACGACGTCACCGATCAGCGAGTTCTCGTAGAACCACTTGGCCGGGGTGCTGCCGCCGCCGCCCTTGTTGTCCTGGAGGCCGACGCAGCCGTGGCTGGTGCCGGAGCGGCCGAAGATCGAGGAGTTGCCCCAGTAGTTGCCGTGTATGAAGGTGCCCGACGACGACAGCCGCATGGCGTGCGGCACGTCCTTGATGTCGTACTCGCCGCCGAAGCCGACCGTTGAGCCGTCCATCCGGGTCTGCTCGAACTTCTCCGAGATCACCATCTGGCCGTTGTAGGTCGGGTGGTCCGGGCTGCCGCCGGAGATCGGGATGGACTTGATGACCTTCCCGTCCTGCTTGACGGTCATGGTCTGGGTGTTCATGTCCACCGTCGAGACCTGCGAGCGGCCGATGGTGAAGGACACCGTCTTGGACTGCACGCCGGTGATGCCCGCGCCGCCCTTCACGCCGTCCAGGTCGATCTTCATGGTGACCTTGGAGCCGGCCTTCCAGTAGTCCTCCGGACGGAAGTCCAGCCGGCGGTCGCCGAACCAGTGGCCGACGACCTGCTGGCCGCTGCTGGACGTCACCGTGATGTGGGACTGGACGTCCTTGCGGTTGCTGATCGACTTGTCGAAGTTGAACGACACCGGCATGCCGACGCCGACGGTCTTGCCGTTGTCGGGCGTGAACGAGCCGATGAAGCTGTTGGCCGACGAGACCGTGGTGAACGTCGCGTTCTCGGTCGCCGGACGGCCCTTGGCGTCCTTGGCGTCGGCCACGAGCTTGTACTTGGCGCCGCGGTCCAGCTGCTCACCCGGCTTCCAGGAGGCGCCGTCCGGCGATATGGCACCGGCGATGTCCTTGCCGGTGTCGACGGCGGTGAGCTTCACGTTCGTCAACTTGCCACCGGTGACCTTCACTCCGGTGTCATTGATGCTGGCGTCGGTGGCACCGTCCTTCGACGAGACCTGGATCTTGGCGTCCGAGGCGTCCTTGGCGGCCGCGGCGTCCGCGCCGGCCTGGCCGTTCTTGCCGTCGTGGCCGCCCGCCTCGGCGTCGCCGCCGCAGGCCGACAGGGTCAGCGCGCCCGCGGCGAGCAGGGCGGTGACGGCGAGGGTGCGGCGCATCCGGCGGGTGCGGCGCGGTGCGGCGGAATCCCGCAGCTCGGACTGAAGCGGCTGGTGGGGGGTGCGGGACTGGGCGGGCGAGGGGGTGTCCGGCGATGTCACGAGCTGCTCCATACAGGGGTGTTGTGATTCCGTGCTGGTAAACAGCACCTACGGGTGGATTTGGTTGCGGGTACCACTGCGTTGTGACGAACGTCACATGCGCGGCGGCAGGGGTCGGCCATCCGGCCCTGACAGCCAGGTTCGCAGCGCCGGGCCGTCTTCGTCCAGGCGGGGTGGGGCGGCAGGTTGGGTCACGGGGGTGCCCGACAGGCGCAGGGGGCTGGCGACTTGGGGAACGCGCCCCTCGCCGACCGGGACGACCGGCTCCAGCCCCAACCGCGCCGCCAACTCCAGCGCCTCGGAGAGGGTGTTGACCGGCCCGCAGGGCACGGACGCCGCCGCCAGCCGCTCCGTCCAGCCCCGCGGGGTGTCGGCGGCCAGCCGCTCCTCCAGTGCTTTGGCCAGGTCTGTACGGTTTTGCACCCGGTCCTGGTTGTGCCGGAACCGGACGTCCTCCGCCAGCTCCGGCACCCCCAGCTCCCCCGCCAGCGCGCGGAACTGACGGTCGTTCCCCACCGCCACGGCCAGCAGCCCGCCCCGGCAGGCCAGCGTCTCGTACGGGGCGATGCTCGGATGCCGATTGCCCATCGGGCCCGGATCGCGGCCGGTGGCCAGATGGCCGGACGCCTGGTTCACCAGCGAGCCCAGCAGCGACGACAGCAGATTGACCTCCACCGCCTGCCCCGCGCCGGTCCGGTCGCGGTGCCGCAGCGCGGCCAGGATGCCGGTGACCGCGTCCTTGGCGGTCAGCACGTCCACCAGCGCGACCCCCGCCTTCAACGGCGTCCCGCCCGGCTCCCCGGTGATGCTCATCAGGCCGCCCACCGCCTGCACCACGAAGTCGTAGCCGGGCAGCGCGGCGCCCGCACCGGAACCGAACCCGGTGATGGTGCAGTGCACCAGCCCGGGGTGGGCCGCCAGTGTGGTGGCCGGGTCCAGCCCGTACTTGGCGAGTGAGCCGGGGCGGAAGTTCTCGATCAGCACGTCCGCCCGCCGCGCCAGTTCGCGGGCCGCGGCCGCGTCGTCCGGATCGCCCAGGTCCAGCGCCAGACCGCGCTTGGAACGGTTCGCGGCGTCGAAGTACGCGGCGGTGCCCCCGGCGAACGGCGGCCCCCAGGAGCGGGTGTCGTCGCCGGTGCCAGGCCGTTCGACCTTGATGACCTCGGCGCCGAGGTCGGCGAGCGTGGCCGCGGCGAGCGGTCCGGCCAGTACGCGGCTGAAGTCGGCCACGAGGACGCCGTCGAGGGCGCGCGGGGCGGTGGTCCGGTGATCCGGCTGGGGCACGGGCGTACTCCTCACGTCGCGGACGGGGTGCCGTCATCGTTCGCGACGGGCCGCGGCGGAGGGAAGGTGCCGGGGTGTCCAACGGGAGGCGGGGGAGTACTCCGGTGCGGCCGGTGGCGGAACCCGGTGTCCGGCGGGCTCAGCTGACGCCGTACCACGCCGTGCATGCGGGCCCTGCGGGGTGTCTGCGGGACGTAGGTGTGGTGTCGGAAATGCAGGGAAATGTCATAGGAGAGGCGTTGCTTCAGCATTTAGGGCCCAAGATGCCCTGTTGGAAGCCTGACGCGTGGTGTCTACTGGGCGGTGCCCAGCGCCCACTTGTTCGGGAGGAACAGCATGCTCCCCTCCGTTTCGATTCTCCAGCAGATCGGTCTAGGCGTTCTGCTGGTCGTCGTCGTCCTCTGGGCGGTCGGCCTGATCAGACTGACCCGGCGCGGGCATTACGGGGCCGGCGGTCCGGACGGCCCGCCCGCACCACGGTCCCGGGCCCGGCTCGACGCGGTGCCGCGGCAGACCGGCCCCGGCGGCCCGCCCTCGGAGAACGTCGAGCTCACCCCCGCCGAACGCCGGGCCTTCGACGACCTCGTACGGCAGCTCACCAGCCGCAGCTGACCGGCCGGCGGCCGGGGACGCTCCGGTGGCTCCCCCCGGTGGTCCCGCGCGACGGCCCGGGGACCATGTCGTCCCCGGGCCGTCGCCTCGTATGAAGGGCGCACCCACGGGCCCCTCAAGGGCCCCGCAGGTCACCGGCGTCTCAGTGCGCCGGCCCCAACTTCAGCAGCGCCAGCGCCGCCAGCATCTGCACCGACACCGCGGCCGCCGCCTTGCGCGTCGGCAGGTGGTGCTGACCCCGTATGAGCAGCACCGCGAGGAAGTAGCCGAAGCCCCAGGTCGTCCACGTCGCGGCCTGGACGAACGTCGAACCCGACGGCAGCCAGGCCGCGATGCCCAGCCGGGGCAGGTCCGTCGCCCAGAAGACCACCACGAACATGCTCGCGGTCGGCGCGAACCGCCCGTTCCCGCCGAGCGTGCGCGCTATCGCGTGGGTCACCGCCCCCAGCCCCAGACTGGCGACCAGCACCCCCGCCTCGGCCATCCCGAGCAGTTGCAGCGCCGCCGTGCGGCTCACCGCCCACTGCGCCCGGAACGGGGCCACGGACACGATCCCCACCGCGCCGCTGAGCAGGCACAGCAGCACCGCCGCACTCCACGCGCTGCGGTCCCGCGCCTCGTCGAAGACGTCCACCGGCCGGTACCAGAGCCCGAATATCAGCCGGTGCCACCACAGGCGTTGACGCCGCGCCGGCTCCTGACGGGCGGGCGCGGGCGCGGGTCCGCGCGGCGCCGGCTGCACCAACGTGGGCGGCGGAGGCGGCGGTTTGGCGCCCGAGGACGGGGCGGAACGCCGGCCGGGCCGGGCCGGCGGCGGTGTGGGGGGCGGCGATGCGGACATACGGCCGTTTCTACCACCGGCCGAGCCGGCACGACGCGCGGGCATCGGGCGGGACCTGACACCGGCGACGGCACCGGGATGAGACGCTCGACCGGTGACGCTTCAGACACCGGAGCACGACGAGGCCCACGGCGGCGGACTCGGCAGCCGCCTCAACTGGCTGCGCGCGGCGGTCCTCGGCGCCAACGACGGCGTGGTCTCCACCGCCGGACTGGTCGTCGGCGTCGCCGGCGCCACCGATTCGCGCAACACCCTGCTCACGGCCGGACTGGCCGGGCTGCTGGCCGGATCGATGTCGATGGCCGCCGGCGAGTACGTGTCGGTCTCCACCCAACGCGACTCGGAGCGGGCCGCGCTGGCCCTGGAGAAGCGCGAACTGGCCACCGCACCGCAGGCCGAGCTGGTCGAGCTGACCGAACTCCTCGAAGGCAAGGGAATCAGCTCGCAGTTGGCCCGCGAGGTGGCCGCGCAACTGACCGAGCACGACGCGCTGCGCGCCCACGCGGAGGTCGAACTGGGCATCAACCCCGACGACCTCACCAACCCCTGGCACGCGGCGGCCGCCAGCTTCCTCGCCTTCACGGCCGGTGCGCTGCTGCCGCTGCTGGCCATCGTGCTGCCGGGGCCCGGGCAGCGGCTGTGGATCACGGTGGTCGCGGTGCTGGCGGCGCTGGCCCTGTGCGGATGGGGCAGCGCGCGCCTGGGGTCGGCGCCGGTGGGACCGGCGGTGCTGCGGAACGTGGCGGGAGGGGCGTTGGCGATGGGGGTGACGTACGCGGCGGGCGTGCTTCTGGGGGCCGTGGGGGTCTGAGGCCGGCTTCCCCCGGTGCGGCCGGCTTCCCCCGGCGCGGCCGGGGGACGGGGACCTGACGGGGCGTCGCCGCCGCGCGCCCTACGGGGCGTACAGGTCGGTGTAGGACGGGAAGACGCCGCCGGGACCGTCCACCGAGGTGGCGGAGCGCGCGGCCTTGACGACGGCCCGGGTCAGGACGTCGGCGCCGGCGGCGAGGATGTCGTTGAGGGCGCCGGCCTGGAGGTGGACGCCGAAGGCGGGATCGGCCAGGGCCGCCAGGTCGGCGAGCGGGCGGTCGCCGGTGGCGAGGGTGAAGACCGTGTCGCCGTCGTTGAGGAGATGGACGGGGCGCAGGGCGCGGGCCAGGCCGTCGTGGGCGGTGCCGGCGAGCTTGTGGGCCTGGGCGCGGGTGAGGACCGCGTCCGTGGCGACCACCGCGAGGGTGGTGTTGAGGGGCGGGTGGACCGAGGCGGCGGAACGGGCCGCTGAGGTCGCCCGGGCCTCCGCGAGGCGGAGCCGGGCGGCCGCGTGGACCTCGGGCGCGGGGCGGGGGCCGGGCGCGCCGTGGAGGGCGCCGGTGCGCGGGTCGGCGAAGGAGCCCGCGGCGTTGACGGCGGCCAGCGCGGCGACGGTTATCCCGGAGGGCAGCACGGCGCTGGCGGTGCCGACGGCGCCCTTGAAACCACCGCAGACCGCGCCGGTGCCCGCGCCGACGTTGCCCTGGGCGACGGGTGAGCCGGGGGAGGTCCGGGCGGCGTCCTCGGCCGCGGCGCGGCCCAGGGCGGCGTCCGGGCGGGCCCGCCAGTCGCCGCCGCGGCCCAGGTCGAAGAGGGCGGCGGCGGGGACGACGGGGACGACCTGGGCCGGATCGGGGCCGACCCGGAAGCCGCGGCCCCGCTCCTCCAGCCAGGCGGCGACACCGGACGCGGCGTCAAGGCCGAACGCCGAACCCCCCGTCAGCACGACGGCCTCGACGCACTGGACGAGGTTGCGGGGATCGAGGGCGTCGGTCTCCCGGGTGCCCGGGCCGCCGCCGCGCACATCGACCGCCGCGACGGCGCCGCCTTCGGGGGCGAGGACGACGGTGGTGCCGGTGAGCCAGCCGCCGCCGGTGCGTTGCGCGTGTCCGACCCGCAGGCCGGGGACGTCGGTCAGGGCGTCATGCGGCCCCGGGGGGTGAGGGGTGTCCTCGTCCCCCGGGGGCCGCCGGTGTTCCCGCGCGTCAGTCATGGGGCCATGCGTACCACGCGGGGCCCCGTTCAGTGACCGGCCGGGCCCATCACGACGACCGGGTGCAGCTCCGGGTCGAGGGTGCGCAGCAGTTCGCGCATCACCTCGGGCTTGAGGCTGACACAGCCCTGGGTGGGCCCGCCGTGGTCGACGTGCAGCCAGACGCCGCCGCCCTTCTCGTCGCCGAGGGGGCGCCGGCCGTCCAGCGGGGAGGTGCCCGGGACGCGGTTGTAGTTGATGGCGATGACGTAGTCGAAGGCGCCGGCCAGCGGCTCGCCCTCGACGCCGGTGCCGTGGGCCACGAAGCTGCTGTTGTGGTCATAGGGCAGCTTGGTGCCCTCGGGGGCGGCCAGCCGGCCGCCGGCGTCGGTGAGGGTGTAGACGCCTTGGGGGGAGCGCAGGTCGCCGTAGTGGTGGTCCGTGGTCCACCCGTGGGCGGCGTTGTGCGCGGCCCAGTTCGGGCCGGCCTCCCAGAGGTCCGAGCCTTCCTCGCGGGTGTAGAGGACGACCCGGGAGTCGTGCGCGTCGGCGTCCTTGCCGGTGACGACCAGGACCTGGCGCGCGTTGGCCGGTATACGCCTGCGGGTGGCGTCGCCGAGGTCCGGGATGGCGTGCAGACCGCGGGCGGCCGCCTGGGCGGCCTGTTGCGGCGCGGGGGCGTTCGGGCTGGACACCGTCCGGGGTGTGCCGCTCTTGGCGTCCGGCCGGCTGCTGTGGTCGTCGCCCGAGGCCGGCCACGCCCACAGGGCGGTGCCGACGAGCGTGGAGAGGGCGAGACCACTGACGGCCTTGCTGCGCCGGGACAGTCTCCTGCGCGCATGGGACTGAGCGTGGCGGGCCATGTCTGGCGTCTCCTCAGGTACGGGCAGGTGGACGGCCCGTGGTCTTGCGGAACCCGCAGGACCCCAGGCATAAAAAGGGCAATCTGCACCCTACCGCGTTCTGGCGAGGCCGCTTCCGGGAGCTGCGGTGAACGGTAGAGGGCTCAGGGGCGACACCGCACGTCGAGGGGACCTTTGGTAGGGGAATGCGGCGATTGGGGGTGGTGTCGGGGGTGGTTCGTGAGGTGGGGCGGCTGGTGACGGCGCGCAAGATTGGCCGGAATGTGCGTCAAGTTCACGCTCTGCCAGGAGAGTTGAGGAGGCGCGTGATCGGGCTCGCCGTTGCGTCGTCGGTCTGTCGGCCGGGGCGTCGGTGGGCAGGCGGGGCGCGGGCGCGTACGACCGTTCGGCACGCTTATGGGGGAGGGGGCGCGGGGCGGGCGCCCCTGACGCCTACGACCGGAATGGGCCGACCGGCGGTCGCTACTCCTCCTCCGGGGCGGCGCCCTGGCGTGCCGTCAGGGTGACGCCCACCGCCACCGTCGCGGCGGCCACGGCGCCCGCCGCCGGGACCGCCGCGTGCCCCGCCGCCGTGCGCACCAGGATGAGTGCGGCGGCGACCGGGAGGACCAGTTGCCGGGCCGGGCCGCGGTTTTGACGGCGGGAGTGGATCAGCCACACGGTGTGGTGCTCGTCGAGCGCCGACCCGGGGCACGCCCGCGGCCAGGATCAGCACGCCGCCGATCTGAACGAGAGTCACCACCCGGTGCAGCACGTCGTCGGTGTCGTATGCCGACGCGAACCAGCTGAAGTTGACCCGGGCCCGCCCGTGTATTGACGCTACAAGACGTGGCGGGCGTCGTACTTGGCGCCCGAGGATCGCCACACCCACGCCCACCAGATGGCGAAGAGCCGCATCAGATGGCCGGCGATGCCGTGCCCCGGGTGGGCTCCGGTCAGGGCGTGCGCCAGTTGGCGGCCGGCCTGGGCGAGGGCCACGACGAAGCAGAGGTCGAGGAAGAGCTCCCATGGGGTGGCGGCACGGTGCGCCTCATCGCGGCTGCGCGCTTGCATCAGGACCGGCCCGTCGGCTCGGGCCCCTCTCGTCGGCCACCGAGGGGGCGGCTTTCGGACCCTCAGCAGAGCGCGGGAGCAGGGGCGATGGGGCGCCGGCGAGGCGGCGTGTCGGTCGGCCGGTGCGGGGCGGAAGGCGCGGAGCGCCGCCGGCACGCTCCCGTAGGCCGGGCGGGCGGGAGGGCGGACCTACTCGGCCACCGCCTCCACGATGGAGGGGAAGGCCGCCGTCGGCAGCACCCGCGTCAGGCGGAACCCGCTGGCCGACAGCAGCGCGGCGAACTCGTCCGCGTTGCGCTCCCGGCCGTCGAAGATGGCCAGCACGGTGACGTCCAGCGTCTTGCCGAAGTGCGGTGCGTTCCCGGGCGGCAGGACGCAGTCGACGACCACGAGGCGGCTGCCGTCCGCCATCGCCGCGCGGCAGGTGCGCAAAATGCGGCGGCAGGCGTCGTCCGGCCAGTCGTGCAGGACGTGCTTGAGGACGTAGACGTCGCCGCCCTGGGGGACCGACGCGAAGAAGTCGCCCTCCTGGGTGCGCCAGCGGCCCTTCAGGTCGTCGGTGTCCAGCAGGTGGTGGGCCAGCGGCGGCGCCAGGTCGAAGAGGACACCGGTCAGGTCGGGGTGGTGGCGGAGCACGGCGCGGAGCAGCCCGCCGCGGCCGCCGCCGACGTCGACGACGGTGCCGGTCGCGGGGAAGGGGTAGGCGGCGGCCACCGCGTCGTCCGCCGGGGAGGCCAGGGACGCCATCCCGTTGTCGAAGAGCTCCCGCTTGGCCGGATCCGACTGGAGGTGGGCGAAGAACGGGGCGCCGAAGAGGCGCTCGAAGGCGGCGTCGCCGTGCCGGACCGCCTCGGTCAGGCCGGCGGAGGTCCGCAGGAACAGCTCGTCGGTGATCATCATGACGGCGGGGTGGAGCGAGTGGGGCACGTCGGTCCGGAGCTGGTGGGCTATCGGCGTCAGCTGGTACGCGCCCGAGGCGTCCTCGCGGAAGATGCCGCTGGCGGCGAGGTAGCGCAGGACGCGGCGCAGGTGCGGGGCGTGGGTGTCGGTGGCGGCGGCCAGTTGTTCGGGGGTGCGCGGGCCCGCGGCGAGCCGGTCGGCGATGCGGAGTCGCGCGGCGGTGCGCAGCGCCGCGGAGAAGTAGTGCCCCATGGCCTGGTCCATGAGGCGGGTCGCGAGGTCGCCGGGCTCGTCCTCCGGTCGGGCGGGTGAAGTGGCCAACGTCAGCCTCCGGTCGTCGGCTTGGGCGGGCCTGCACCACGTCGCAGGCACACGGTGATCCACGGTCGCAGCCGGGGGCGGTGGTGTCACGGGGGGAGGGCGCCGGACCCGTCGCGTACCGGCCAGGGACACGCGGGGCGGACCGCTTCCGGCAAGGGGCAGACGGCGGCGGCCGTACATGGTCGAATGCGCGTATGAGCGACAGCGACCTCTCCTTTCCCGCATCCGTCCTGGAGCCGCTCGACGCCCGCCTCGCGGACCTCGTGGCGCTCTACGAAGACCTGCACCGCCACCCGGAACTGGCCTTCCAGGAGACCCGCACCGCCGCGGAGGTGACCCGCCGGCTGATCGCGTACGGCTATGACGTCACCACCGGCATCGGCGGCACCGGCGTCACCGGGGTGCTGCGCAACGGCCCGGGCCCGGTGGTGCTGCTCCGGGCCGACATGGACGCGCTGCCGGTGACCGAGAACTCCGGTGTGCCGTACGCCTCCACCGTCCCGGGGCGGATGCACGCCTGCGGGCACGACGTCCATGTGACCTGCCTGCTGGGCGCGGCGGACCTGCTCGCCGCCGGGCGCGACCGCTGGTCGGGGACGCTGGTGGTGCTGTTCCAGCCGGCCGAGGAGGCCGGCAACGGGGCCCGCGCCATGCTCGCCGACGGCCTCTACAGCAAGGGCCTGGTGCCCACGCCCGACGTGGTGCTGGCGCAGCACGTCACCCCGTTCGGCGCGGGGCTGATCGCGTACTGCCCGGGCGCCTGCATGGCGGCGGCGGACAGCCTGGAGATCACCTTCCACGGGACCGGCGGTCACGGGTCGCGGCCGGAGACGGCGGTGGACCCGATCCTGATGGCGGCGGCGTTCGTGCAGCGGGTGCAGTCGGTGGTCGCGCAGGAGATCGCGGCGAAGGAGCAGGTCGTGGTCACGGTCGGCGCCTTCCACGCCGGGGACACCGCCAACGTGATCCCGGACCGCGCCGTCGTACGGCTCAGCGTCCGCAGCTTCGACCCGAACGTGCGGACCGCCGTGCTGGCCGCCATCGACCGGATCGCCCGTGCCGAGGCGGCGGCCTCCGACGCACCGCGCGAGCCGGAGGTGAAGGCCCTCGACTCCTTCCCCGTGACGGTCAACGACGAGGCGGTGCTCAACGACGTCAACGAGAGCTTCACCCGACTCTTCGGTGCGGAACGGGTCTTCGCGTACGAGCCGGCGACGGGCAGCGAGGACGCGGGGGAGCTGGCGACCGCCGCCGGCGCGCCGCTGTACTACTGGTGGCTGGGCGGCTGGGACCTGGACGTCTTCCGGACCGCGCTGGCCGCCGGGCGGCTGGCCCAGGACATCCCCTCCAACCACTCGCCGCAGTTCGTACCGGTCGTCCGGCCGACCCTCGTCACGGGTGTGCAGGCGATGACGGTCGCGGCGCTGAGCCGGTTGGACGGGGTGGTCTGAAGGGGGCGGGGCGCGGGGGCGGTCCGTTGACCTTGCCCCTGGGGGAAGGCCCAGCATCGGCGGGGCCGGGCGAGGTGCCCGGTACGAGGAGGACGGACGGGGCCCGTGGCGGCGGCCGGACGGCGGAGTGCCAAGGAGCGTCGGGTGGGCCGGGAGCTGTTGACGATCGGGGCGTTCGCACGGGCGTCCCGGCTCTCGCCCAAGGCCCTGCGCCTCTACGACGAGTTGGGCCTGCTGACGCCCGTGCACGTCGACCCGCACAGCGGCTACCGCCACTACGCCCCGGCCCAGCTGGAGCGGGCCCGGCTGGTCGCCTGGCTGCGCCGGCTCGGGATGCCGCTGGCCCGCATCCGTGAGGTGTGCGCGCTGGCGCCGGGGGCCGCGGCCGGGGCGGTCGCGGCGTACTGGGCGCAGGTCGAGGCCGATATCGCCGCCCGCCGGGACCTGGCCGCCTTCCTCGTGGACCAGCTGGAGCGGAAGGACCCCACGATGACCGAACACCGCCACCTCGCGGCCCCGTTGACGCTGCGCTGCGCCGCCCTGACGGACCAGGGCCTGGTACGTGCCGTCCACCAGGACGCGGCCTACGCCGGCCCGCACCTGCTGGCGGTGGCCGACGGCTGGGGCCCCGAGGGCGGCCCGGCCGCGGCCGCCGCCATCGAGGCGCTGAAGCCCCTTCAGGACCAGGACCTGGCCTCGGCCGACCTGTTGGCCGTACTGGAGGAGGCGGCGCTGCGCGCCCACCGGGCCGTGCCCACGGGCGACGAGGCGACCGGCAGCACCCTGACCGCCCTGCTGCGCTCGGGCGCGCGGATGGCGCTGCTGCACATCGGGGACTCGCGGGCGTACGTCCTGCGGGACTCCGGGCTGTTCCGCATCACCCACGACCACAGCCTGGTGCAGTCCCTCATCGACGAGGGCCGGCTCACCCCCGAGGAGGCGACGGACCACCCGCAACGCCTCCAGCTGCTGCGGGCGTTGGGCGCCGGCACCGACTTCGCCCCGGACCTCCGACTGCTCGACGTCCGGCCCGGGGAGCGCTATCTGCTCTGCACCGACGGCCTGACCGGCGTCGTCCCGTCCGAGGCGATCGAGGAGGTGCTCACCGGCGCCGGCACTCCCGAGCAGGCCGTCGCCGCACTGGTCTCGCGGGTCCATGAGGCGGGTGCGCCGGACAACGTGGGGTGTGTGGTGGCGGATGTGGTGGAGGTGCAGGGGCGCCGGTGAGGGTGCGCCGCCGTCAGGGGCGCAGGGGGGCGAAGACGTCTGCCCCCCTGCGCCCGCTCCTCCCTAAGCCCGCCCCTTCAGCATCCCCTGGAAGTACATCTGCGGCAGGCCGTAGCGCTTGAGGAGCCACATGTCGGTGCGTTCCTTCGTGGTGTCGAGGAAGGGGAACGAGGGCGTGGGGCGGAGGTCGTAGTCGAACTCGGCCAGCAGCATCTTGTTCCGGGCGGTGACCAGCGGGCAGGAGGTGTAGCCGTCGTAGCGGGCGGCGGCGGGACGGCCGCGCAGGCCGGCGAGCAGGTTGGCGACGACCACCGGGGCCTGCTTGCGGACCGCGGCGCCCGTCTTGGACGTCGGGAGGTGGGCCACGTCCCCCAGGACGAACACCTCGGGGAAGTCGGGGTGTTGGAGGGTGTGCCGGTCCGTCTTGACGTACCCGTGGGGGGAGCCGGGGTCGGCCAGCGGGCCGTCGGCGAGCCACTGCGGGGCACGCTGCGGCGGGACCGCGTGGAGCATGTCGTAGTGGAGCGTCTCGGTGCGGCCGGTGGCGTGGTCGGTGATGACGGCCGTGCGCTCCGCGCCGTTCAGCCGGGTCATCTCGGACTGGAGCCGCACCTCGATGCCGTAGCGGCGGGCGGTCTCCTCCAGGGCCCGGGAGAAGACCGGCACCTTGAAGAGGTTCGACTCCGGGAGGACCAGAACGGTCCGGATGGCCCCCAGGACACCGCGCTTGCGCCAGTAGTCGGCCGCCAGGTACGCGATCTTCTGCGGTGCGCCACCGCACTTGACCGGCCCGGACGGCATGGTGAACACGGCTGTGCCGCGCCGCGTCCGGCGGATCAGGTCCCAGGTGTACGGGGCGAGATCGGCCCGGTAGTTGCTGCTCACACCGTCGTGGCCGACGGCCGACGCCAGGCCCGGCACGCCGTCCCAGTCCAGGCTGAGGCCGGGGGCCAGCACCAGCCGACCGTAGGAGTACACCCGGCCGGTGGCGGTGGTGACCGTACGGGCCACCGGATCGACGGCACTGGCGCGCTCGCGCAGCCAGCGCACGCCGGGCGGGATGACCTCGGCCTGGGGGCGCAGGGCGGCCCGCAGCGGCGCCTGGCCGCCGCCGACCAGGGTCCACAGCGGCTGGTACCAGTGCGTCTCCGCGGGGTCCAGCAGCGCGATGTCCCGGAGGCCGGCGCGGCGCAGCCGGGCGGCGACGGTGATGCCCGCGGTACCGCCGCCGACGATCAGGATCTGGTGGTGGACGGGGGCGGCGGTGGGCGCGGGGTCGGGGTCCGCGGCGGGCCGGGTCATGCGTCTCTCCTGTCGACTGGGGCTTTACGGGGTGGGGATGAGGGGTCTGGGGTGTCGGGTGCGGTGGTGGTCTCCCGGGCGCGGGGCGCCCGGGACGCTAGAGGTCGGGCAGGGTGGTGGCCGCCATCGCCAGGGCCAGGACGGTGACCAGGACGGCGAAGGCGGTGGTCAGGGTCTGCGGGCGCAGCCGGCCCGCGAGGCGGTTGCCGAGGTGGCTGCCGGCCGCGGCGCAGCCGGCGAGCAGGGCCAGCAGGGGCCAGTCCAGTGCGCCGGTGCCGGCCCGAGTCGCCAGCGCGGCCGTGGAGTTGATCAGTATCACCAGCAGCGAGGTGCCGACGGCGACCGGCATCTCCAGGCCGAGGACGAGGGTGAGGGCCGGGACGACGACGAAGCCGCCGCCCACCCCGAAGAACCCGGTGAGCAGCCCCACGGAGGAGGCGGTCACGACGGTCCGGAGGGGGCGCGGTCGACGGGAGACGGCCAAGTCGGGTGCGTCGCGGGGGTGTTGCGGGTCCTGCGGGTTCCGTGAGCCGTGCGGTTCGCGGGGTTCCCGGGAGCCCCGCGGAGCCCCGGAATCCCGCACGTCCCCGGCCGGCGGCCGGGAAGAGGGCACCGCCCCCGCGACCACCGCGCCCGCCGCCGCCTCCGCCCGGCCGCGGCGGTCCCGGCGGCCGCGCAGCAGCATCCCTGCCGCCACCACGAGCATCAGCCCCGAGAACGCCGCCATCAGGACCTTCGCGTCCAGGGCCGCGCTGCACCGGGAACCGACGTAGCTGCCGACCGTCCCCAGGGCGCCGAACGTCGCGCCGGCGGCCCAGCGGACCCGGCCCGCGCGGGCGTGGCAGAGCAGCCCCCCGACCGCGCCGACCGCGACCACCACCAGGGCGCCCGCGGTCGCCTCGTGCGGGGTCTGGCCCAACAGGTAGACCAGGGCCGGCACCGCCAGGATGGAACCGCCGCCGCCGAGCGCCCCCAGCAGCAGGCCGATCACCAGTCCGCAGGGCAGCGCCGTCGCGGCTATGAGGACGGACACGGCGGCCCGTTACGCGGACGGCGCCGCGGCGCGCGGCGCGAGGGCGACCGCCCGGCTGGCGTCGGACCATTCGGCGACGAACGCGAAGCGGTCGCCCCGGACCACCGTCTCGCGCCATTCCACCGGCCGGTCCCCGGCCCGTCCGATCCGTTCGATGGCGAAGGCCGCCTCCCGGTCGGCCAGTCCGAGCAGCCACGCCTGCCGGATGTCCGGCAGGAACGGAGCGATCCGCTCCCGCCCGCCGGTGACCTTCACCCCGCAGCGCCCGGCCAGTTCGCCGTAGAGCGAGGTGTGCCCGAAGTCCGCCTCCAGCAGCGGTTCGGCGAGGTCGGCCGGGAGGTAGGCGGTGTCGTGGGCGAGCGGTTCACCGTCCGCCAGCCGCAGCCGCTCCAGGACGACCAGGGGCGCGTCCGGGACCAGCCCCAGGTGGCCGGCGACCGTCGCGTCCGCGGTTCGCTCCAGCCGCAGCACCTCGCTGCGCTGGTCCACGCCCTGCGCCTCCAGGTCGCGGAAGAGGCTGTAGAGGGAGCCGAGCGGCTGCTGTATGCGGCGGGTGTCGAGGCGGCTGGCGCGGCCGCGCTCGGCGATCACCAGGCCGTCGGCGCGCAGTTTGCGCAGCGCCTCCCGGACGGTGTGCCGGCTGACCTCGTACTCGGCCGTCAGCCGGTGCTCGGCCGGGAACTCCTCGGTGAACGCGCCGACTTCCATCCGACGCCGCAGATCCTCCAGGAGCTGCGCCCACAGGGGCAGCGGTGAACCGCGGTCCAAGGGGCGCGGTCCGTGCGCCTGCGCGTGGTCACCGTGGCTGCCGTCGTCGCCGTGCGGGGCCTTGCGGCCGTGCGCACCCGGCGATGCGGGCTGAGGCGGCGTCATGTCGGTCCTCTCGTCCCTGGGTTCTCGTCCGGCTTACGGGGGGGCGGGTTGTTCCCCCGCCGGTCGGCTCCCTAATGTACGTACATCCGTGCATCCGCACAACGGAGCGGCGTGCACGGCGCATTCCGCCGCCCACGCACGGGCGCCGCGCACCCCTGGAGGCCCGACCGTGCATTTCGCGCAGTACTACCTCGACTGCCTCTCCCAGGCGTCGTACCTGATCGGCGACCGGAAGACCGGACGCGCCGTCCTCGTCGACCCGCGCCGCGACATCGACACGTACCTGGCCGACGCCGAAGCGGCCGGCCTGCGCATCGAACTCGTCGTCGAGACGCACATCCACGCCGACTTCCTCTCCGGACACCTGGAGGCGGCCCGCGCCACCGGCGCCGAGATCGCCTTCGGCGCGGCCGCCGAAACCGGCTTCCCCATCCGCCGGTTGCACGACGGCGAACGCCTCTTCCTGGGCACCGAGCCGACCCCGGCACCCGACGCCGAGCCGGGGACGACGCCCGCCCCGGTAGGCCCGGCGCGGTCCGGGCCGGTGAACGGGACGGCGTCCGGGGTGACCCTCACCGTCCTCGCCACCCCCGGCCACACCCTGGAATCGATCTGCCTGGTCATCCACGAACAGCCCGACGACGAGGTGCCGTTCGGCGTGCTGACCGGCGACACCCTCTTCGTCGGCGACGTCGGCCGCCCCGACCTGCTCTCCGCGGCCGGCCACTCCCCGCAGGAGATGGCCGGGCGCCTCCACCGCTCCCTGCACACCAAACTGCTGACCCTCCCGGACGCGACCCGGGTCTTCCCCGCACACGGCGCCGGTTCGGCCTGCGGCCGCAGCATCTCCACCGACACCAGCTCCACCATCGGCGACCAGCGCCGCCTCAACTACGCGCTCCAGCCCATGGCGGAGGACGCCTTCGTCCGGCTGGTCACCGCCGAACAGCCCGCCGCACCCGGCTACTTCGCGTACGACGTGGCCCTCAACCGGGACGGCCACCCCCTGCGGGACCCGGAGCCGCCGGCCCCGCTCACCCTGGACGAGGCGCTCGCCGCCCGCGCCGAACAGGGCGCCGCGCTGCTCGACTGCCGCCCGATCGAGGCCTACGCCCGGGCCCACCTCGCCGGTTCCCTGCACACGAGCCTGGACACCCGGTTCGCGGAGTACGCCGGCAGCGTGGTGGCCCCCGGCACCCCGATCGTCCTGCTCGCCGACCCGGGCAAGGAGCACGAGGCCCGCCTCCGGCTCGCCCGCATCGGCTACGACCGGGTCCTGGGCCATCTGCCCGACCTGGCCGGGGTCCTGGCCGGCGCCCCCGGACTCACCCGCCGCAGCCACCGCCTGGCCATGGCCGACCTGCTCACCAGGCTGCCCCTGGACCCCCACGACCCCGTCGACGGCGGCCAGTTGGTCGACGTCCGCAACCCGGCCGAGTTCGCCGCGGGTGCGCTCCCCGGCGCCCGCAACATCCCGCTGGCCGCCCTCCTCGGCCGGATCGGCGAACTCGACCCGGCCCGCCCGGTCGTCCTCTACTGCCGCAGCGGCAACCGCTCGATGATCGCGGCGGCCCTCCTGGAGGCCCACGGCTTCCATCAGGTGAGCGACGCCTCCGGCGGCTACGCGGAACTCGCGACGGCCCGGTGAGGCACGAGGGGAGGGCCGGTGGGCCGGCCGCCGACACCCGGCCCGCCGGCCCGCCGGCCCTCCCGTCCCCTCTCAGCGCCTCGCCCGCCTCCTCTCCAGCCCCCATACCGTCGCCATCAGGACCGCCCCCATCAGGCATCCGGCCGCCGGCAGCACCAGCGACGGCGGCGCCCCGCCGCCGACCGGCCCGCCGCCGACCGCCCCGCCGCCGACCGGCCCGGCGGGGGCCGGCGCGGCCGGGTCCGCTCCGGTGGCCGGAGCCGTCAGGGCCAGCCCCCACCCCGCCGTCGTCGTCAGCACGGACTTGGTGAGGCCCGAGGCTCCCCCCGCCCGCTCGCGGCGGACCACCGCCTGGGTACCGGTGAGGGCCAGTCCACCCGCCACCCCCAACGCCGCCGCGGCGCCCGTGGCGGCCACCAGCAGGGCCGGCGCCCCCGCGGAAACCCCGGTGGCCCACAGCGCACCCCCCGCCGCGGCCAGGCACAACGCCATCACCGGCACGGCCGCCCCGGGACGCACCCGCCCGGCCACCGGACCCCCGGCGGCCAGCGCGAGGAACGCCAGCCCCGCGGCCAACACCGGCCAGCCCCGCCCATGTTGGAGCGACAGCGGAAGCACGTACAGCAGCGCCACCGTCGCCGCGTTGGCGACCGCCCCGGCCGCGGTCAGCGCCACATACGGGAGGTTGCGGAAGAGCGCGAGGTCCACCAGCGGCGCCGGGGCGCGCCGTTCGGCCCGTACGCACCACGCGCCCAGCAGCACCGCACCCGCCGCCCAGACCCAGGCCGCGCGGTGCTCCAGCCACCACGTCAGGCACACCAGGGCGCCGGTCGCGGTCACCGCGCCCGCCACGTCGAGGGGCTGCCGGGCGGCGGCCGCGTCCCGCGACTCCGCCGCCCGGCCCGCACACCACACCGCGGCCGCGGCGAACGGCACCGTCAGCCAGAACACGGCCCGCCAGGACACCGATGGGGCCAGCGCGCCCCCCAGGAACGGGCCGCACACGGTGGCCAGCCCGGCCACTCCCAGCGCCCGCCCGGTCGCCCGCCGCCCCTGGCCCGGCGGAGCGGCGTTGGTGAGCAGCGCCAGCCCCGCGGGCATGATCAACGCGCCGCCCGCGCCCTGCACCACCCGCGCCGCCACCAGGAACGACAGCGACGGCGCCAGCGCACAGCACACGGAGCTCACCCCGAAGAGCGCCGCCCCGAGGGCCAGCATCCGCCGCCGCCCGCAGAGGTCGGCCAGCCGCCCGGCCACCGGCATCAGGGCCCCGGCGGCGAGCAGATAGCCGCTGACCACCCACGGCGCGGCGGCCGCGGCCCCCGGCAACTCGGCCCGGACCACGGGCAGCGCCGGATTCAGCGCAAAGGAGTCCAACTGCACGCAGAAGGCTCCGACCGCCACCGCCCACCACGCCCAACGCCCGCGCACCACACGCCCGTTCACCGCGTCCGCTGAACCCGCTGAACCCGCTGAACCCGCTGAATCCGCGGAGTCTGCCGACTCCACCGGATCCGTCTGGCCCGTCTGACTCGCCGGATCCGTCTGGCCCGTAGGACCCGTCGGAGGTACGGACATGGCTCCGACCACCCGCCTCTCTCACGCACACCGCACCGAAGGAAGAAGAAGGAAAGGAGGAGAGGGAGGGATGAAGTGCACCGGACCGGGGCAGGAAGAGGCAGGAACGCGCTGCGCTGCCGTCGCGGGGTGCGGAAGGGGCCCGGCGCTGACCCCATAGAGTCGAACGGCCCTTGCGGGCTCGTACAACAGACGTTCAGCATTCGTTGATCGCTGAACTCCATGCTGATGCGCATGTTGCGCCGTGTGATCTCAGAGCATGCAGAAGACGCCCGGGAAGTGCAAGAGCCCGATGCGTCGCAGGTCGCCCTCACCTGGAGCGGGGAGCCGGGTCGTCTGGAGGAGCTGACGCACGGCATGCTCCTGGAGCAGGCCGAACGGGCGGCGCAAGCGCTCACCCGCTACGGGGTGCGGGCCGGCGACCGGGTCGCGGTGCACCTGCCGCTGGTGCCCGAATCGGTGATCGCCACCCTGGCCTGCGGCCGTCTGAACGCGATACGCACCACGCTGCCGGTCTCCCTGACCGTCCCCGAACTGACCGCGCGCCTGCGGGAGTCGGGGACGCAGGTGCTGATCACGGCGGACGCGGCGTTCTGGGACGGCTCCGTACGCCCGGTGAAGCCGGTGCTGGACCACGCGCTGGCGCGGAGCGCCGCCGCCGGCACGGAGCGGCTGCCGCACACCGTCCTGGTGGTGAACCGCTGCTCCCGCCCGGTCTCCTGGAAGCCCGGTCGCGACCAGTGGTGGCACGAGGCCCTCGCCGCCTGACCCACCCCGCCGCAGACCGCAGACCGCAGACCGCAGACCGCAGACCGCAGACCGCGACCGCCGACCGCGACCACGCGACCGCAGCACGTCCGGATCCGGCGTCCCGAACCCTCGGATGCGCCGCACAGCGGGCCACCGGCCCCGAGCACTCCTAGCGTGGGCTTCCCGACCCCGTACGGAGGCCCGGTCGCCATGCCGAAGCGCCACGCCCGTGCTCACCACCCTCAGCCCCACCTCCTGCCGCTCCCCGGTGCCGATCGTGGCTGGCCGCCGGGGCGGGGACGTGCCGAGCAGGGACCGCCCACGCGTCCGCGCGACGCGCATCGTCCGCACCCGATACCCACGCACGAGAACGGAAGCGCCCCAGGGCCCGCCGTACCCTGAAGGGGTGAGCACCAAGCCCGAGCCCCAGCCCGAGTCCAGGTCCGAGTCCCCGTCCGAGGGCGATCCCGCCCCCGGGGCCGCACCCGAGACCGACTCGACCGCGGGGGCCGACCAGGACGCACCCCCGGCGCCCGAGACCCGCACCACCGCGTCGCCCGCGCGGCCGGCACCGCGCAGCGCCGCCGCGCTGATCTTCGACGACCCGCTGAGCCGGCGGTCCTCGGACGACACCGACCACGGCTGGGGTGAGCGTCCCGCCACCTCGGGCAGCGCCGCCGACCTCGCCCGCTTCCTCGACGAAAAGCCGCCCCACCACCTCTGAGCGAGGCGAGGGGCGGCGTATCCCGGGCGGAGCGCCCGCTACTGCCGGGACTGCTGCGTGATGAGGGCCGCTGCGGCCGCGGAGGCCGCGCCGGGGGCCGCCGAGGCACCGTTGCGCTGGGCGAGCAGGGCGTCGCGGATCTCGGTGAGGAGCTCGATCTCCGTCGGGGCCGCCGGCCCTTCGTCGGCCGGCTTCTTGGCGTCCTGACGGTCCTTCCACTTGTTCATCGGCAGGATCATGAGGAAGTACACGACCCCGGCGGTGATCAGGAACGTCAGCGCCGCGCTGAGCACCGAGCCCCACAGGACGTAGATGCCGTCCACGTACACACCGGTCTTCTTGTCGACGGCGCACGTGCTCAGGCAGGTCTGGTAGTTGTCGAGGTTCTGCGAGCCGAAGGCACCGACGATCGGGTTGATGACGCCCTTGACCACCGCGTTGACGATGTTGGTGAACGCCGCACCGACGACGACCGCCACCGCCAGTTCGATGACGTTGCCGCGCATCAGGAATTCCTTGAATCCCTGAAGGATGCTCTTCTTCTCGCCGCTCACCTGACAGCCTCTTTCCGCGCTTGCTTTGGACGGTGTACCGACAATCGGCACCGCAACTTACGTCAGGGCGGGGCGGAGATGTCCAATCGCGCACCACGAACCGGCGATCGACCAGGGCACCAGTACGGATATCCGTACGGGAGCGGCGGATCGGGGGGACCGGGCCGTGCCGAGGGTGGCTCGTGCGGGGCGCAGGGGCGGCCGTGCGGGGGCCGGCGCCCACCGGGAAGCGGCGGACCCGGCCGCTCGGCAGGGCCCCTGCGGCGGTGATCGGTGCGGCGGTGCCGATAACGGCTTCGGTATCGGTGGTGCGGGCGCGCCATGGAGGGCGCGCGGCCGGTGCCCCGCCACTCGGAGAAGACTCGCGTGTCCGGGCGGCGGACGCCACTCGATCTTCGCGCGGGGGCGGCATGGTCACCGCCCCCCGGAGGCCGCCGCGGTGGGACAGGCCGCGGGTGCGGAGGCGCTGCTCCCGGGGCCGTGCGAGAGGCCGGTGGCCAGTGCTGCGGCGGCCGTTGCGAGGCCGGCGGCCAGCAGCCGGCGGCGCGCGGGCCCGCGCCATCGGGAGCGGACGCCGCCCGCACGAACGGGGGCGAAGTGGGGCACTTCACACCGCGGGGGAGTGGGTAGGGCCGGGGCGAGGGAGGGCATGGTCGTCACCACCTGTGGTGCGGATGCGGAGCGGACGGGGTCGGAAGCGAGCCCCGCGTGCGGACCCGCGATCACCACCGTGCCGTACTTCGCCCCCGCCCGCCGCGGCCTGTGGACAGCCCCGCGACTGTGGACAACTCCGTCACCCGGAAGGGGAGTTCACCCGCCGACGGCGTCCGGCCCCGCCCGACGGGGTCCCCTCTGATCCGACCCGAGCCGCCGCGCCCGGCCCCGCCCGCCCCGGCCCGCTACGGCAGCTCGATCCCCAGGTCCCACCCTTGGTGCGCGTCCGTGCACAGGCAGCCGCGGTCGGCGTCGGCGGGGAGCGCGGCGACGGTGTCGAAGAGGACCTCGCGGAGCCGGCTGATGTTCTCGCCGAAGACCTTGAGGACCTCCTCGTGGGAGACGCCCTCGCCGGTCTCGGCGCCCGCGTCCAGGTCGGTGACCAGGGACAGCGAGGTGTAGCAGAGGCTCAGTTCGCGGGCCAGGACGGCCTCGGGGTGTCCGGTCATGCCCACCACCGACCAGCCCTGGGCGGCGTGCCAGCGCGATTCGGCGCGGGTGGAGAAGCGCGGCCCCTCGATCACCACCATGGTGCCGCCGTCGACCGGCTCCCAGTCGCGGCCGCGGGCGGCGGCCAGGCAGGCCTGCCGGCCGGTGGGGCAGTACGGGTCGGCGAAGGTCAGGTGGACGACGTTGGGGACGCCGCCGTCCGCGCGCGGTTCGCCGTCGAAGTAGGTCTGCACACGGGACTTGGTGCGGTCCACGAGTTGGTCGGGGACGAGCAGGGTGCCGGGGCCGTATTCGGGGCGCAGCCCGCCGACCGCGCACGGCCCGAGGACCTGGCGCACCCCGAGGGAGCGCAGCGCCCAGAGGTTGGCGCGGTAGTTGATGCGGTGCGGCGGGAGGTGGTGGCCCCGGCCGTGCCGGGGGAGGAAGGCGACCGAGCGCCCGGCGATCTCGCCGAGGAAGAGAGAGTCACTGGGGCGCCCGTAGGGGGTGTCCACCGTGATCTCGGTCACGTCCTCCAGGAACGAGTAGAACCCCGACCCGCCGATAACGCCGATCTCCGCGTCAACCATGCGGTCACACTATCGGGGCACGGCGGCGGCCCGCCGGTGGTTCGGTCCGGCCGGCGCCCGGGAACGCGGCGGGCCCCGCCGCCCCCGGTGGGGAGCGGCGGGGCCCGGAAGTCCGGTTGCGGGCGTCGCTACGGCGGCCCGGCTGGTGCCCAGGGTCAGGCGGCCGACCCGGTGCTGGCCGGGGCCGACGGCTTGCTGACCGAGGACGAGGACGACGGCTTGCTGTCCGACGACGAGGACGTCGAGGACGAGGACGAGCCGTTCGACGAGGAGCCGGTCGACGTCGAGGAGCTGCCGGCGGGGGTGCTGCTGGACGACGAGCCGCGGCTGTCGTTGCGGTAGAAGCCGGAGCCCTTGAAGACGATGCCGACCGCCGAGAACACCTTCTTGAGGCGTCCGTTGCAGCTGGGGCACTCGGTGAGCGCGTCGTCGGTGAACTTCTGCACGGCCTCAAGGCCCTCGCCGCACGCGGTGCACTGGTACTGGTAGGTCGGCACTTGACTTCCTCCTGGCACTCTCACTCATTGAGTGCTAACGACGTTCCATCTTGCAGTATTCCGGCGCGCCAGTCCACCGCGAACGTCGCACGGTGACCGACTCCACGCCCGCTCCCGGCCCCGCCCCGGGGCTCGTTCAGGTGCGGCTGAGCTCCCGTTCCCGCTCCTCGGCGGCGCCCGCCGACCCGGTGACGACCATCGACGACCGGGGCGCCAGGTGGGTCCGCAGGGCCAGCAGGACCACCAGGGCCAGCGCCGTGCCGGCCAGCGGCACCAGGAAACCGGAGTTGGGGCCGAAGCGGTCCGCCAACTGGCCGGCGGAGGTGGCCGCGGCCGCCTGGCCCAGCGCCACCGCGCCGGTCAGCCAGGTGAACGCCTCGGTCCGGGCGGTGGCCGGGACCAGGGATTCCACGAGGGTGTAGCCGGTGATCAGCGCGGGCGCGATGCACAGGCCGACGACCAGGCCGACGGCGCCCAGCAGCGGCACCGCGGTCACCGCCCACAGCGGGGTGGTGGCCAGGGCCAGCAGCCCGTAGGCGACCAGCAGGCGGCGGTGCGGGCCGACCTTCCAGGCGATCGCGCCGCAGGCGATACCGGCGAGCATGTTGCCGCCGGCGAAGATCCCGTAGAGGACGCCGTTGATGCCGGGCTGCCCGATGTGCTCGGTCAGCGCGGTCAGCGAGACCTGCATCCCGCCGAAGACCGAGCCGATGCCCAGGAACGCCACGATCAGGACCCGCACACCGGGGACGGACAGCGCCGAGACGCGCGCGAGGCCCGCGGCGCGCTCCCGGTGGACCGGCGGTTGGGTGCGGCGCTGCGAGGCGAACAGCAGCCCGCCGGCGAGCGACAGCGCGGCCTCGGCGACCAGGCCGGCGGCCGGGTGGATGCCGGTGCACAGCGCGGTCGCCAGCACCGGGCCGACGACGAAGGTGAACTCGTCGGTGACCGACTCGAAGGCGGCCGCCGTCGGCATCAGCGGGCTGCCGCCCAGCTTCGCCGCCCAGCGGGCCCGCACCATCGGGCCGACCTGCGGAGTGGAGGCGCCCGTGGGGACGGCGACCGCGAGCAGCGCCCACAGGGGGGCGTGCGCCAGGGCGAGTGCGATCAGCGCCGAGACGCCCGCGGCGTGCACCAGGACGCCGGGGATCAGCACCGCGCGCTGGCCGAACCGGTCGGCGAGCTTGCCGCCCTGCGGGGCGAAGAGGGCCATCGAGACGCCGGTGGCGGCGGAGACCGCGCCGGCGGTGCCGTAGGAGCCGGTGGTGGACTGGACGAGCAGGACGATGCCGATGGTCAGCATCGCGAACGGCTGCCGGGCCAGGAAGCCGGGCAGCAGGAACGTCCACGCTCCGGGCGTGCGCAACAGTTGTCCGTAACCGGGACGGGAGTCCTTGACCGCGGATGCCACGGCCGGGCCTTTCTGCCGCCTGGTAGCGCCGCCCCGCGAGGTGCCACGGGTGCGCGCCGAGAGCTGTCCTCTCGCGCAGGACCGAGTGATACCGCGTGGTCCGCACCGGGGAAGGTGGCTGCGCCTGGCAGGGGGACCGCGGCCGCCGAGCGGTCGCGCCAGCTCTGCGTCAGGCAGAGTTGGTTCGTGATCCGTACAAATTACCGGTTTGACTATACAGGCCGGACGGTGTGAAGCCCCGGCGTCGGCCGGGGCTTCACGGGGATCTCCAGGGCCTCCCCGGAGGGGTGGCGCGCCCACGGCGTCCAACCGGAAACAGCCGGGCGCCTGGGCTTGCGGGCGGGCCCGGCCAGGGGTGGCCGGGCCCGCGTCTCATCCGGCCTCGCGGCGCCGGGGGCGCCTGGCCGCTCCTTCCTGGGGCTGCCGCTCCGTACCGGTGCCCAGCCAGCCGGCCAGCTTGCCGCCCTGGGACACCGCCTGGAGCCGGCGCTCGGCCGCGTCCCGCACCGGGTCGGTGGCGACCACCAGCAGTTCGTCGCCGCGCCGCAGCACGGTCGTGGGGGAGGGCACGAAGCTGGTGCCGTCCCGCACGACGAGGGTGACCGCGGCGCCCGCCGGCATCCGCAGCTCACCGACCTCGACGCCGTGCATCCGGGAGGTGGGGCCTATCGCCGTGGACAGCAGATGGCCGCGCAGCCGCTCCAGCGGGGCCGACTCGATGCCCAGGTCGGCGGCCTCCTCGCCGTCGCCCAGCCGCAGCCGCCGGGCCAGCCAGGGCAGCGTCGGGCCCTGGATGAGGGTGTAGACCACGACCAGCACGAAGACGATGTTGAAGACCGTCTCGCTGCCGGGGACGTTGCCCACCATCGGGATGGTGGCCAGCACGATCGGCACCGCGCCGCGCAGCCCGGCCCAGGACAGCAGGGACTTCTCCTGCCAGGGCACCCCGAAGGGCAGCAGCGAGGTGAAGACGGACAGCGGGCGGGCGACGAGCGTGAGGATCATGCCGATGAGCAGCGCCGGCACGATGTCGTCGAGCAGGTTGTGCGGGGTGACCAGCAGGCCGAGCAGGACGAACATGCCGATCTGGCCGATCCAGCCGAGCCCCTCGGCGAAGCCGCGGGTGGCCGGGGCGTGCGGCAGCTTGGCGTTGCCGAGGATCACCGCGGCCAGATAGACGGCGAGGAAGCCGGAGCCGTGCGCCAGCGCGCCGACCGCGTACGCGGAGATCGCGATGGCCATCACCGCGATCGGGTAGAGGCCGGAGGCGGGCAGCGCCACATGCCGCATGCCGTACGCGCCCAGCCAGCCGATGGCCAGGCCGATCGCCGCGCCGATGGCCAGCTCCAGCGCGATCTCGCCGAGCAGGACGTACCAGTGCTCGACCGGTCCGGCGGTGGAGAAGGCCACGACGAGGATGACCACGGGGGCGTCGTTGAACCCGGATTCGGCTTCCAGGACACCTGTCAGGCGGGACGGCAGCGGGACGCTGCGCAGGACGGAGAAGACCGCCGCGGCGTCCGTGGAGGACACCACCGCGCCGATCAGCAGCGCCTGGCGCCAGTCGAGTCCGGCGAGGTAGTGCGCGCCGGCCGCGGTGACTCCCACGCTCACCGCGACGCCGAAGGTCGAGAGCATCGCGGCCTGCGGCAGGGCCGGTTTGATCTCTTTCCACTTCGTGCCCAGGCCGCCCTCGGCGAGGATCACCACCAGGGCGGCATAGCCGAGGAGTTGGGTCATCTTGGCGTTGTCGAAGACGACGCCGCCGATGCCGTCCTGCCCTATCGCGATGCCTATCCCCAGGTAGATGAGCAGGCTGGGGAGCCCGCTGCGCGAGGAAACCCGTACCGCCGCGACCGCGACGAGCAGTACGAGTGAGCTGATCAGCAGGAGTTCGTTGAGGTATTCGACAGACAGGAGCTGATCCTTCCTCGCACCCTGGTCGGGATGGGCCGGTTGTCCTTACCGTATCTAGTTACTGACTCTAACAATTTACCATTGCTTGAAAGTTTAATGTGCTCGGCGGTGACTCCGCGTAGGGGTCGTCAAACTGGTGCGCCTATGGTTGCTCCAGCACTCCCACCCTGCCCCTCGAAGGACAGAGATGCCCGCCAACAAGTCCGGTCCAGCCCCCAAAAAGAAGAAGGGGCGGCGTGGCCGCCTCGTCGCGTTCACGGTCGTGCTGCTGCTCGTGGCGGGCATCGGCTTCGGCGCGTACTGGGGTGTGAGCACCGTCCGCGCCTCGTTCCCGGAGACCACGGGGGCGCTCAAACTCCCCGGTCTGACCGACCCGGTGGACGTCGTCCGGGACGCCAACGGCGTCCCGCAGATCTACGCCGACACCGACGAGGACCTCTTCCGCGCCCAGGGCTACGTCCAGGCGCAGGACCGCTTCTGGGAGATGGACGTCCGCCGTCACATGACGGCCGGCCGGCTCTCCGAGATGTTCGGCGCGAGCCAGGTCAAGACCGATGAGTTCCTGCGCACCCTCGGATGGCACGAGGTGGCGCAGAAGGAGTACGACACCAAGCTCTCGGCCACCACCAAGAAGTACCTCCAGGCGTACTCCGCCGGCGTCAACGCCTACCTCAAGGACCACCAGGGCTCCGCGCTCTCCCTGGAGTACGCCGCGCTCGGCTTCACCAGCGACTACAAGCCCGACGCCTGGACCCCGGCCGACTCGGTGGCCTGGCTCAAGGCGATGGCCTGGGACCTGCGCGGCAACATGCAGGACGAGGTCGACCGGGCCCTGATGGCCAGCCGGTTCACCCAGAAGCAGATCGACGAGCTCTACCCGGGCTACCCGTACCAGCGGAACCGGCCGATCGTCGCCGGCGGCAACGTCGACCCGGTCAGCAAGGAGTTCGACCCCAAGGCCACCGGCGGCGGCATGGCGCCGGGCACCGGCACGGGCACCGGTACCGGCACGTCCAACGGCACCGGGGCGCCCAACGGGACGGGCACGTCCACGGGGGCGGGCACCGGCACCGGCCAGGGGACCGTCCACGGCGCCGCCGCCGGGGTCCAGGCGCAGCTCTCCTCGCTGTCCAAGACCCTGGAGAAGGTCCCGGCGCTGCTCGGCCCCAACGGCAACGGCATCGGCTCCAACTCCTGGGTCGTCTCCGGTGAGCACACCACCACCGGCAAGCCGCTGCTCGCCAACGACCCGCACCTGGCCCCGCAGATGCCCTCGCTCTGGTACCAGATGGGCCTGCACTGCCGCACCACCGGCCCCAAGTGCTCCTACAACGTCGCCGGCTTCACCTTCTCCGGGATGCCCGGCGTCATCATCGGCCACAACCAGGACGTCTCCTGGGGTATGACCAACCTGGGCGCCGACGTCACCGACCTCTACCTGGAGAAGATCAACGCCGACGGCTACCTCTTCGACGGCAAGCAGGAGCCCTTCATCACCCGCCAGGAGACCATCAAGGTCGCCGGCGGCGCGAGCCGCAAGATCACCGTCCGGTCCACCAACAACGGCCCGATCGTCTCCGACCGCGACGACCAGCTGTCCGGCGTCGGCAAGAGCGCCCCGGTCACCGACGGCGCCCCCGACCGCGGCGACGGCTACGCCGTCGCGCTCCGCTGGACCGCGCTGACCCCCGGCAAGTCCATGGACGCCGTCTTCGAGCTCAACCGCGCCAAGGACTGGACCGACTTCCGCAAGGCCGCGGCCGACTTCGAGGTCCCCTCGCAGAACCTCATCTACGCCGACACCAAGGGCAACATCGGCTACCAGGCCCCCGGCAGGATCCCGGTCCGCGGCAAGGGCGACGGCTCCACCCCGGCGCCCGGCTGGGACCCGGCCTACCAGTGGAAGGACTACATCCCGCAGAGCGCGCTGCCGTACGAGTACAACCCCAAGCGCGGCTTCATCGTCACCGCCAACCAGGCCGTGGTCAACGAGAAGTACCCGTACCTGATCACCAAGGACTGGGGCTACGGCGCCCGCAGCCAGCGGATAAACGACCTGATCGAGTCCAAGATCAAGGACGGCGGCAAGGTCTCCACCGACGACATGCAGACCTTCCAGCGGGACAACAGCAGCGAGATCGCCCGGCTGCTGACGCCCTACCTGACGAAGATCGACATCAAGGACAAGTACGTCCGCGACGCCCAGCAGCTGCTCAACGGCTGGGACTTCACCCAGGAGCCCGACTCCGCCGCGGCCGCCTACTTCAACGCCGTCTGGCGCAACACCCTCAAGCTCGCCTTCGGCAACAAGATGCCCAAGGAGCTGCGCGTCCAGGGCCAGTGCCTCTACGTCCGCCCGGCCGGCGACACCGGTCCGGCCGACGCCCAGAACAAGCTGGTCCGCGAGTGCGGCGAGCGGGCCGGCGACGCCGCCCAGCCCGACGGCGGCGACCGCTGGTACGAGGTCGTCCGGAACATCCTCGACGACCCGAACAACGCCTGGTGGCAGACCGACGACCGGCCCGGCCACCCCGGCCTGAAGAACCGCGACCAGCTCCTGGCCCAGGCCATGAAGGACGCCCGCTACGAGCTGACCTCCAAGCTGGGCAAGAACATCGACCACTGGGCCTGGGGCCGTCTGCACCAGATGGACCTCACCAACCAGACCCTCGGCAAGGAGGGCCCCGGCTTCCTCCAGAGCATGCTCAACCGCGGGCCCTGGAACCTCGGCGGCGGTGAGGCCGCGGTCGACGCCACCGGCTGGAACGCCGCCGGCGGCTACAAGGTCACCTGGGTCCCGTCCATGCGGATGGTGGTCAACCTCGCCGACCTCGACAAGTCCCGCTGGATAAACCTCACCGGCGCCTCCGGGCACGCCTACCACGCCCACTACTACGACCAGACCGACAAGTGGGCCAAGGGCGAACTGCTGCCCTGGGCGTTCAGCGAGGCGGCCGTGAAGAAGGCCGGCAAGGAGACGCTGACCCTGTCGCCGTAAGGGCGGCGGAAGCACGCGAACGCCGTCGGGCGGACCGGAACTCTTCCGGTCCGCCCGACGGCGTTTCACGTGAAACCGCGCCCCGCGGCGTCAGCGGCGGAAGCGGTGCACCCCCGACGGCGTCACCGCGGCATGCACCCGCCGGTCGTGCGGCTCGGCCGGGACCTTCTCCAGCACCTCGTCGTCGTGGAGCAGCACCACCAGCGAGGTGTGCCTCCCCGACCGCTCCAGGCGGGCCAGCACCCGGTCGTACGAGCCGCCGCCGCGGCCCAGCCGCAGCCCGGTCCGGTCCACCGCCAGTCCCGGCAGCAACACCACGTCCGCCTGTGCGACGGCCTCCGGGGTCAGCCGCGGACCGGCCGGCTCCCGCAGCCCCCAGCCCGCCGGTACCAGGTGCTCGGCGCCCTCGTACACGGCCCAGTCCAGGTCGTTGTCGGGCAGCAGCACCGGCAGCAGCACCCGCACCCCGGCCGCCCGCAGCGCATCCAGCAGCGCCCGGGTGTCGGGCTCACCGCCGATCGAGACATATCCGGCGACGGTCAGCGGGGCGTCGCCGGCGGGCGCCGCCCGCAGCTCGTCCAGCTCCCGCACCCGCCGGGCCAGCGCGGCGCCCCGGGCCGCGACGACCTCGGCCGGCAACGCCCTCCTCACCTCCAGGAGATCCCGTCGCAACCTGCGCTTTTCCTCGTGCTCACCGCTCATCGTGGGCCTCGCTCGGGCTCTCATGATCTGTTCACCGGGCTCTCATCATCGGCCCGGCCGGGACGGTTAGGGTGGCGCGCATGACCCCATCGCATGCACGGATCAGCAAGGCTGTCATCCCCGCAGCAGGGCTCGGCACCCGGTTCCTGCCGGCGACCAAGGCCACCCCCAAGGAGATGCTGCCGGTCGTCGACAAGCCCGCCATCCAGTACGTGGTGGAGGAGGCGGCCGCGGCCGGGCTCTCCGACGTCCTGATGGTGACCGGCCGGAACAAGCGTCCCCTGGAGGACCACTTCGACCGCAACTACGAGCTCGAAGAGGCACTGCACCGCAAGGGCGACGGCTCCCGGCTCGCCAAGGTCCAGGAGTCCAGCGACCTTGCGACCATCCACTACGTCCGCCAGGGCAACCCCAAGGGCCTGGGGCACGCCGTGCTGTGCGCCGCGCCCCACGTGGGCGACCAGCCCTTCGCGGTCCTCCTGGGCGACGACCTCATCGACCCCCGCGACCCCCTGCTGCGCCGGATGATAGAGGTCCGCGAAGAGCACGGCGGCTCGGTCATCGCCCTCATGGAGGTCGATCCCGCCAGCATCCACCTCTACGGCTGCGCGGCCGCCGCCCCCACCGCCGACGACGACGTGGTCACCGTCTCCGACCTCGTCGAGAAGCCCGAACCGGCCGAGGCGCCCAGCAACCTCGCCATCATCGGCCGCTATGTCCTGGACCCGGCCGTCTTCGAGGTGCTGCGCAAGACCGACCCCGGCCGCGGCGGCGAGATCCAGCTCACCGACGCCCTCCAGGAACTGGCCGCCCACCCCGAACTCGGCGGCCCGGTGCACGGCGTGGTCTTCAAGGGCCGCCGCTATGACACCGGCGACCGCGGCGACTATCTGCGTGCCATTGTCAGACTGGCATGCGAACGTGAGGACCTGGGCCCCGACTTCCGGGCCTGGCTTCGCAGTTACGTCACCGAGGAGATGTAGGACGTTGAACGGCTCCACCGGCCAGACCTCCCCATCGGACCGCCTCTGGTCGGTGGCCGAGCACCTCGACGACATCCTGGCGCGGCTCCGGCCGCCGGCCCCGGTCAGGCGGCAACTCCTCGACGCCCAGGGCTGCGTCCTCGCCGAGGACCTCACCGTCCCGCGGCCGCTGCCGGGGTTCGACAACAGCTCCATGGACGGCTACGCGGTCCGCGCCGCCGACGTCGCGGCCGCCACCGAGGAGGCCCCGGCCACCCTCGCCGTCCTCGGTGACGTCGCCGCCGGCAGCGGCGCGCTCCCCACCGTCGGCCCCGGCCGGGCCGCCCGCATCATGACCGGCGCCCCGGTGCCGCCCGGTGCCGACGCGGTGGTCCCCGTCGAGTGGACCGACGGCGGCACCGGCCAGGGGCCGGCCGCCACCATGCGCGCCCACAGCGCCGCGCCGCAGGACGCCGCCGGCGAGGTCCGGGTGCACCGCCCGGCCACCGCCGGCGCCCACATCCGCCGGGCCGGCAGCGACGCCGGCGCCGGCGAACCGGCCCTGTCCGCCGGCACCGTCCTCGGCCCCACCCAGCTCGGCCTGCTCGCCGCCCTCGGCCTGGACACCGTCATGGTCCACCGCCGCCCCCGGGTCGTGGTGCTCTCCACCGGCAGCGAACTGGTCCCGCCCGGCGAGCCGTTGGGCCCCGGCCAGATCCACGACTCCAACAGCTTCCAGCTCACCGCCGCCGCCCGCGAGGCCGGCGCGCTCGCCTACCGCGTCGGCGCCGTCGCCGACGACGCCAAGGCCCTGCGCACCGCCCTGGAGGACCAGTACGCCCGGGCCGACGTCCTGGTGACCAGCGGCGGCGTCAGCGTCGGCGCGTACGACGTCGTCAAGGAGACCCTGAGCGACCTCTCCGCGGAGCACGGGCGGGTGGAGTTCCGCAAGCTGGCCATGCAGCCCGGCAAGCCCCAGGGCTTCGGCCTGATCGGCCCCGACCGCATCCCGCTGCTGGCCCTGCCCGGCAACCCCGTCAGTTCCTACGTCTCCTTCGAACTGTTCGTCCGCCCCGTGATCCGGACGCTGATGGGCCACCCCGAGGTGCACCGCCGCACCGTCCGGGCCCGGGTCACCGCGCCGTTGGGCTCCTCGCCCCGCGGCCGGCGGCAGTTCCTCCGCGGCGTCCACGACCCGGTGGCCGGCACGGTCACGCCGGTCGGCGGCAGCGGCTCCCACCTCATCAAGGCCATGGCCCACGCCGACGCCCTGATCGTCGTCCCCGAGGACGTCACCGAGGTCCCCGCCGACGCCACCGTCGACGTCATCCCGCTCGGCCCCCGCTGACGCCCGCCCGGAAGCACCGGTTCCGGGCAGCCCCGTGACGCGTGCCCTCTCCGGCCCGGGGGTACGGTGTCGTCCCACAAGGCGGCAGTACGGACCGGGAGAACGATGAGCAGCGGTCAGCAACACCTCACCCACCTCGACGCGGCCGGCGCGGCCCGGATGGTCGACGTCTCGGAGAAGGACGTCACCGCCCGGACCGCCCGCGCCAGCGGCCGCGTCCTGGTGGCGCCGCGTGTCGTCGAGCTGCTGCGCGGCGAGGGCGTCCCCAAGGGCGACGCGCTGGCCACCGCCCGCATCGCCGGCATCATGGGCGCCAAGCGCACCCCCGAGCTGATCCCGCTGTGCCACCCGCTGGCGGTCTCCGGCGTCGCCGTCGACCTCGCGGTCGCCGACGACGCCGTCGAGATCACCGCCACCGTCAAGACCACCGACCGCACCGGCGTGGAGATGGAGGCCCTGACCGCGGTCTCGGTCGCCGCGCTCACCGTCGTCGACATGGTCAAGGCGGTCGACAAGGCCGCGGTGATCTCCGACATCCGCGTCGAGGAGAAGTCCGGCGGCAAGTCCGGCGACTGGAGCCGGCAGTGACCCCCGCCCGCGCCCTGGTCGTCACCGCCTCCAACCGCGCCGCCGCCGGCGTCTACGAGGACCGGGGCGGCCCGCTGCTCGTCGAGGGGCTGACCGCCATGGGCTTCGCGGTCGACGGCCCCCGGGTCGTCCCCGACGGCGACCCCGTAGAGGCCGCCCTGCGCGACGCCGTCGCCGCCTCCTACGACGTCGTCCTGACCACCGGCGGCACCGGCATCTCGCCCACCGACCGCACCCCCGAGGCCACCCGCCGGGTCCTGGACCACGAGGTCCCCGGCATCCCCGAGGCGATCCGCGCCGCCGGCCGGGCCAAGGTCCCCACCGCCGCGCTCTCCCGCGGTCTGGCCGGGGTCGCCGGCCAGACCCTGATCGTCAACCTCCCCGGCTCCACCGGCGGGGTGCGCGACGGCCTGGCCGTCCTCGCCGACCTCCTGCCGCACGCCGTCGACCAGATCCGCGGCGGCGACCACCCCAGCACCTCCGGGAGCCCCAGCTGAACACGCCCTGGCCGGTGGTCCTGACCGACGGAGACGTCTCCCTCCGCCCCATAAAGCTGCGCGACCAACGCCCCTGGCGCGAGGTCAACCGCCGCAACCGCGACTGGCTGCGCCCCTGGGAGGCGACCGTTCCGCCGCCCCCGCCGGGCGTCCCGGTGCCGCACCGCCCCACCTTCCGGCAGATGGTCCGCCATCTGCGGGCCGAGGCGCACGCCGGCCGGATGCTGCCGTTCGTCGTCGAATACCGCGGCCGGCTCGTCGGACAGCTCACTGTGGCGGGTATCACCTGGGGCTCGATGTGCTCGGGCCATATCGGTTACTGGGTCGACCGGGAAGTCGCCGGCCGCGGGGTGATGCCGACCGCGGTGGCGCTCGCCGTCGACCACTGCTTCGGCACCGTCGGACTGCACCGCATCGAGGTCTGCATTCGGCCGGAAAACGCCCCCAGTCGCCGCGTGGTGGAGAAACTCGGCTTCCGCGAGGAAGGCATCCGCCCGCGCTACCTCCACATCGACGGCGCCTGGCGCGACCACGCCGTTTTCGCGCTGACCGCCGAAGAAGTGCCGGAAGGGCTCCTCGGTCGCTGGCACCGTCGGAAACCGGGCACGTCCGATCGCTCCGACACATCCCACAAATAAAAAGCGTGTTCGAATTACTTCGCCGTACCCTGCGCATTCACCACAACTTCATCGCAACAATCACAAAAAAAGTTCGAGATATCAGCCAGATCGTGCGACACACCGGCCCAATTGGCGGATGGCCCCCTGCAAACCCCTCTACCGTGTGAGTTGTGAGAAGCAGCGGCCTCATCTACGCAGTCATCGTCGGGGCCTGGGCCGCCTATTTGGTGCCGATGTGGCTCCGTAGGCAGGACGAGCTCAACGAGGCCCGTCCCACCGAGCGCTTCAGCACGGCCATCCGGCTCCTGTCCGGGCGCGCGGCCATGCAGCGCCGCTACGACCGGGAGCACGGGGCGTGCCCCGCCGACGATGCCGGCGACGAGCGGGACCCGGACGCCGCCGACGACCCGGCCGGCGCCCGGTCCTTCGGCGATCCCGAACCGGCCCCCGCACTCCCCGACGTCCTCCCCGCCCGCGCGCAGGTCGCCCCGCTGCGGCCCTCGCTCGCCGAGCGCACCAAGCGCGCCAAGGTCCTGGCCCGCCGCCGGCGCACCATCACCGTGCTGTTCCTCGCCTTCACCGCCGGCGCCATCGCCGCGGCCGTCGGCGGCCTGCCCTTCCTCTGGACCCCCGCCGTGCCCGCGGCGCTGCTCACCTCCTACATCATCTATCTGCGCGTCCAGGAGCGCCGCCGCTTCACCTTCACCATGGACCAGCGCAAGGCGGAGGCGGCAGCGCAGCGGCTGCGGGAGGGCCGGCCCCGCCCTCGCCAGGCGGCCGACCAGCCGCCCGCCGCCGACCACCAGCCCGACGTCCGCGCTGACGCCGAGCCCGCCCCGGAGCCGTCCCGTCCGGCGGCGCCCGTGCACACCTCCGGCGCCCGCGCCCTCGTCGAGCAGACCGACCACGCCGAGTGGGTCGACCAGCAGCGCGAGCGCTCCCGCCCGGCCACCGGCAGCTGGGAGCCCGTCCCGGTCCCGCTCCCCACCTACGTCACCGCCCCGGTCGCCCCCCGCGCCACCAGCCACGTCGACCTGGACGCCGACGACGCCTGGAGCTCCGCCCGCTCCAGCTCCGTCCCCGAGCGCCCGCGGCCCGACGCCGCCGCCCAGGACCGCCCCACCAACCCGGGCCGCCGCGCCCGCGGCCGCACCCCGCTCTTCGACCAGTACGAGGACGAGGATCGCCCGCGCGCGGCGAACGAGTGAGGCACGTCCCACTGACCAGCACCGGAAGCGATTTCCGAGCACGGCGAAGGTGATGCTAGAGTTTCACTCGTCGCAAGGGCCTGTGGCGCAGCTGGTAGCGCACCTCGTTCGCAACGAGGGGGTCAGGGGTTCGAGTCCCCTCAGGTCCACCGCGTAGTTGAAGCCCCCACCGGGAGATCCGGTGGGGGCTTTTGCGTGTGTGGGGGAGGTGGGGTTGACGGGGTGTGGGGTCAGGGGAGGAGGAGGCGGTCGAGGGTGTGGAGGGCCTTGGTGGGGCCGTCTTCGGTGGTGAGGTCGTGGGCGGCGGATTGGGCGTGGGTGCGCAGGGGCGGGGTGGTGGTGGCCTCGGTGAGGGCGGTGGCGAGGCGGGTGACGGCGTCGTCCAGGGGGAGTTTGCGGGTGAGGGCGGTGAAGGGGAGGGCGGGGGTGGCGGCGCCCAGGGAGGCCAGGCGGGCGGCCCAGAAGGGCTGATCGGCGGTGAACGGGACGGGGACGGACGGGATGCCGGCGCGGAGGGCCGCGGCGGCGGTGCCCGCGCCGCAGTGGTGGACGGCGGCGGCGAGGCGGGGGAAGAGGAGGGCGTGGGGGAGGGGGGTGGTGAGGGTGAGGATGTCGTCGGAGGGGGACGGGGCGGTGAGGGCGGCGTTGCCGGAGAGAAGGATGCCGCGGAGGCCGGCGCGGCGGAGGGCGCGGACGGCGAGGGTGGCGAGGCGTTCGGTGTCGGTGGTGGACATGCTGCCGAAGCCGATGGAGACCGGGGGCGGGCCGGCGGTGAGGAAGTCCTCTACGTGAGAGGGGAGTTGGGCGTCGGGGGCGTGGTGGGGCCACCAGTAGCCGGTGATGTCGAGGCCGGGGCGCCAGTCCGCGGGGCGGGGGACGAGGAGTTCGCTGAAGCCGTGCAGGACCGGCCAGTTGGCGGCCTCGGTGCGGCGGCGGACCGTACGGGCGGTGGCGGGCGGCAGGCCCAGGCGGGTGCGCAGGGCGCGGACGGCGTCGGCGTGCAGGCGGTCGACGACGCGGAGGGCGAGGCGGCCGGCGGTGCGGTTGCCCCGGCCGCCGAGTGAGCGGCCGCCGCTGACGACCGGCGAGAACGCGCGGGTGGGCGCGGTGGGTTGGAGGTAGACGCCGGCGGACGGGATGTCCAGGGCCTCGGCGAGGTGCCAGCCGAGCGGGGCCGTGGTGGTGGACAGCAGGAGCAGTTCGGTGTCGGGGCCGGCGGCGTCGGCCATGCCGTCGCCGAGCTGTCCGATGAAGGTGGCGGCCCGGCGCATCAGGGCGCGGCGGGTGGTGGGGGTGCCGGCGGTGGACGGGTCCGCGGGGCCGGTGGCGCGCGGGTCGGCGGGGAGGCTGCGGAAGCCGAGGCCGGCGGCGCGGACGAGCGGGGCGTAGGTGTCGTGGGTGGCGAGGGTGACCTCGTGGCCGGCGGCCCGGAGGCGGGCGCCGAGGCCGGTGTACGGAGCGATGTCGCCGTGCGAACCGGCGGCGGCGAGGAGGACGTTCATGGCGGGGCCTCGGGGTCAGGGGGTGGTTGTGGTCGGGGGTGATTGGCGGACTGCGTCGGTGTGGACTGCGGGGCGCGGGTATGGCGCGAGGCCTGGGTGTTGTTCGGTGGGTGGGGCCTCGGGGTCAGGGGGTGGTTGTGGTCGGGGGTGATTGGCGGACCGCGTTGGCGTGGATCGCGGTGCGTAGGTAGGGCGCGAGGCCCGGGCGTTGTTCGGTGGGTGGGACGAGCAGGGCGAAGGCGCGGGGGTCGGCGGCGAAGTCGTCGGCGATCCGGCCGTGCATGTCGGTGGGGCAGGGGGTGAACCAGCGGGTGAGGTGGTGGCGGTGCTCCTCGGCGAGGTCCATGGCCCGCTCGCCGTCGGCCGGTTCGCCGGCGTCGAAGGCGGCGATCAGGCGGGCCCGCCAGTCGGCGGCCTCGGCCATGATCTGCGCCCAGTCGGCCTTGGAGTGGGTCGCGGCGCGGGCCATCGACTGCCGGTAGCCCTCGCTGTGCCGCCACTTCCGCTCGGCCTCGGTGGCGTAGGTGAGATCGAAGGCGATCTCGCCGAAGACCTCGAAGCGCTCCTCCGGGGTGAGGGGGACGCCGGTCTGCTGGACCTCCATGGCCTGCTCGGCGACCTCGACCAGGCGCCGGAGCCGGGTGATCTCCTCGGTGAGCCGGCGGTGCCGGGCGCGGAGCTGGTCGAGGGCGTTGGCCTGGGGGTCCGCCAGGATCGTGGCGATCTCGTCGAGCGGGAAGCCGAGTTCCCGGTAGAAGAGGATCTGCTGGAGGCGGGCGAGGTCGGCGTCGCTGTAGAGGCGGTAGCCGGCGGGGCTGCGCTCGCTGGGGCGGAGCAGGCCGGTCTTGTCGTAGAGGTGCAGGGTCCGGATGGTGACCCCGGCGAAGGCGGAGACCTGACCTACCGGGTATCCCATGGGAGCGCCTTTCGGGTGCGGGTGGGTGGCGGCACCGTGCGGCCGCCGGTCGCGGGCCGCCGCGCGATGCCGATCAAGGGTGCGGCCTGACGTTGGGTGAGGGTCAAGACACGGGTAGGGAGGGGGCGGGGGCTGGGGTGCCAAGGGGGGCGTCGGTTCGAGGGGAGCGCCGTTACATTTGTCGGGAAACAGGAATGCGCTCTTGTGTGCGCAAAGCGGTACATCCCTGTGCACGCGGGGTGCATCCGGTGCGCAGGACCGCCCGCCCGTCCGTCCGCCCGAGGGATCCGTGAGACCAGCGACCGTCATCGCCGAAGCCGTCGGCGCCGTGCTGCTCACGGGAGCGCTCTGCGTCGCGCTCGCGGGGTGCGGCGGGCCCCGGCCGCTGCTGCGGGACGAGGGGCCGGCGGTCGCGCCGTCCGCGCGGCCCGGGCGGACCGGGCCGGTCTACGCGGCGGACAACGCCGGACGCCCGTTGCAGCGCCCGGCCGCCCTCCCGCTGGGCGACACGGCGCGGCTGACGGGGCTGCGCTGGGAGTCGTGGGGCGGCCCGACGGCGGTGGCCGCCGGCGGGCTGGTCGGGGACTGGTGCGCGCCGCAGTGCGTCCGCACGCCGTACCGGGTCAAGGTCACGCTGAGCGGGCTCCAGCGGCAGCCGGGGTTCGCGTACTACTCCAGTGCCGGGGCGGTCGCGCCCGCGCTCCGCGGGGAGAAGGCCGCCGAGCTGGGGCGGGTGAGTCTGCACCTGCCCGACGTCGACTAGCGCGGCGTCCGGGAGGGGCGGGACGCCGGAGACGGGCGGGACGGGCCGGAGGACGAGAGGAACGGGAGAAGGGAACGGATGGGGCTGCGCGCCAAGATAGGCATCGCGATCTCCGCCACCGCGGCGGTGGTCGTGGTCCTCGTCGGTGTGCTCGTCCACCATCACACCGTCAACGCGCAGCTGGACCTGGCCGGCCACTCCCTCGACGGCCGGTTGCAGACCACCGCCCAGGACCGGGCGGCCGGGATCGTCACCGGGCGGGGGCTGGTCAACCCCCGCGACCTGCCGCGTCCCCTCAAGGCACTGGTCGAGCGCGGCCGGCGGGGCGTCTATCTGGAGCTGAGCGGCCGGACGCCGTACCTGTGGGCGGCCACCAGGATGGGCCCGGACATCGTCGCGCTCAAGCGCCCCTACGACCGGGAGCAGCGGACCGTCGCGGCGCTGGACCGGATGCTGTGGGTGGCCGGGGCGGCCGGGACGGGGCTGGGCTGCGTGGTCGGGCTGCTGGTCGCGCACCGGCTCGGGCGGCGGCTGACCGCGTCCGCCGCGACCGCCCAGCGGATCGCGGAGGGCGATCTGGGCGCACGGCTGCCGCGCACCGGGAACGACGAGATCGCACAGCTCACCTCGGCGGTGAACACCATGGCCGAGGCGCTCGCCGGGCGGCTGCGCGCCGAGCGCGACGTCACCGCCAACATCGCCCACGAACTGCGCACCCCGGTCGCCGGGCTGGTCACCGCGGCCGGGCTGCTGCCGCCGTCCCGGCCCGCCGAGATGGTCCAGGAGCGGGCCGAGCGGGTGCGCGGGCTGATGGAGGACGTGCTGGAGGTGGCGCGGCTGGACGCGCGTAGCGAGGAGGCGGACCGGGAGGTGCGGCCGCTGGGGGAGCTGGTGCGGCGCGCGGTCGCGGCGGCGGCCGGCCAGGGCGCCGGGCCCGGGGGCGGGACGCCGGCGGGTACCGGTCCGGGGACGGGCCGGGCGGCCGCGGACGGGGCGATAAAGGTGCGGATGGTGGCCGACGGGCTGGTGGAGACCGATCCGCGCCGGGTCGAGCGGATCCTGGTCAACCTGATCAGCAACGCCCGGCGGCACGGTGCGGCGCCGGTGACCGTCGAGGTCGACGGCGGGGTGATACGGGTGCGGGACAGCGGGCCGGGCTTCCCGGAGGCGCTGCTGACGCACGGCCCCCAGCGGTTCCGCACGGGCGGCGGCCGGGGCGGGACGGGCCTGGGCCTGGGGCTGACCATCGCCGCCGGGCAGGCCCGGGTGCTGGGGGCCGGGCTGGGCTTCACCAATCCGCCCGGGGGCGGGGCGGAGGCCGCCGTCGATCTGCGGGGGGCGCTGTGCCCCGAGGCCGACGGGGAGGCCCGGGGCGCGAAGACCCCGGCGGGGGAGCCGCGCGGCGGGGCGTGAGGCCCGCGTCCCGGCCCCTGGGCAGGCGCCGTCGCGCCAGGGCGGATGCCCCGCGCTCACCCCTGCGGGAAGCGGTCCTCCAGGACGGAGTTCAGCAGCGCCCGGACGTCCTCGCGTTCCAGACCCCCGGCGCGGGCGCGCTCCATCCAGCCGCGCAGCTCCTCGCGCAGCACGGCGTCCGCGGCCGAGTCCGGGCGGGCCAGGGTGCGGCTGACGAACGTGCCCAGGCCGGGCCGGGGCTCGACCAGGCCCTCGCGCTCCAGCTCGCGGTAGGCCTTGAGGGTGGTGTTGGGGTTGACCTTGGTGGTGGCGGCGACCTGCGCGGCCGTGGGCAGCCGGTCGCCCTCCACCAGGATGCCCAGCCGCAGCGCCTGCTGGACCTGCTGGACGATCTGGAGGTAGGTGGCGACGCCGCTGCGGCGGTCGATCCGGAATTCGACGGCGCTCACCTCCTCTCCTCGGTGCCCGGTGCGGTGCCGTCGGTGCGGGCGGCCCGTCCACCGGTGCCGCGCTCGCCGACCGCTCGATGATCGGGCCGCCCGCGGCGGCTGTCAAAGCGCCCGCCGCGGGACCCCGGTCCGCCGTTCAGAGCGGCCGCCGGCGGGCCTGCCACACCACGAACGCCAAGGCCACGGCGGTCAGCACCAGCAGGATCGCCGCACCGCGCCACTGCATGCCGGGCATCTGGTCGAAGGACAGGTACTGGGTGACGTTGTTGACGATGCCCATTTTGGCCCGGCAGGCGTCGGGGTGGGCGTCGTGGACGCAGGTGCTGAAGCCGAAGAGCCGGCCGTCGGCGGTGCCCACCCAGTCGTCCATCCGGACCGCGTCGGGCGCCAGGTCGGGGCCGTCGCCGTGGAAGGGGGAGGTGATGCTGTGCAGCGTGCCCAGCGACGGCAGCACCCGCTCGCCCCAGATGACGCTCACCCCCACGGCGACGACCGCGGTCGCCACCATCGCCGGGATCATGCGCTTGAGCAGCTTGCCGATGACGATGCCGCAGGCGGTCAGGAACAGGGTCTCGGCGACCAGCACCGGGCCGGTGACGTCGAACGGTCCGCTGTTCAGCCAGTCGCCCCCGACGACCAGGGAGTGGGCGGGCGTCCAGAGCCACTGGAAGACCACCGACAGCAGGGTGGTGCAGGCGGTCACGATCGTCAGCGGGAGGGCGAGCGTGGTGGCGAGCCAGCGGCCGCGGCTCACCGACTGGGTGGTGACCAACTGGAGGGTGCCGCGCTCCAGTTCGGCGGCGATCAGCGGGGCGCCCAGGAAGACCGCGACGACCGTCGGCACCTGCTGGAGGAACTGGAGGTCGCCGTTGAACGTGGAGGCGAACCTGGTCTGGAACTCCTCGTGGAGCGTGTCCGGGCCGGCGCCCGTGCTCCCCAGGAAGCCCATCAGCCCGATCCGCTGGTACGAGAAGATCGCACAGGCGGCGAGGGTGACCAGGATCCCGGTGAGCAGCGCCGCGTGGTGCCGGCGCCAGACCACCCAGGCGGTGCCGCGCAGCGGGCCGGAGGCGGTCAGGGGGCGCGGGGCGCTGTCGGCCCCGGGGCGTGTGGTGGCGGTGGTCATGCCGCGGTCTCCTTCCGGGCGTCGTCCATGATCAGGGCGGGGGACTCCGGGGAGCGCATGCAGGCCAGCAGGATCTCCTCCATGCTCGGCGCCATCACGTCCCAGTCGGTGCCGCCGTCGGCTGCCGTGCCGGTGAGCGGTCCGGCGGGGCGGACCAGGGCGCTGAACTGCCGTCCGTTGACGCGGGAGTCGACGACGGTGTGCCGCGCGGTCAGCTCCCTGGGCACTCGGCCGTCGACGGCCCGTCCGGTCACCAGGGCGTGCGCGGGCACCAGGGCGTCGGTCGGGCCGGCCATCCGCAGCCGGCCGCCGGCCAGGACCAGGAGGTGGTCGCACATCTCCTCCACCTCGGACAGCAGGTGGGAGGACATCAGGACGGTGGTGCCGTGCTCGGCGACCTCGGCCATCAGCAGGCCGGAGAGCTCGTCGCGGGCCAGCGGGTCCAGGTCGGACATCGGCTCGTCGAGCAGCAGCAGCGCGGGGCGCTTGCCGAAGGCGAGGGCGAAGGCGACGCGGGTGCGCTGGCCGCCGGAGAGCGTGCCGACCCGGGCGGTGAGCGCGATGTCGCCGGAGCGGACGATGCGCTCGGCGACCGCCTGGTCCCAGTGCGGGTTCAGCTCGCGGCCGAGCCGGAGCATCTCGCCGACCGTGAAGCGCGCGTAGAGCGGCTTGTCCTGGGCGAGGAACGCGACGCGGGCCTGCACGGCGGGGTCGTCGATCGAGACGCCGTTCAGTCGCAGGGTGCCGGTGGACGGCTGGATCAGACGGGCCGCGAGGCCCAGGAAGGTGCTCTTGCCGGCGCCGTTGGGGCCGACCATGGCGCAGACGCGCCCGGCCGGGAGGCGGAAGGAGCACTCCGTGAGCGCCCACCGCCGGCGGTACTTCTTCCCCAGGTCCTCGGCCTCGATCGCCCAGGGGCCCGGGCTCGGGTCGTCGTGCACGCTGAAACCCCCCTTTCACTAGTTCATTAGTGGAATGAGTATGGAGAGTGGTCCGGGACCTGTCAACGCGGGAGTGTCCGGCCGCCCCGGACGGGGGCGGCTACTCGGCCTTGACCAGCGGTTTTGCCATGCAGCGGCTGGATTCGTAGGTCCGGTAGTAGCCGAACTTCTCGACCAGCGCGTAGCCGCTGGAGGCGTAGAGGGAGAGCGCCTCGGGCTGCTCGGTGCCGGTCTCCAGCACCATCCGGCGGCGGCCGGCGGACTGCGCGTCGGCTTCGAGGGCGGCCAGGATCCGCCGGGCCAGCCCGCGGCCGCGGGCCTGCGGCACCACGAACATCCGCTTGATCTCGGCGTCGCCCAACGCGTAGCCCTCGGCGGTGTCGTCCTGGACCCGCCAGCCGCCGGTGGCCAGCGGCCGGCCGCCCTCGTACGCGATCAGGTACAGACCGTGCGGCGGGAGGAACATCTCCGGCGCCAGCGGTGTCAGGTCCCCGTCTCCGTAGCGCAGGGCGTACTCCTGCTGGACCTCCGTATCGAGGCGGACGGCGTCGGGGTGGTCGTAGCGGACGGGGCGTATCTCCATTCCTGGAAGCGTACGGAAATCCCGGGCCGGACGGGAGGCGGCCGGGGACGGGGCGACGGCGCCCGGCGGGTAGGGTGCCGGGATGCTGACCGTGACCTCTGTGAACGTGAACGGGCTGCGGGCCGCGGCCAAGAAGGGCTTCCTGCCGTGGCTGGCCGGGACCGACGCCGATGTGCTGTGCCTCCAGGAGGTGCGGGCCGAGACCGCCCAGCTGCCCGAGGAGGTGCGGGAGCCGGCCGGCTGGCACACCGTGCACGCCCCGGCGGCCGCCAAGGGCCGGGCCGGTGTCTCGCTCTACACCCGGCGGGAGCCGGAGCGGGTGCAGATCGGCTTCGGGTCGGCGGAGTTCGACGACAGCGGCCGGTATGTGGAGGCCGACCTGCCCGGGGTGACGGTCGCCAGCCTCTACCTGCCCTCCGGTGAGGTCGGCACCGAGCGGCAGGACGAGAAGGAACGCTTCATGGCGGAGTTCCTGCCGTATCTCGTCGGGCTGCGCGAGCGGGCGGCGGCGGACGGCCGCGAGGTGGTCGTCTGCGGCGACTGGAACATCGCCCACCAGGAGGCCGACCTGAAGAACTGGAAGGCCAACCAGAAGAAGTCCGGATTCCTGCCGGAGGAGCGGGCCTGGCTGTCCGCGGTGCTGGACGCGGACCGCGGCGGCTATGTGGACGTCGTCCGGGCGCTGCACCCGGAGACCGAGGGGCCGTACTCGTGGTGGTCCTACCGCGGGCGGGCCTTCGACAACGACGCCGGCTGGCGGATCGACTACCACCTGGCCACGCCGGGCCTGGCGACCCGCGCCGCCAAGGCGCACGTGGAGCGGGCCGCGTCGTACGACCAGCGGTGGAGCGATCATGCGCCGGTGACGGTGGTGTACGGGGCGTAGGGGCCCCGGTGCGTGCCGCCCGGTGAAGGTTCAGTCCTTCTTGGGCGGCTGCTGCTCCTGGGGGGCGTTCGGGGCGGTGTCCGGCGTCCCGCCGCCCAGGATGCTCTCCAGTTCCGCGCGGATGCGGCGGTCCATGGCCATGGAGACCTCGGCCTCGACGACGCCCTTGGCGAGCGGGCGGAGGCTCTCCACGGTCTCCGCGGCCTGGGGGAGGTCCTGGAGGGTGGTGACGACATGGGTGCGGATGAGGGTGGTGAAGACGTCGGCGAGGGCGTCGGCGTGCGCGCGGACCGCGCGGCCGGCCTCCAGGACGGCGGCGAGCGGCACGCCCTGGGCGACGAGGTCGGTGGAGGCGTCCAGCAGGCGGCGGCTGATGTGCACGAACTCGTCGCCGTCGACGGCCAGATAGCCGATGGCGAGTGAGGCGGTGAGGTTCTCCGCGGTGACCTCGCCGCTGAAGTGGTCGGCGAGCTCCTCCGGGGTGAGGCGGACCGGGGTCTCCTCGGACCACGGGGTCAGCAACGGGCTGGGCAGGCCCAGGAGTTCACCGACGTCGCGGCCGGTCTCGAAGGCGGTGAACAGCTCGGCGATCCCGCCGAGGGTGTGGCCGCGCTCCAAAAGGGCGCCGATGGTGCGCAGACGGGCCAGGTGGTGCTCGTTGTACCAGGCGATCCGGCCCTCCCGGCGGGGCGGCGGCAGGAGCTTGCGCTCGCGGTAGAAGCGCAGGGTGCGCACCGTGATACCGGCTTCCCCGGCCAGGTCGGCCATCCGGAACTCGCGTTCCTTCGGGGCCGTTTCGCCGGGCCCGGGGGATATGTCGCCCCTGCGGGCGCGGGGGTGCGCGTTGTCGGGGGGAGGTGCTGCCGCCTGGTCTGCCACGGGGTCAGCCTAGGTCCTGTCACCGCCCTTGCGTCCGCGGTCCGGCGCCCGGGGTGACCGGAGGTAACTTCCCCTCGCCTGCCCCCTACCGCTCGGTACGGGACTGCCCTACGCTCCCACCATGCCAACCGCGCCAGTGATTGCTGGCGCGATTGGGGGACGGTGGAGCGGCGACACGGGAGGTGGCGGCATGGCCGACGACGGGCGGCGGCATGTGCGGGTGGCGGTGATCGGATCGGGATTCGGCGGCCTGGGGGCCGCGGTGCGGCTGCGGCGCGCCGGGATCACCGACTTCGTGGTCCTGGAACGGGCCGACGCGGTGGGCGGCACCTGGCGGGACAACAGCTATCCGGGGTGCGCCTGCGACGTGCCCTCGCATCTGTACTCGTTCTCCTTCGCGCCCAATCCGCAGTGGCCGCGCAACTTCAGCGGACAGCCGCACATCCGGGCCTACTTGGAGCGGGTGGCCGACACGTTCGGGCTGCGGCCGCACCTCCGCTTCGACGCCGAGGTGCGCGGACTGCGCTGGAACGGCACCGAGTTGCGGTGGGAGATCGACACCGCCCAGGGGCCCTACACCGCCGATGTGGTGGTGTCGGCCACCGGGCCGCTCTCCGATCCGCAGATCCCCGACATCCCCGGGCTCGCGGACTTCCCCGGCAAGGTCTTCCACTCGGCGCGCTGGGACCACGACTACGACCTGCGGGGCAAGCGGGTCGCCATGGTCGGCACCGGCGCCTCCGCCATCCAGATCGTGCCGGCCATCCAGCCGGAGGTCGGGCGGCTGACGGTGTTCCAGCGGACCCCGCCGTGGGTGATGCCGCGGGCCGACCGGCGGATCAGCGGCGTGGAGCGCTGGCTGCACACCAAGGTGCCCGCCACCCGCCAGCTGCGCCGCCAACTCCTGTGGGGCATAAGGGAATTGCAGGTCAGCGCGTTCACCAAGCGGCCCGGTGAGCTGGGGCCGGTCGAGAGCCTCGCCAAGGCGCACCTGCGCAAGGCGATCAAGGACCCGGCGCTGCGGGCCCGGCTGACGCCCGACTACCGCATCGGCTGCAAGCGGATCCTGTTGTCCAACACCTGGTACCCGGCGCTGGCCCGGCCCACCGTGGACGTGGTCACCTCCGGGCTGCGCGAGATCCGGGGCAACGTCCTGGTCGCGGCGGACGGCACCGAGGCCGAGGCGGACGCGATCGTCTTCGGGACCGGCTTCCACGTCACCGACATGCCGATCGCCCAGCGGGTCGTCGGGGCGCGCGGCACCACCCTCGCGCAGGAGTGGAAGGACGGCATGGAGGCGCTGCGCGGCGCCAGCGCGGCCGGCTTCCCCAACTTCCTCACGATCATCGGGCCCAACACCGGCCTGGGGAACAGCTCGATGATCCTGATGATCGAGTCGCAGCTGAACTACCTCGTCGACTACCTGCGCCAACTCGACGTCCTCGGCGGCCGGATCGCCCTGGACGCCCGGCAGTCCGCCGTCGACGAGTGGACCCGCACCGTCCAGCGGCGGATGGCGCGCACGGTGTGGAACACCGGCGGCTGCGACAGCTGGTACCTCGACGCGAACGGGCGGAACACCACCGTCTGGCCGGGCACCACCGGCGAGTTCCGCCGCGCGACCCGGCAGGTGGACCTCGCCGAGTACGAGGTGATCCGGCCCCCGCGCAGCGGCCCGGCCGGCGCACCGGCCGCGGCCGCCGCCCGCACCACCGCCGAGGAGGTGGCGGCATGACCGGCCCGGCACACGCCACCCGGGGCCGCTACGCCCCGCCGGCCCCCCGCCGGACCCTGGAGGTCACCTCCGCCGACGGCGCCCGGCTGCACGCCGAGGTGCACGGGCCGGCGGACGCCCCGGCCGTGGTCCTGGCGCACGGCTGGACCTGCTCGACCGCCTTCTGGGCCCCGGTCGTACGGGAACTGGCCGACGCCCACAAGGTCGTGCTCTACGACCAGCGGGGGCACGGCCGCAGCCCGGCCGTCCCGCCCGCCGGCTACGGCACCCGCCAACTCGCCGACGACCTGGTCGCCGTCCTGGAGCAGACCCTGGAGCCCGGCGAACGGGCCGTCCTCGGCGGGCACTCCATGGGCGGGATGACGCTCATGGCCGCCGCCGAGCGGCCGGAACTGCGCGCCCGCGCCGCGGCCGCCCTGCTGTGCAGCACCGGCAGCGCCGACCTGTCGGCCGAGGCCCGGGTGTTCCCGCTGCCCACCCCCGACGGCCGCCGCCGGGCGCACCGGCTGCTGCTGGGCTCCCGCGCCCCGCTCGGGCCGATCACCCCGGCCGCCAAGTGGGCCCTGCGGTACGCCACGATGGGCCCCGGGGCGAGCGCCGAGCAGATCGAGGCGTGCGCCCGGATCGTGCACGCCTGCCCGCCGCGCGTCCGGGCCCGCTGGGGCGCGGTGCTCCACGGCCTCCAACTCACCCGGGGCGCGAGCCGGTTGGAGGTGCCGACCGCGGTCCTGGCGGGCACCGAGGACCGGCTCACCCCGTTCGTGCACGCCCGGCGGCTGGCCTCGGTCCTCCCGCAGTGCGTGGGGCTGACGGCGCTGCCCGGCCTCGGCCATATGACCCCCGTCGAGGACCCGGACGCGGTCGCCGCCCGGCTGCGCGAACTCGTCCGCGACCACCTGGCCCCCGCACCCCGGGGCGAGCGACCCACCGAGCAGCGGCAGAAGGAGCAGACGGCGTGAACGGGAACAAGCTGGACGGGCAGGTCGTGGTCGTCACCGGCGCGGCGCGCGGCGTCGGCGCGCTGCTGGCGCGGAAGCTGTCGGCGCGCGGGGCGACCCTGGCCCTGGTCGGTCTGGAGCCCGACGAACTGCGCGAGGTCGCGGCCTTGTTGCACGGCCCCGCGCACCACTGGCACGCCGACGTCACCGACCACGAGGCGATGGCCCGGATCGCGCAGGAGGTCAAGCTGCGCTTCGGGAAGGTCGACGTGGTGGTCGCCAACGCCGGGGTGGCGACCGGCGGCCCGCTGGTGGAGTCCGACCCGGTGGCCTGGAGGCGGGTCATCGAGGTCAACCTGATCGGCGGCGCGGTCACCGCGCGGGCGTTCCTGCCGGTACTCATGGAGTCCCGCGGCTACTTCCTCCAGATCGCCTCGCTCGCCGCGATCACACCGGCGCCGATGATGAGCGCGTACTGCGCCTCCAAGTCGGGCGTGGAGGCGTTCGCGCACAGCCTGCGCGCCGAGGTCGGCTACCAGGGCGTCCGGGTCGGGGTCGGCTATCTGAGCTGGACCGACACCGACATGGTGCGCGGCGCCGACCGGGAGGACCTGATGCGGGAGTTGCGCGCCCGGCTGCCCTGGCCGGCCAACAAGACCTATCCGCTGGGCCCGGCCGTGGAGCGCCTCGCGGACGGTGTCGAGCGCCGCTCCGCGCATGTCTACGGGCAGTGGTGGCTGCGCGGGATGCAGTCGGTGCGCGGGTATCTGCCCGCGCTCATAGGGACGGTGGGGCAGCGCGAGATGCGGCGGTTCGGGGACCGGCTCGACGGGTTCCGGCCCGGACTGGTCGGCGCGGGCGGCGAGGCGGACGAGAAGGCCCGGCTGAACGGGTAGCGCGCCCGGGGGCGGTGGGCCGGCCCCCGACTCCGGGGCCGGCCACGGAAAGTGCCCGATTGTGATCGAAATGCGACGAATGTCGGTTCGTGTCACGCTTATCGAGCCCGATCCCCCACACCCCCACAGGAGTGAACAGCATGGGCATGGAAGACCAGTTCAAGGACAAGCAGCAGAAGCTCAAGGACGAGGCCAAGCGTCGTCAGCAGGGCCAGCAGCGCGGTCGGCAGCCGCAGGAGCGCGGCAAGCAGTCCCCCGAGCGCGGCCAGCAGCCCCGCGAGCGCGGCCAGCAGTCGCTGGACGACATCGACTAGGGCTTCCAGAGCCGACGCGACGGCGTCCGCAGCGACGGACGTCTGACGTCCTTCAACGAGGGTCGTTCGTCCTCACGGAGGGGCGCATCCGGAGAACCATCCGGGTGCGCCCCTTCGGCGTGCGTCGGCATACGGGCAGTCCGGGCATGCCGACCGGCGTGCTGGAGGACGGTCCGGTCGACGCTCATCGGCTGCCCCTCAACGGCCATGACGCCGCCGGCCGTTGAGGGTCGACGAGGGCGCACGGAGTCGGCGTATCGGCCGTTCCGTCGGCGCGGGCAGAGGAAGGTGTGCGTCAGCCGTTGCTGCCGCCGCGCGGCGGGAGCGGGGGCCGCCGCCGGTCCGGGACGTCGGAGAGGTCCGGCGGGGTCGCCGTGGGATGGCGGTCCAGCAGCTCCAGCGCGGTGCGCACCGCCACGCCCAGCTGCGGGTGGCGGCCCTCCGCCCAGTGCAGCGGGGAGCGCAGCGCCTCGATGTCCACCTCGACGCCGTGGTTCTCCACCCCCCAGCCGTAGACGCGGAGCCACGCGGCGTTCATCGGGACGGTGATCTGGGTGCCGTCCGCGAGCCGGTGCCGGCCGGTCATGCCGACCACCCCGCCCCAGGTGCGCATCCCCACCACCGGGCCGATGCCCAGCAGCTTGAACGCCGCGGTGATCATGTCGCCGTCGGAGGAGGTCATCTCGTCGGCGACCGCGACCACCGGGCCGCGCGGCGCGTTGCCGGTGTACGACACCGGCTCGGCGTCCCGGGTCAGGTCCCACCCCATGATCGTGCGGGTCAGCTTCTCGATGACCAGCTCGGAGATGTTCCCGCCGGCGTTGCCGCGGACGTCCACGATCAGCGCCGGCATCGCCATCTCCCGCCGCAGGTCGCGGTTGAACTGCGCCCACCCCGAGCCGCCCATGTCCGGGATGTGCAGATAGCCGCACCGGCCGTCGCTCAACTCCCGGACCACCGCCCGCCGTTTGGCCACCCAGTCCTGGTAGCGCAGCGGACGCTCGTCGACCAGCGGGACCACCGCGACCCGGCGGGCGTGCGCGGTGCCGTTCCCCTCGCCTTCGGGCGGCGCGAAGGTCAGTTCCACGGTGGTGCCGCCGGCCGCGGCCAGCAGCGGGAACGGCCCGGTCACCGGGTCCACCGGCCGCCCGTCGACATGGGTGAGCGCACTGCCCTCGCGGATACCGGTGCCGGCCAGCGGCGAGCGGGCCTTGGAGTCCGAGGACTCGCCGGGCAGGATCCGCCGGACCACCCAACGGTCCTCCCGGCGCACGAAGTTGGCGCCGAGCAGACCGATCGGGCGCTGGTAGTGCGGCGGCCCCTCGTTGCGCCGGGCGCCGGCGACGTAGGCGTGCGAGGTGCCCAGCTCGCCCAGCACCTCGCGCAGCAGATCGGCGAACTCGTCGGGGGCGGCGACCCGTTCGAGCAGCGGCCGGTACTGCGCCAGCACCTCGTCCCAGTCGATCCCGGACAGCTTGGGGTCCCAGAAGTACGCCCGGACGATCCGGCCCGCCTCGTCGAACGCCTGCCGCCACTCCGCGCCCGGCTCGACGTCGTGCAGGATCCGCCGCGGGTCCAGGTAGACCGTGGTGTCGCTGTCCGCCGGCTCGGCCGCCGGCACCGCGCGCAGGTCGCCCCCGTCGTTGACCACCAGCCGGGTGCCGTCGCCGCTGAGCGCGAACGCGTCCAGGGAGCTGGTGAGTTCGGTGCGCCGCGCCTTGGTCAGGTCGAAGTGTTCGAGGGTGGGGCGGCCGGAGGTGTCGGCCGGATTGGCGAAGGTCTCGCCCAGCGCACCGGAGATCGGCCAGCGCAGCCACACCAGCCCGCCGCCGCTGACCGGCCGCAGCGACGAGTACTTCGACGCGGCGACCGGGAACGGCGTGACCCGGTTCGCCAGCCCCTCCACCTCCACCAGCACCGGCCCCTCCCCGGCCGGCGGGGGGTTCTCGTCCGGGTCCAGCCCGCCCGCCGCCGGCCGGCCCTCCGGGGACAGCGCGAACGGGGACGGTGTCGCCGACGACAGCGGGACGAGGTAGGGGCGGCAGCCCAACGGGAACGACAGGTCGCCGGTGTGCACGTCGTAGACCGGGTCGAAGCCGCGCCAGGACAGGAAGGCGAGGTACCGGCCGTCCCGGGTGAACACCGGCTGCTCGTCCTCGAAGCGGCCGTTGGTGACGTCCACGATGTGCCCGTCGGACAGCCGGGCCATCCGGATCATCCGCAGCGTCCGGCCGATGCCCGGGTGCGACCAGGTCAGCCAGCGGGAGTCGGGGGAGAACGCCAGGTGGCGGACCGGGCCGTTGCCGGAGCGGGTCAGCTCCTCGACCGCCCCGTCCGTGCCGCCGCCCTCGGGGCCGGCGGCCGCCGCCTCCGGTTCGCCGGCGTCCACCAGCAGCAGCCGCCCGTCGTGCGTGGCCACCGCCAGCCGCGTCCCGTCCGGCGCGGAGACCAGCTCATGGACCCGGCCCAGCGCCCCGGCCGCCAGCCGGCGCGGGGTGCCCGGCCCGCTGGCCCGCGGCAGGTTGGCGATCTCGACGGCGTCGTCGCCCTCGGCGTCCGTCACATACGCGATCCGGCCGGTCGCGCCCAGCATCACCGGCAGCCGGACCCGCACCCCCGGGGTGTCGTGGATCGTCCGGGCCGGCCCGTCGCGGTGGGTGAGCCAGTACAGGCTGCCGCGCACCCCGACCGCGCTGGCCCGCCCGGTGGCGTCCACCGCCAGACCGGTGACGTTCGAGGCGGCCGGCACCTGGTACGTGCGGCGGCCGGCCCGCGGGCCGCCCAGCCGCACCGCGAGCTTCTGCGGCGCCGCGTCCGGCGCCAGGTCGTCGATCAGCCACAGGTCGCCGGCGCACTGGTACACGATCCGGGACCCGTCGGTCGAGGCGTGCCGGGCGTAGAAGTCGGGATGGTCGCTGTGCCGCCGCAGATCCGTGCCGTCCGGCCGGCACGAGTAGACGTTGCCGACGCCCTCGTGGTCGGAGAGGAAGGCGATCCGGCCGGCGGTGAACATCACCGCGTCCAGGTGCCCGCACAGGTCCGGCAGCAGCCGGGTGCCGTGCAGCCACATCCGGCCCATCGCCCCGCCGCGGTAGCGCTTCCACGACGCCGGCTCGTGCGGCGGCTTGCCGCTGAGCAGCAGCGTGCGGCGCTCCCCGCCGAGATCGGCCACCGCGATGTCGGAGACCGGCCCCCAGGGCAGCTGGCCGCCGGGGCTGCCGTCGGTGGGCAGGCGGTACGCCCACGAGTAGTACGAGAACGGCTGGCCGTGCGAGGACACCGCGAGGATCTGCGGCTCGCCCTCGCCGTTCGGCGGCGACCAGCCGCAGACCCGGGCGTCGGTGCTGCCCCAGTACGTCAGCCGCCGTGCCGGGCCGCCGGCCACCGGGACGAGGTGGACCTCCGGGTCGAGGCTGCGCCAGCTGGTGAACGCGATCTGCGACCCGTCGGGGGAGAAGCGGGGATGGCCCACCCGGGTCCGGTCCACGGTCAGCCGCCAGGCCCGGCCCGGCTCCGCGCCCTGCGCCGCGAGCGGCGCCAGCCACAGGTCGTCCTCGGCGGCGAAGCACAGCAGATCGCCGTGGAGGTGCGGGAATCGCAGGTACGACCCGGGCGGACGGCCCGGTTCGGACGGAACACGGCGCAGCCGGCCACGCGAGGCGGCGGCCTGGGGTGCATCGCTCACGTCCCCCATGGTTTCGGCGCCGCGAGCGGGCGGCAACTCGGCCTGGCCGGACGGCGCCGCCCCGCGCGGATGTGAGGAACGCCACGGCCCGTGGCCCTGGCGGTGCCCCTGGTCATGAGCATGGATGCGGGCGTTGCACCATTGATGGGTCACCAAAGCGACGGAAGAGTGGGAAGCGGGAACAGTGGTGGACGTCCAGGGCACGGTCGAGGACGGCTTCGAGCCGGTCCGGGACGCCTTCGCAGCCAACTTCGCCGAGCGCGGCGAGCGCGGCGCGGCCGTCACCGTCTACCGGGACGGCCGCAAGGTCGTCGACCTCTGGGGCGGCACCAGGGACGGCGACGCCGATCCCGACGACCCCGCGGCCGCCCCCTGGGAGCCCGGCACCGCCCAGATCGTCCGCTCCGCCACCAAGGGCATCGCCGCCACCGTCCCGCTGCTCATGCACCAGCGCGGCCAACTCGACCTGGACGCCCCGGTCGGCACGTACTGGCCGGAGTTCAAGGCCGCCGGCAAGGACCGCGTCCTGGTCCGCCACCTCCTCGCGCACCGCGCCGGCCTGCCCGTCCTGGACACCCCGCTCACCCCCGCCCAGGCCGTCGACGGCACCAGCGGCCCGGCCGCGGTCGCGGCCCAGGCCCCCGCCTGGACCCCCGGCACCGACCACGGCTACCACGCCCAGACCTACAGCTGGCTGCTGGGCGAACTGGTGCGGCGGGTCACCGGCCGCACCCTCGGCGCCTTCGTCGCCGAGGAGATAGCCGGGCCGCTCGGCCTCGACCTGTGGATCGGCCTCCCCGACGGGGCCCGCTCCCGCGTCGGCCGCCTGGCCCCCGTCGAGGCCCCGCCCCGCCCGGGCTCCGCCGGCCTGCGGGCCCGCCCCAAGAAGGCGGTCGCCGAGGCGTACGCCGACCCGGCCTCCCTCACCAGCCGCGCCTTCGCCGCGATCTCCCCGGCCCCCGACGAGAACGACGACGCCTACCGCGCCGGCGAACTCCCCGCCTCCGCCGGTATCGCCACCGCCCCCGCGCTGGCCCGCGCCTACGCCGCGCTGATCGGCCCGGTCGACGACCACCCCCGCCTCTTCGCCCCGGCGACGCTGACCCTCGCCCGCACCGAGGAGTCCGCCGGCCCCGACCGCACCCTCCTCGTCAACACCCGCTTCGGCCTGGGCTTCATGCTGCACGGGCCGGCGTCGCCGCTGCTCGGCCCCGGCTCGTTCGGCCACCCCGGCCGCGGCGGCGCCCTGGCCTTCGCCGACCCGGAGAGCGGGATCGCCTTCGGCTACGTCACCAACGGGATGCAGCGGAACGTGACGGCGGATCCGCGGGCGCAGGCGCTGGTGCGCGCGCTGGCCTCCCGCGTTGCCGGCTGATCCGCCGTAGGGCTTGCTGTCTCCGCCGTCGGCGGAGGGGGTGTCGGGGCGGGGCCCCGACAGTGCCTGGTGGCGGGTCCGGAGCCCCCGCCCCACCACCCCTCCCGCCGAAGGCGGAACGAGCAGCACCCCGCACGGCGGGAATCCACACCACCGTGGGCGCACCCCGCCGGACGGCGAACCGCACGGCGGGAGACCCGACAACGTGGGAGGAACCCCGGCGTCAGCCGGCCAGCATCAGACCGATCCCCACCACCATCACCCCCGCCGCCGCCATCCTCGGCAGACCGAACCGCTCCTTGAAGAAGAGCGTCCCGATCGCGGCCCCGACGATGATCGACGACTCGCGCAGCGCCGCGATGGGGGCCAGCGCCGCGCGGGTCTGGGCCCACAGCACCAGCCCGTAGGCGATGACGGACAGCAGCCCGCCGATCAGCCCGCGAAGCGCGAACGGCCGTAGTTCGGCGGCGAGTCGGCCGCGTCGGGTGGCCAGTGCGTAGGCGGGGATGACGAGTCCTTCGAGGATCATCAGCCAGGCGATGTAGCCGAGCGGGGTCCCGGAGTCGCGGACGCCCAGGCCGTCGACGGTGGTGTAGGAGGCGATGGCCAGGCCGGTGGCGAGCGCGGCCGTTATCGCCGGCCACTGCGGGCGGGCGCGGTCCCCGGTCGCCGTGGCGGCGGCGGAGGCCCGCCCGTCCCGGATGCCCCACAGGGCCAGCCCCACCAGGCCGGCGGAGGCCAGTGCGACGCCGGCCAGCGCCCAGCCGTCGGGTATCTCGTGCACGAAGACCGCGGCGAGGACGGTGACGACCAGCGGCGCGGTGCCCCGGGCGATCGGATACATCTGCCCGAAGTCGCCCAGCCGGAAGGACTGCATCAGCAGCCCCTGGTAGACGATGTGCAGCACCGCGGAGGTCAGCAGGTAGGGCCAGGCGGCGGCCGCCGGCAGCGGGGTGAAGCAGGCCAGGACCGCGCCGCAGACCGCCCCGCCGCCCCCGACGAGGGTGAAGGCCAGGAGCTGGTCGCGTATGCCGTGGGCCAGCGCGTTCCAGCTTGCGTGGGTGACGGCGGCCAGCAGGACGGCCGCGACGACGAGCGGCGTCACTGGGCCGGCTCGCGGACGTCGACCAGCCGGCCGCCGGCGTGGGCGAGCAACGTCTGCGGGTCGAGCGGGAAGACGGTGTGCGGGGTGCCGGCGGCGGCCCAGACGGTGTCGTGCGCGAGGATGCCGCGATCGGCGAGCACGGGGGTGCGGGTGCGGTGGCCGAACGGCGGGACGCCGCCGATCGCGTAGCCGGTGGTCTCCCGGACGAGCGCGGCGTCGGCCCGCCTGACCTTCGTGGCGCCCAGCTCGGCCCGTACGCGCTCCACGTCCACCCGGGAGGCGCCGTCCACCAGGACCAGCACCGGTGCGCCGCCGGCCGTGAAGACCAGCGACTTGACGATCTGGGCGAGGTCGCAGCCGATCGCCGCCGCGGCCTGTGCGGCGGTCCGGGTGGCCTCGGGGAACGCGCGGACCTCGACGCTCAGGCCGAGGGCGGCCAGCGCCTCGGCGAAGCGCGGAGGGGCGGCGGTGACGGTGGCGGTCGGGGTGGTCTCGGTACCGGTTGCGGAATCGCTCATGGCCCGCACGCTAGCGAAAGCTGTACGGGCCACGCGAACACCTTCCGGCCGGTGGACACCCCGGTAACGGGGCGTCCACGGACGTCAGTTGCCGCCGAGCAGGGCGCGGACCACCGGGCCCGCGTTGGTGCCGCCGTGGCCGCTGGCCGGGACGACCGCGGCGGCCGCCAGGTCGCCCCGGTAGGCGGCGAACCAGGCGTTGGGCTTGTCCTGGTTGTCGACCTCGGCGGAACCGGTCTTGGCGCCGATGTCGCCGCTGAGGCCCTGCATCGCCTCGGCGCCCGTACCGGACGTCGCGGTCAGCCTCATCAGCGACTTGAGCTGCTTGGCGGTGTCCGGCTTCATGGCGCCCGCGGCCTTGGCGAACGCCCGGTTGTCCAGCGACTGGGCGACGATGTACGGCTGGCGGAAGCCGCCGGACTGCGCGGTGGCGGCGATCGAGGCCACGTTGAGCGGGTTCATCCGGACGCCGCCCTGGCCGATCAGCGAGGCCGCCATCTGGGCGTCGTGCTGCACCGGGACGGTGCCGTCGAAGGTGGGGATGCCGGTGGCCCAGTTCAGCCCGATGCCGAAGACGTCCCGGGCCTCCTTGGTCAGGTCGTCGTCGCCGAGGTCCTTGGCGTGCCCGATGAAGGCGTTGTTGCAGGACGCCGCGAAGCTCTGCGCGAAGGTGCCGTCCGGGATCTCGGACTTGTTGAGGTTCTGGAACTTCCAGCCGCCGACCGTGACGAACTTCGCGCACGGGTCCTTCTTGTCCGGCGCCGTCAGCCCCTTGTCCATCAGCATCGCCGCGGTGACGATCTTCATCGTCGAGCCGGGCGCCAGCGAGCCCTGGGTGGCGACGTTGAAGCCGTTCGCGGGGGAGTTGGCGATCGCCAGGATCTCCCCGGTGCTGGGCTTCACGGCCGCCGCGGACGCCGACTTCTTGTCCTTGACGGCGTTCTCGGCGAGGGTCTGGAGCTTGGCGTCCAGCGTCGTCTTCAGCGTCCCCGGGGTGCCCTGGGAGAGCACCTTCAGCGTCTTGTCGGGCTGCTGCTTGTTGCTGTCGGCGGCCTTGGCGCGGTGGATGTAGAGCTCCACGCCGGGCTTGCCGTCGGTCTTGCTGCCGTACTTGGTGCGCAGGCTGTCCAGCACCCCGGCCAGCGTCGGGTGGTCCTTTGCGGTCAGCTCGACGCCGTTGCGGTCCACCGCCTTGATCGGCGGCGCCTCGGCCTCGCCGGTGCGCAGCGCGTCGCCCTTGGCCAGGCCCGGGTAGAGCGCGGCGGGCTGCCAGGCGACCTGCGGCTTCCCACTGGCCTTGTCGCGCTTGAGGGTCACCGCGCTGCCGTACGAGAACGGGGTCTGCACGGACTTGTAGGCGATCTGCGCGGCGACCGTGTACGGCACCTTGTCGCCCGCCGGGGTGCCCGGCTTCAGCGTCACCTTCGAGAACTTCGCCTGCTGGGCGAAGGAGGCGAGCGCGGCGCGGGCGGCGCCCGGGTCGTCGGTTAGCGCGGCGGCCTTCGCGGTGTCCCCGGACTGCCAGGCGGTCAGGAACGCCTGCGCCGTGGTGTGCACTTCCTCGGCGGTCAGCGGGCCCGCCGGCACCGAGCCGCCGTCGCCGGACTTGCCGTCCGCCGAGCGGACCGCCTGCGGGGACGAGTCGTCCGAGCCGCCGAACAGCGTGAGGCCGCCGACCACGCCCACCACCAGGGCCACGGACCCGCCGATCAGCCCGTACTTCACCTCGCGGCGCATGTCACCGATTGCCACCGATCCCCTCCCAGGAACTTGAGGGCCTTGAGTACGCACCCAAGAACGCCCCCCGCACTCTATGGGACACGGGGACGCGCCATGTCTCGATCAGGGCACGGTCCGGTGACACGCGGTCGAACGGCCATGACGGGTTCGTCACATCCGCCGCGCGGCGGGGCGCGAACCGGTCAACTGGGGCCTGCCGGTGGGCAGTGCGGGCCCGCACCGCCCACCGGCAGCCCGGATGACGGGAGTTAGACCCAGCTGTCGAACCACATCCGGTTGTGCCAGGCGCTCTTGGGGATCGGCAGACCGGTATAGAGCGGATAGAAGTAGACGAAGTTCCAGGCGATCAGCAGCACCAGGACGCCCGCGCCGACCGCGCCGATGGTGCGCCGCCGCTCGTCGGAGCGCGGCGGCCCGATGAGCGCGCCGATCATCATCGCCAGCGCCAGGCACAGGAACGGGACGAAGACCACCGCGTAGAAGAGGAAGATGGTCCGCTCCTGGTAGAGGAACCACGGCAGATAGCCGGCCGCGACGCCGCAGGCGATCGCCCCGGCCCGCCAGTCCCGCCGGAAGGCCCACCGCCACAGCACGTAGAGCAGCGCGAAGCAGGCCGCCCACCACAGCAGCGGGGTGCCCAGTGCCAGCACCTCGCGGGCGCAGCCCTCGGCGGCGGTGCAGCCGTCCTGCCCGGCCTTGGGGTCCTCGTAGAAGTACGAGACCGGGCGGCCCAGCACCAGCCAGCTCCACGGGTTGGACATATAGGTGTGCGGCGTGGTCAGGCCGGTGTGGAAGGCGTAGACCTCGGTCTGGTAGTGCCACAGGCTGCGCAGCCAGTCGGGCAGCCAGGTGAAGGCGCTGTCCCGGCCCTCGGGGGAGGTGGCCCAGTCGCGGTAGTAGCCGCCCTTGGTCGCGATCCAGCCGCTCCAGGACGCCAGGTAGGTGGCGAGCGCCACCACGACCGTGGCGCCGAACGCGGGCAGCGCGTCGCGTCGCAGCACCGCGCGGAAGGGGTGCCGGGCCCCGGCCGTGCGCCGCGCCCCCATGTCCCACAGCACCGACATCAGCGCGAACGCCGCCAGGAAGTACAGGCCGTTCCACTTCGTCGCCGCCGACAGGCCCAGGCACAGCCCGGCCGCGATCCGCCACGGCCGCCAGCCCAGCCGCAGCCGGCCCCCGACCTCCGCGTCGGGTTGGGTCAGTCCCTCGGCGTTGGTGGGCAGCGCCGCCGCCAGCCGGGCCCGGGTGCGGTCCCGGTCCACCAGCAGGCAGCCGAAGCCGGCCAGCACCCAGAACATCACGATCAGGTCCAGCAGCGCGGTCCGGCTCATCACGAAGTGCAGCCCGTCCACCGCCAGCAGCGCGCCGGCCAGGCACCCCAGCGCCGTCGAGCGCAGCAGCCGCCGCCCGATCCGGCAGACCAGGAGCACCGACAGGGTCCCCAGCAGCGCGGTCATGAACCGCCAGCCGAAGGGGTTCATCCCGAACGCCCACTCGCCCAGCGCGATCAGCCACTTGCCCATCGGCGGATGGACGACGTACGAGTGCTCCGGCGAGAGCAGGATCTGCGGGGGATGGGCGAGCAGGGCGTCGTTGGCGTTCTTCGCCCAGGTGCCCTCGTAGCCGTACTGGAGCAGCGACCAGGCGTCCTTGGGGTAGTACGTCTCGTCGAATATCACCTTCCGCGGACTGCCGAGGTTCCAGAACCGCAGGACGCCCGCGCAGAGCGTCACCAGCAGCGGCCCGATCCAGCCCGACCAGCGCGCCAGCAGCGGCGCGAGCCGCGGGCCGGCGCCGAGCAGCGCCCACACCCGCCCGTCCGGCTCCGGGAAGGGTGCCACCAGCCGCGTCCGGATGTCGGCCCGGGGACGGCCGGCGTACCCGAACCGGCGCAGCCGCCGCTGCCACACGGGGGGCCGGTCGATCGGCTCCGAGGTGCCCGGGGCGGCCGCGTGCGTCGCGGTGGTGTCACTCGTCACCCGGCCCATCGTAGGGAAGGGGTCCCGGAGGCGGGCGGCCCGCGCCGCCGGGCGGTGCCGCGCGTCACCGGCCCGGGCCCGACCGGGCGCCCGCGGTCAGGGAGGATGGGGGGGTGACTGGAACGCTGGTACTTGCAGGGACGCCCATCGGCGACGTGGCGGACGCCCCGCCGCGGCTCGCCGCCGAACTGGCCGCCGCCGACGTGATCGCCGCCGAGGACACCCGGCGGCTGCGCCGGCTCACCCAAGCCCTGGACGTGACGCCGGCCGGCCGGATCGTGTCGTACTTCGAGGGCAACGAGGCGGCCCGGACGCCGGAGCTGGCGGACGCGCTGGCCGGCGGGGCGCGGGTGCTGCTGGTCACCGACGCCGGTATGCCGTCGGTCTCCGACCCCGGCTACCGCCTGGTCGCCGCCGCCGTCGAGCGCGGCGTCAAGGTCACCGCCGTCCCCGGCCCGAGCGCGGTGCTCACCGCCCTCGCGGTGTCCGGGCTGCCGGTGGACCGGTTCTGCTTCGAGGGGTTCCTGCCGCGGAAGGCCGGGGAGCGGCTCTCCCGCCTCCGCGACGTCGCCGGCGAACGCCGCACCCTGGTCTACTTCGAGGCGCCGCACCGCCTGGACGACACCCTCGCCGCGATGGCCGAGGTCTTCGGCGCCGACCGCCGCGCCGCGGTCTGCCGCGAGCTGACCAAGACGTACGAGGAGGTGCGGCGCGGCGGGCTGGGCGAGCTGGCGGCGTGGGCCGCCGAGGGCGTCCGCGGGGAGATCACCATCGTCGTCGAGGGCGCCCCGGAGAGCGGGCCGGCGGAGCTGGACGCCGCGGAGCTGGTGCGCCGGGTGCGGATCCGGGAGGAGGCCGGGGAGCGCCGCAAGGAGGCGATCGCGGCGGTGGCGGCGGAGGCCGGTCTGCCCAAGCGGGAGGTCTTCGACGCGGTCGTGGCGGCCAAGAACGCGGCCAAGGGCTGACGCCGAGGGCCCCGGCACCGGGCTGCCCGGCTGAGCGTCCGGCCGCTCGGGAGAGCGGAAAAGCCCAGCTCACGGGGCTGATGTGACCTGCGGGAAGGTAAATGGCCGGCATCGAAGGTAAAGCGATCACCTGCGTTCCGGTGCGTTTGTCCTACGAGCTGCCAAATCTGGGCCAATAGGTAGCAGCTCGGCTGCGCTCGGACCGTGAAAGGGCGTTCCCTGGGAACCGGGACCATCCGTCCCCGGAGAGCTTGTCCAGCGGACAAGAGGAGCGCACATGAGCGACATGATGAAGGCCACCGCCGGTTCCTTCGGCGCGGCACCCGCGAGCCCCCTCCCGACCCAGCCCCGACGTCCCGAACCCGCCGCCCACGAGGCCTACGCCTTCTGCTGCATGAGCTGCGGCCACGGCTGGGAGCAGGCCTACGAGATCGAGCACCAGGCCGACCCCAAGGGCGTCGTGCACGCCGTCTACTACGCGGACGGCGAGCGCGTCCCGTCCCCCCTGACCCGTCCCACCTGCCTCAACTGCGGCGGGCACGTCGTCCGCATCATGCGCTCCGGACAGGTCTCGATGGTCTCCGACGCGATCGCCCACCTGCACCGACGGCCGAACCACCACAAGAAGGCCGCCCACCAGGAGGAGACCGGCGCTCCCGCGGACGACAGCCGCACCGGCAGCACCGCCGCACCCGGTCGGCACCACTGGCACCTCTCCGATCTGCTGCACCCCTTCCAGCACCACCGCAGGTGAGGGACCGGCCGCGGTCCTCGTAGGATCGCGGCCATGGCCAAGCAGGACAACGACACCCCGCCGCCGCTGCCGGAGCCGCTCCGGGTACCGGTGGCGGACTCGCACACCCATCTGGACATGCAGGACACCACCGTCGAGGGCGCCCTCGCCAAGGCCGCCTCCGTCGGCGTCACCACCCTCGTCCAGGTGGGCTGCGACGTGGCCGGCTCCCGCTGGGCCGCGGACACCGCCGCCGCCCACGACAGCGTGCACGCCGCCGTCGCCCTGCACCCCAACGAAGCCCCGCGGATCGTCTTCGGCGACCCCATCGAGGGGACGTCGCGAAGCGACTCCGGCGAGGGTGGTGGTGGGCGACGGGCGGGCCGGTCCCGGCAGGGCGCCCGCGCCGCCGGCGGTGACGCCGCCCTCGACGACGCGCTGGGTGAGATCGACGCGCTCGCCGCCCGCCCCGAGGTCCGCGGCGTCGGCGAGACCGGCCTGGACTACTTCCGCACCGGCCCCGAGGGCACCGCGGCCCAGCAGCGCTCCTTCCGCGCCCATGTCGAGATCGCCAAGCGGCACGGCAAGGCCCTGGTCATCCATGACCGCGAGGCCCACGACGACGTGCTGCGCATCCTGCGCGAGGAGGGCGCACCCGACCGGGTCGTCTTCCACTGCTACTCCGGCGACGCCGCGATGGCCGAGATCTGCGCCGCGGCCGGCTACTTCATGTCCTTCGCCGGCAACATCACCTTCAAGAACGCCCAGCCGCTGCGGGACGCCCTCGCCGTCGCCCCGCCCGAGCTCGTCCTGGTCGAGACCGACGCGCCCTTCCTCACCCCCGCGCCGTACCGCGGACGGGCCAACGCGCCGTATCTCATCCCCCTGACCCTGCGCGCCATGGCCGCGGTCAAGGGCATGGACGAGGACGCGCTGGCCTCGGCCGTCGCCGCCAACACCGCCCGCGCGTTCGACTACTGACCCCGACGGCCCGACTCGCGCCACACCGGCGGGAGTTGGGCCGACCGCCCCCACTCCGCTACATTCCGCAGTTGACCGATTACGTGGTGTCACTCGTGGGAGGTGGGGCGTTGAGTCCCTCGCAGAGCGGCCACCGCGCCGGACGCGCCCGCGGCGGCCACCGCCGCCACCGCCGCCGCACCGCCGACCCCGCCGAACGCCTCCGCCGGCTGCTGCCCCGCGCCCTGGTCGTCGCCTTCCTCGCCGGCGGCACCACCGCCTTCGTCGCCCACGACAAGGCCGTCCGGCTCAGCGTCGACGGCCACCCCCGCACCCTGCACACCTTCGCCGACGACATCGGCGAACTCCTCGCCGACCAGCACCTCGCGGTCGGCCCGCACGACCTCGTCGCACCCGCCCCCGGCACCGGCCTCGCCAGCGGCGACGCGGTCGTCCTCCGCCGCGGCCGGCCCGTCCGGCTCACCCTCGACGGGCGCCCCCACCGGGTGTGGACCACCGCCGGGACCGTCGAGGAGGCACTGCACCAGCTCGGCGTCCGCGCCGAGGGCGCCTATCTCTCCGCCTCCCGCTCCGACCCCATCGGCCGGCACGGCCTGGAACTGGCGGTCCGCACCGCGCGCACGGTGGTCTTCGTCGCCGACGGCCGCGCGCACCGCGTCCGCACCACCGCCGCCACCGTCCGCGAGGCCCTCGCCCAGTCCGGTCTGGCGCTGCACGGCCACGACACCCTCTCCGTGCCGCCGGACAGCTTCCCGCGCGAGGGCCAGACCGTCTCCGTGCTGCGGATCACCGGCACCACCGAGGTCCGCGAGGAGCCCGTCCCGTTCCGTACCGTCAAGCGGCCCGACCCGCGGCTGACCCGCGGCACCGAGCAGGTCGTCCGCCCCGGCGCCCCCGGCCTCCGGCGCCTGACCTACCGCCTGGAAACCGTCAACGGCGTCCGCCTCACCCCCCGGAAGGTGGCGGCCGAGACGGTCCGCGACCCCCGCCCGCGGATCGTCCGCATCGGCACCGCGGCCGCGCCCGCCTCCGTGCGCGGCGCCGACCACCTGGCCTGGGGCGCGCTCGCCCGGTGCGAGGCCGGCGGCCGGCCGGACGCGGTCGACGCCTCGGGCGCCCACGGCGGCCTCTACCAGTTCGACGTCGCCACCTGGCACCGGCTCGGCGGCACCGGCCGCCCCCAGGACGCCCCCGCCGCCGAGCAGACCTACCGGGCCAAGAAGCTCTACGTCGCCCGGGGCGTGAGCCCCTGGCCCGAATGCGGCCGTAAGCTTCACGGGTGAGCGAGCGCAACACCACCGAAGAATCCGGCCCGCTGCTGGGCCCCGCCGACGTCCGGGAACTGGCGGCAGCGCTGGGCGTACGCCCCACCAAACAGCGCGGCCAGAACTTCGTCATCGACGCCAACACCGTCCGCCGGATCGTGCGGACCGCCGACGTCCGCCCCGACGACGTGGTCGTCGAGGTCGGCCCGGGCCTCGGTTCGCTGACCCTGGCCCTGCTGGAGGTCGCCGACCGCGTCACCGCCGTCGAGATCGACGACGTGCTGGCCGCGGCCCTGCCCGCCACCGTCGCGGCCCGCCTGCCCGAGCGCGCCGACCGCTTCGCCCTCGTCCACCGCGACGCCCTGCACGTCACCGAGCTGCCCGGCCCGGCGCCCACCGCCCTGGTCGCCAACCTCCCCTACAACGTCGCCGTCCCGGTCCTCCTCCACATGCTGGAGCGGTTCCCGACCATCGAGCGCACCCTGGTCATGGTCCAGGCCGAGGTCGCCGACCGGCTCGCCGCCGGCCCCGGCAGCAAGGTCTACGGCGTCCCGTCGGTCAAGGCCAACTGGTACGCCGAGGTCAAGCGGGCCGGCGCCATCGGCCGCAACGTCTTCTGGCCCGCCCCCAACGTCGAATCGGGCCTGGTCTCCCTCGTCCGCCGCGCCGAGCCGCTGCCCTCCCGCGCCTCCCGCGAGGAGGTCTTCGCCGTCGTCGACGCCGCCTTCGCCCAGCGCCGCAAGACGCTGCGGGCCGCCCTCGCCGGCTGGGCGGGCTCGGCCCAGGCGGCCGAAGCCGCGCTGGTCGCGGCCGGCGTCTCGCCCCAGGCCCGCGGCGAGTCGCTGGCCGTCGAGTCCTTCATCGCCATCGCCGAGAACAAGACCCCGGCCCCCGACGCCGGCGACCAGGAGCCCACCCGATGAGCCGCCCCGCCGCCCCCGGCGTCACCGTCCGCGTCCCCGCCAAGGTCAACGTCCAGCTGGCGGTCGGCGGCCGCCGCCCCGACGGCTTCCACGACCTGGCCAACGTCTTCCTCGCCGTCGGCCTGTACGACGAGGTCACCGCCACCCCCGCGGACGCCCTGACGCTCACCTGCACCGGCCCGGACGCCGACCAGGTCCCGCTGGACGACACCAACCTCGCGGCCCGCGCGGCCCGCGCGCTCGCCGCCCGCCACGGCCTGGACCCCGCCGTCCACCTCCACATCGCCAAGGACATCCCCGTCGCAGGCGGCATGGCCGGCGGCAGCGCGGACGCCGCCGGCGCCCTGCTGGCCTGCGACACCCTCTGGGGCACCGGCGCGACCCACGACGAACTCCTCGCCATCTGCGCCGAGTTGGGCAGCGACGTCCCCTTCAGCCTGGTCGGCGGCGCGGCCCTCGGCCGCGGCCGCGGCGAGCTCCTGGAGCCGCTGTCCGTCGGCGGCACCTTCCACTGGGTCTTCGCGGTCGCCGACGGCGGCCTGTCCACCCCCGCCGTCTACAAGGAGTGCGACCGCCTGCGGGACGCCTCCGGCACCGGCGCCACCACCGCCGACATCCCCGACCCCGAGCCGTCCCCGGCCCTCCTGGAGGCGCTGCGCACCGGCGACCCGGCCGCCCTGGCCGCGGCCCTGGACAACGACCTCCAGGCCGCCGCGGTCTCGCTGCGCCCCTCGCTCACCGCGACCCTGCGGGCCGGCACCGACGCCGGGGCGCTGGCCGCCCTGGTCTCCGGCTCCGGCCCGACCACCGCGTTCCTGACGGCCGACGCCGAGCAGGCCGACCGGGTCGCCGCGGCCCTGCGGGCTTCGGGCACCTGCCGCACGGCCCGCACCACCGCCGGACCCGCCCCCGGCGCGACGGTCGTCACCAACGGCTAGTCCCGCAAAGGCCGTTCGGCGCCGCCGGGCCGTCCGGTCCGTGCCCGATCCGTGTCCGTACCGTGTCCGCCACCCGGCAACCGCGCGACCCGCCGCCCGAGTCTGGTCCGGCATGAGGGCTTCGAGAGCGGATACCCGGCGAAGACGCGCGACCACGGCCTGGGCGGCCGCCCTTCTGGTGGTGCTCGGCGGGGTGGTGACCGCCAGCGGCGTGGAGCGGCCCGAGCGGCCGGGGGTGAGGCTGGCGTTCCGGGACACGCCGCGCACCCACTACCTCAGGGCGCTCGACGCACCGGGCAAGGAGCCGCCCTGGGGCCAGCAACCCGAGGCGTTCTACGTCGCCCTGGAGGCGAACCGGACATCCCCGGGCCGGGTGCCGACGCAGGCCGAGAAGATCAAGGTCACCTTCGACCTGTCCGACGCCAAGGCGGTGGCCGTGTCACTCGACCCCGGGGACCGGCTCGACGGATGCATGTGGTCCGGTGCCCTCGTCACCTGCACTCCGAAGGACAGCACAACGGGGAAGGTCAAGGACATCGCCTCGGGCGAGTACGCCTACGCCGCGCACCTCCACCTGCTTCCCAAGAAGCAGGTGCCGAAGGGGCCGGTCGGGTCCTTGAAGATCACCGTGACCAGCAGCAACGCCCCCACCATCCACCACACCACCCAACTGGTCAACGGCGCACCGCACTTGACGACACGGGGCGGCGCGGGGGGCTCGTTGCCCGATCCGATAGAGCCCGGCTCCGAGCTGAAGCTGAGGCCCGCCTTCGGCAACGACGGAGAGATCGGCATTGAGAGCGACCTCAGCATCGTGGTGGACGTGAAGGGGCAGGCGACGCTGCGCAGGCAGTACCGCAACTGCCGTTACGACCAGGCCGACGCACCGAAGAAGGCGGTGTGCACGATCCCCGGCCCGCTGTCCGTCGGAGCGGCGTACGAGACCGACCGGCCCTTCACGGCCGTGGTCGACAAGACCGGAAGCCACGGCCTGATCACGTCCACCCTGTATCCCGCCCCCAACACCCCGAGCGGCGATCTGCTGCCCGCCTCGGCCCCACGGGGAACCGGCGCGCCGATCGGGTTCCGCCCCACCGACAGCAGCCGTTTCCAGCCGTTCGACAAGGATGAACTGTCATTCCTCACCACTCGGAGGTACGACCAGCAGGTCAACGGGTTCACCCTCAAGGGCAAGGTGGGCGACGAGATCTCCATGGACGTGATGGACGTGGACGGCTACTTCGACGGGGACACGTACCTGACCCTGCCCGAGGGCCTCACCCTGATCGGGCACCGAGACGGCGAGAGCGGCGACGACCCCTTCTGCGAGTACTACGGGAAGAAGCGCCGGACGGTGCTGTGCCCGACACCTCTGAACGTCCACCCCACGCTGCGGTTCCGCATCGACAAACGGGTCAAGGGCGCGCGGGGCACGGTCTTCGTGAAACCCGATCCGGAGCACCCGGACCCGGACCTGACGAACAACACCGCCCCGATCACGATGGAGTACCTCGACTGACGACCCCGGCAACCGACGTGAGCGACGCCATGCGGCCGGCCGTCACCGGCGAGGCCTACAGCTTGTCGATGGCGGTCAGGTCGATGTCGATGGGGTAGGGGCTGTCGACCGTGATCCGGTCGTGGTGCATGCCGGTGTGCACGTAGGTCCCGGTGAGCGGGTCGAGTTCGTAGACGTGGACGACGGGCTTTCCGTTGGCCCCGCTTTCCTCGACCCGCCAGAAGTTCTTGATCCCGGCGGCGGCGTACTTCCGCGGTTTGGTCGTCCGGTCGCGGGACGCTGATTCGGGCGAGACGACTTCGACGACGAGGGGTACGTCCTTGGCCTGATACCGCGTCTTGTGCGGCCCGGTGACCGCGTCGGCCCGGATCACGCTCACATCGGGCTCGGGACCGTTGCGTTCGTCGAGGACGACGGTCATCTCCCGCCGCACGCGGAACTCGGCCGGGGCGGTGGTCCGCAGGCCGTGCTCCAGGATGTACAGCATCAGCGTGTGGAATTCCCGCTGCGGACTCACGAGGACCAGGCTCCCGTCGATCAACTGGGTGTGCGGCGGGAGATCCGGCAGGGTGAACAGGTCGTCCACGGTGTAGCCGTCCAGCGGGGGCATCGGCCAGTGATGCTCGAGGGACTCGGCGATCATGATTCCTCCCATGGACGGGATTCTTCGTCCTGCCAGTAAACGGTAGCGGCCCGATCCGTCCTAGTCATCACAACGAGTGACGCCGCGGCCGGCGTCGGGCGGCGTTCTCGCGGGCGGGCGCACCGCTGTGCTCCGCGGGCAACGGGGCAGGCGGGCCGCCGGGGGCGGGCGACTACTCTTGGAGGCCGACCGAGCCCCGGACCGGGGAGTCACAGACCAGGAGTGAGATGGCCGCCAACCTCGTCAATCTGGAAGCCGTCGACAAGGTGTACGGGACCCGTGCGCTGCTCGACGGTGTGTCCCTCGGCGTCAATGAGGGCGACCGGATCGGCGTCGTCGGCCGCAACGGCGACGGCAAGACCACCCTGATCCGGATCCTGGCCAAGCTGGAGTCCGCCGACACCGGTCGGGTCACGCACGCCGGTGACCTGCGGTTGGGCGTGCTGACCCAGCACGATTCGCTGGACCCGGCCGCGACCATCCGGCACGAGGTGATCGGGGACCTCGCCGATCACGAGTGGGCCGGTAACGCCAAGATCCGGGATGTGCTGACCGGGCTGTTCGGGGATCTGCACCTGCCGGGCTTCACGCAGGGGCTGGACACCGTCATCGGGCCGCTGTCCGGTGGTGAGCGGCGGCGGATCGCGCTGGCGAAGCTGCTGATCGCCGAGCAGGACCTGATCGTGCTGGACGAGCCGACCAACCACCTCGACGTGGAGGGCATCTCGTGGCTGGCCCGGCATCTGGCCGGCCGGCGCTCGGCGCTGGTGGTCGTCACCCACGACCGGTGGTTCCTCGACCAGGTCGCGACGCGGATGTGGGACGTGCAGCGGGGCGCCGTCCATGAGTACGAGGGCGGCTACTCCGACTACGTCTTCGCCCGCGCCGAGCGGGAGCGGATCGCCGCGTCCGAGGAGGCCAAGCGGCAGAACCTGATGCGCAAGGAACTGGCCTGGCTGCGGCGCGGCGCCCCGGCGCGCACCAGCAAGCCGCGGTTCCGCATCGAGGCGGCCAACGAGCTGATCGCCGACGTGCCGCCGCCGCGCGACAACGCCGAGCTGATGAAGTTCGCCAGCTCGCGCCTGGGCAAGACGGTCTTCGAGCTGGAGGGCGTGACCGTCCAGGCCGGGCCGAAGGTGCTGCTCAAGCATCTGACGTGGCAGCTGGGGCCGGGCGACCGGATCGGTCTGGTCGGCGTCAACGGTGCCGGCAAGACCTCGCTGCTGCGGACGCTGGAGGCGGCCGCCCGCAGTGGGGGCGAGCAGCAGCCGGCGGCCGGCAAGGTCGTGGTCGGCAAGACCGTCAAGCTGGCGTACCTCTCGCAGGAGGTCGCCGAGCTCAATCCGGCGCTGCGGGTGCTGGAGGCCGTGCAGCAGGTGCGCGACCGGGTCGACCTCGGCAAGGGCCGGGAGATGACGGCGGGGCAGCTGTGCGAGAAGTTCGGCTTCACCAAGGAGAAGCAGTGGACGCCGGTCGGCGACCTCTCCGGCGGTGAGCGGCGGCGGTTGCAGATCCTGCGGCTGCTGATGGACGAGCCGAACGTGCTGTTCCTGGACGAGCCGACCAACGACCTCGACATCGAGACGCTGACGCAGCTGGAGGACCTGCTCGACGGCTGGCCCGGCTCGATGATCGTCATCAGCCACGACCGGTACTTCGTGGAGCGGACGACGGACCGGGTGTTCGCGCTCCTGGGGGACGCGGCGCTGCGGATGCTGCCGCGCGGCCTGGACGAGTACCTGGAGCGCCGGCAGAAGGTGATCGAGGCGGCGACGCCGGCGCCCGCGCAGCCGGCCGCCGCGGCGCCGAAGAAGCCGGCCGCGGTCAATCGCGCGGCGCAGAAGGAGCTTCAGCGGATCGAACGCCAGCTGGACAAGATCGGGGAGAAGGAGGCGAAGCTGCACGCGCAGATGGCCGAGCACGCCACCGACTTCGAGAAGATCGCCGGGCTGGACGCGGAGCTCCGGGAACTGGGCGGGCAGCGCGAGGAGTTGGAGATGCGCTGGCTGGAGCTCGCGGAGGACGCGTAACCCTCCCCGCCCCTCGTGGAGTCGCCGCGCAGGGGTGGCAATCGGCCCCGATAGGTCTGGATTCCCGCGTTCCGGTGGTCTTCTCCAGCCTAGGGGGCGCGGATCGGCAGCCGAGCGTGTAACTTCCCGGGAACACCCAGCCACGTCGGGGAGTTGAGGGGGTTCGCTCGATGGGCGTGCGGCTCATGGTGGTCGACGATCACCGCCTGCTCGCCGAGGCCCTCGCCTCGGCCCTGAAACTGCGCGGGCACCGGGTCCTGGCGGCCGCCGCGCCCAGCGCCGGGGCCGCGGACCTGGTGGTGAGCCGGGCCCCGGAGGTCTGCCTGCTGGGCACCGCCGGGCCCGCCGAGCCGGGCGCGTTCGAACCGGTCGTCCGGATCAAGAAGGAGCGGCCGCAGGTCGCGGTGGTGGTGCTCGGGCCGGTGCCCAGCCCGCGCGGGATCGCCGCCGCCTTCGCCGCCGGCGCCTCCGGCTACGTCCGCAACGACGAGCGCATCGAGGGCGTCGAGCGGGCCATGATCAAGGCGCGGGCGGGCGAGGCGGCGGTCGCCCCGCAACTGCTCCAGCAGGCGTTCGAGGAGCTGCTGCACCCCGCCGCGCAGCCCGACGACGAGGGGGCGCGGCTGCTGTCGCTGCTCACTCCCCGCGAGGTGGAGGTGCTGGTCCGGGTCGCCGAGGGCGAGGACACCCGGGTGATCGCGGTGGGTATGGACATCGCGCCGAGCACCGCCCGCACCCATGTGCAGCGGGTGCTGATGAAGCTGGAGGTGGGCTCCCGGCTGGAGGCGGCCGCACTGGCCGCCCGCACCGGCCTGCTGGAGCGCGTCCAGCGGGGTCAGCCGGCCTCGCCGTGCTCCGCGTCCTGACCGCCGGGGAGGTCCGCCGCGGGCGGCGGGACGGTGGGCCGCAGCTTCAGCCACACCAGGAAGGACACCCCGAGGGCGAGCATGCCCAGGCCCGTCCACAGGTTGATGTTGATGTCCTGGGCCTTCTTCAGGTCCGCGGCGGAGGCGGTGAGCCCGGCGGCGGTGACGAGCACGCCGTAGACGGCGAACAGGCCGCCGATGATCAGGCGGATGTCGAAGAGCCGGGCGGCGGTGGCCGACCTGCGCTCCAACTCGCTGACTTCGTCTTGCAGTTCGGACATGGCGGGTCTCCGGTCAGAGCGAGTAGGGCAGGTAGCACAGGGCGGCGAGGGCGACGGCGCCCCAGCCGAGCAGCGCGGGCTTGCGGTACCAGGCGTCGTCGCCCGCGGCGGGGGGCTCCGCCGGCCCCGGCGCGGTGGTTCCTCCCCCACTCTCGACTTCGTTCGAGCGGGGGGACCCCCAGACCAGCCCGGCGAGTTCGGCCGCCGGCTTGGGCGCGGTGAAGAGCGTGACGGCGACCATGACCACCGCGCCGGCGACGAAGCCGACGATCGCGGAGACGAAGTTGGCGCCCTGGTCGGTGGGGATGGCGATGACGCCCTGCTTGTAGATCCAGAAGTAGTTGACCATCGCGGCGGTGGTGCCGGCGAGCAGGCCCCAGACACCGGACTTCATCGAGGCCCGCTTCCAGAACATGCCGATGATGAAGACCACGAACATCGGCACGTTGAAGAAGGAGAACAGGGTCTGGAGGTAGCCCATGACGTTGGAGAACGACGAGGCGATGAACGCGGTGCCGATCGAGGCCAGCACGCCGATCGCGGTGATCAGCCGGCCGAAGCGCAGGTAGTAGCCGTCGGGCCGGTCCCGCTTCACGTACTTGGCCCAGATGTCGTACGTGAAGACGGTGTTGAAGGACGAGACGTTGGCGGCCATGCCGGCCATGAAGGCGGCGAGCAGTCCGGTGACGGCGATGCCCAGCACGCCGTTGGGCAGCAGCTCCTGCATCAGGTAGGGGATCGCGTCGTTGTACTGCAGGCCGCCGGGGGCGCCGAGCTTCGGGACGAGGACGGCGGCGACCAGGCCCGGGATCATCACCAGGAAGACGATGAAGATCTTCGGGAAGGCGGCGATGAGCGGGGTGCGCCGGGCGGCGGAGAGGTTCTTCGCGGACAGGGCGCGCTGCACCTCGGCGAAGTTGGTGGTCCAGTAGCCGAAGGAGAGCACGAAGCCCAGGCCGAGGACGATCGTCAGCCAGTTGGCGCCCAGCGCGTTGGCCTGGCCGATGCCCGTACCGCCCCAGGCGGTCAGGAAGTTGTGGCCGTGCGAGGCGGTGAGCGAGTCGGTCAGTCCGCCCCAGCCGCCGACCCGCTTGAGGCCGAGGACGACCAGCGGGATCAGCGCGGCGAGGATCACGAAGAACTGGAGCACCTCGTTGTAGATCGCCGAGGAGAGTCCGCCGATGGTGATGTAGGCGAGGACGAAGAGCCCGGCGACGACGATGGCGACCCACTGCGGCCAGCCGAGCAGCGCCTCGACGACGATCGACAGGGCGTAGAGGTTGACGCCCGCGATCAGGACGGCGGCGAAGGCGAAGAGCACCGAGCTGAGCAGGTGCGCCGACCTGTCGAAGCGCTGGAGCAGGAACTCCGGTACGGAGCGCACCTTCGAGCCGTAGTAGAAGGGCATCATGACCAGGCCGAGGAAGACCATGGCCGGGATGGCGCCGATCCAGTACCAGTGGACGACCGCGACGCCGTACTGCGCGCCGGTCGCCGCCATCCCGAGGATCTCGGTGGCGCCGAGGTTGGCGGCGACGAAGGCGAGGCCGGTGACCCAGGCGGGCAGCGACCGCCCGGAGAGGAAGAAGTCCAGGCTCGTCCGCACGCTGCGCCGGGCGGCGAATCCGATGCCGAGGACGACGACGAAGTAGAGGGCCAGGATCGTGTAGTCGAGCCCGTTGGTCGGGAGTCGTAGCCCTTCGGCCAGAGTGATCATGCGGGGACTCTTTTCGGGAGCACAGCGTTGTGCGCGATGGCGTGCGCGAAGCGAACGCACAAAAACGTACGCACACACGACCGAAAACTGAATAGTTTTGTTTGATTCAGTTGTTGGATCATGAGCGAACGCCTCTGGCTCCGCGGGGGTTTGCCCCTTATCTCCGCTCTGTCCGTCGGGAAGGGGGTGGGTGATCTCGCGTTGACGGGCCTGTTGGGTTGTGCTTCATTGTGTTTGTTTCTGTTTGGGCGGTGTGGCCGTCATGGTGAGGAGCTCCCGGTGAAGAAGACGACGACCCGGCTCGCGGACGGCCGGGAGCTGATCTACTACGACGCGTCCGACGCCACCGACCGCGGCGTCGCGGACCCCCGCCCCCTCGACCCGGTCGCCACCGCCTCCGAGATCCGCACCGACCCGCTCCTCGGCGACCACGTCGCCATCGCCTCGCACCGCCAGGGCCGCACCTACCACCCCCCGGTCGACGCCTGCCCGCTGTGCCCCTCCCGTGGGAGCGGCGCCCAGGCTCTCGGTACGGGGGGCGGCCGGCAGACCGAGATCCCCGCCGACTCCTACGACGTCGTCGTCTTCGAGAACCGCTTCCCCTCGCTCGCCGGCGACCACGGCCGCTGCGAGGTGGTCTGCTTCACCCCCGACCACGACGCCTCGTTCGCCGACCTCACCGAGGAGCAGGCCGCCCTCGTCCTCGACGCCTGGACCGACCGCACCGCCGCCCTGTCCCAACTCCCCGGCGTGGCACAGGTCTTCTGCTTCGAGAACCGCGGCGCCGAGATCGGCGTCACCCTCGGCCACCCGCACGGCCAGATCTACGCCTACCCCTTCGTCACCCCCCGCACCGAGCGGATGCTGGCCTCCCTCGCCGCCCACCGCGAGGCCACCGGCCGCAACCTCTTCGACGACGTCGTCGCCCGCGAACGCGCCGACGGCCGCCGCATCGTCCTCGACGGCGACCACTGGACCGCCTTCGTCCCGTACGCCGCCCACTGGCCCTACGAGGTGCACCTCTACCCCAAGCGCCGGGTACCCGACCTGCTCGCCCTCGACGACGCGGCGCGCACAGAGTTCCCACAGCTCTATCTGGAAGTCTTGCGCCGGTTCGACCGGATCTTCGGCCCGCACGCGGACCCGACGCCGTACATCTCCGCCTGGCACCAGGCACCCGTACACGCCCCGGACCGCGAGGAGTTCGCCCTCCATCTGGAGCTCTTCACCATCCGCAGGACTCCCGGCAAGCTGAAGTTCCTCGCGGGTTCCGAGTCCGGCATGAACGTGTTCATCAACGACGTGCCGCCGGAAGCCGCGGCCGACCGACTGCGAGAGGTGGCGACCCAGCCATGAACAAGTACCTGGTGACCGGTGGCGCGGGCTACGTGGGAAGCGTGGTGACCCAGCACCTCCTGGAGGCCGGGCACCACGTCACGGTCCTCGACAACCTCTCCACCGGCTTCCGCGCCGCCGTCCCGGCCGGCGCCGAGTTCATCGAGGGCGACATCCACGACGCCGCCCGCCACCTCGACGACTCCTACCGCGCCGTCCTCCACTTCGCCGCGTTCTCCCAGGTCGGCGAGTCCGTCGCCAAGCCCGAGAAGTACTGGCGGAACAACGTCGGCGGCAGCATGGCCCTGCTGGCCGCCATGCGCGACGCCGGCGTACGCACCCTCGTCTTCTCCTCCACCGCCGCCACCTACGGCGAACCGGCGGGCAGCCCGATCACCGAGACCGACCCGACCGCCCCCACCTCCCCCTACGGCGCCAGCAAACTCGCCGTCGACCACATGATCAGCGGTGAGGCCGCCGCCCACGGCCTGGCCGCCGTCTCGCTGCGCTACTTCAACGTCGCCGGCGCGTACGGCAGGTGCGGCGAGCGCCACGACCCCGAGTCGCACCTCATCCCGCTCGTCCTCCAGGTCGCCCAGGGCCGCCGCGAGGCGATCTCCGTCTACGGCGACGACTACCCCACCCCCGACGGCACCTGCGTCCGCGACTACATCCACGTCGCCGACCTCGCCGACGCCCACCTCCGCGCCCTCGGCGCCGCCGTCCCCGGCGAACACCTCATCTGCAACCTCGGCAACGGCAACGGCTTCTCCGTCCGCGAGGTCATCGAGACCGTCCGCAAGGTGACCGGCCACCCCATCCCCGAGATCACCGCCCCGCGCCGGGCCGGCGACCCCGCCGTCCTGGTCGCCTCCGCACGGACCGCAGCCGACCGCCTCGGCTGGCAGCCCACCCGCACCGACCTGGCCGACATCGTCGCGGACGCCTGGGAGTTCACCCGGTCCCACAGCTCCGGCAATCCCGGCCCGTCCGGCGTGTGAGGACGAGCCCGCCAGGGCGATACGGCCGGCAGCACGACGTACCCGCACACCACGAACGCCACGAACACCACACGAAGGAACCCGCGTGACAGATCCGGCGCACGGCGCACAGCACTCCGCGGCGGCCTTCCACGCGGTCTACGGGGCGGAGCCCCATGGCACCTGGGCGGCCCCCGGCCGCGTCAACCTCATCGGTGAACACACCGACTACAACGACGGCTTCGTGATGCCGCTGGCCCTCCCGCACACCACCATCGCCGCCGCCGCGCCCCGCACCGACGGGGTGCTGCGGCTGCACTCCGCCGGCGCCCCCGGCGGCACCGTCGCACTGCACCTGGACGACCTCCGCCCCGCCCCCGACGCCGGCTGGGCCGCCTACCCCGCCGGCGTCGTCTGGGCGATGCGGGAGGCCGGCCACCCGGTCGGCGGTGCGGACCTGCACTTCACCAGCACCGTCCCGCTCGGCGCCGGACTCTCCTCCTCCGCCGCCCTCGAAGTCGCCACCGCCCTCGCCCTGGACGACCTGCACGGCCTCGGCCTGCCCCGCGCCGAACTGGCCCGCCTGGCCCAGCGCGCCGAGAACGCCTTCGTCGGCGTGCCCTGCGGGATCATGGACCAGACCGCCGCCGCCTGCTGCACCGCCGGCCACGCCCTCTTCCTCGACACCCGCGACCTCACCCACCGCCACGTCCCGTTCGATTTGGGCGCCCAGAGACTGCGCCTCCTCGTCGTCGACACCCGCGTCCGCCACCGACTCGGCGATGGCGCATACGCGAAGCGGCGCGCCGGATGCGAACGCGGTGCGCGGGCGCTCGGCGTGCGCGCCCTGCGCGACATCCCGTACGCGCATCTGCCCGAGGCCCTGGCCGCGTTGCCGCCCGAACCGGATCTCCGGGCCCTGGTCCGCCATGTCGTCACCGAGAACCACCGCGTCGAGCAGACCGTCGCCCACCTCGACGCCGGCCGCCCCCGCGCCATCGGCCCCCTCCTCACCGCCGGCCACGCCTCCCTCCGCGACGACTTCAGGGTCTCCTGCCCCGAACTCGACCTCGCCGTCGAGGCCGCCGGCGCCGCCGGCGCGCTGGGCGCCCGGATGACCGGCGGCGGCTTCGGCGGCTCCGCCCTCGTCCTCGTCGACGAGGACGCCGCGCGGCCCGTCACCGAGGCCCTGCACACCGCGTTCGCCACCGCCGGACACACCCCGCCGCGGATCTTCCCGGCCGTCCCCGGCCCCGGCGCCCGCCGCCTGACGCCGTGACGCCTGACGACGTGACGCCCGCCGCCTGACGCCCCGACGCCCGCCGGCGTGCGCCCGCAACCGCCGGTCCACCGCCGGTCCACCGCCGATTTCGTCAATCACCTTCCCCCGCCGCACCCCATCCGTACGCTGTCACCAGCGCCGGTGGGGGCCGGCGCCGATCAGGGGGCGAGACCGTGCGGGACCACGCCCGGGACGCGTGGCCAGGCCCGCGGCGACAGGCCGCACGGCCGAGGCGATCTGCACACCCGGGTGCCGGGCCCGCTATGGTCCGTCCACCGAGACAGGGGGTCTTGCGTGCAACGAATCCGGGTCCTGGTGGTCGACGACCACCGCATCTTCGCCGAATCGCTGGCGGCCGCCCTGGCCGCGGAAGTGGACGTGGACGTCGCCGCCGCGGGCAGCGCCCCGGCGGCACTCCGCACACTCGACCGGGCCGCCACCGACGGCCGCCGCTTCGACGTCCTGCTCGCCGACGCCGACCTCGCCGCCCCGCTCCTGGCCGTACCGGCCCAGGGGCCCGCCCGCGACGGCACACCCCGCGAGAGCCCGCCCCGCGGCCACCCACGCGACGGCATCGCCCTCGTCTCCGGCCTGCGCACCAGCCACCCCTACCTGCGCACCGTCGTCCTCGCCGACCGCGACGACCCCCGCCGGGCCGCCGCCGCCCTGCTCGCCGGCGCCTCCGGCTGGGTCGCCAAGGACTCCTCGCTCTCCCGCCTCCTGGCCGTCATCCGGGGCGTACTGCGCGACGAGACGCATCTGCCGCCGGCCCTGCTGACCGGCGTCCTGCGGGAGCTGACCGCCGCCCGCAAGCACCGCACCGAGAGCGAACGACTGGTGGAGTCGCTGACCCCGCGCGAGCGCGAGGTGCTGCGCTGCATGGTCGCCGGACTGGGCCGCAAGGCCGTCGCCGAACGGCTCTTCCTCTCCCCGCACACCGTCCGCACCCACATGCAGAACGTGCTCGGCAAACTCGGCGTCCACTCCACCCTCGCCGCGGTCGCCCTGGCCCGCCGCGCCGGCGTCGGCCCCGCCGAACTCGAACCGGCCACCGCGGGACCGGTCACCCTGTCCTGACCCGGCCCCGCCGCCCCGGACGGATCACGCCCCGGCGCCCCCACCGCCCTCCTGCCGTCCCGGACCGGTCAGCACCGCCACGCCCCGGGCGGCCAGCCCCACCCGCGTCACCGCCGCCGCCCGGGGCACCAACGCGTCCCGCAGCGGCTCCGGCAGCTCCACCTCCACCGGCCCGCTCCCGTGGTTGAGCAGGAACACATACCGGCCCCCGGCGCCCTCCCGCACCGCCGCCTGCACCCCGGCCGGCAACCCGGGCAGCACCGGCGCCACCCCCGCCGCCGCCCGCACCTCGTCCAACAGCGCCCGCAGCAGCGCCGGTTCCAGCCGCGTGCCCACGTACCACGCCTCGCCCCGCCCGTACGCGTGCCGGGTCACCGCCGGCCCCCCGGCCAACTCCCCCTCGACGAACCGCGCCACCGCCCGGGCGCCCTCCAGCACGATCTCCTCCGACCACAGGTCCGCCCGCCCCGCCGGCGGCCCGTCCCCGTCCCCGACCGCCACCGACCGCCCCTGCGCCAGCGGCCAGAACTCCGCCACCCGCAGCCCCAGCACCTCCCGCAGCGGCGCCGGATACGCCCCCGGATGCACCCGGTCGCAGGCGTCCACGATCCCCGAGAAGAACGACACCACCAGCCGCCCCCCGCCCCGCACGAACGCCGCCAGCCGCTCCGCGTCCTCGGTCGTCAGCAGGTACAGGTTCGGCACCACCACCATCCGGTACCCCGCCAGCTCCGCCCGCGGCGGCACCACATCGCACGCCACCCCCGCCTCGAACAGCGGCCGGTAGTGCTCCAGCGCGATCCGCGAATGGTCCAGCGCCGTCGACGGCCGGGAGTCCAGCTCCAAGGCCCACCAGCTCTGCCAGTCCGCCAGCAGCGCCACCGACGCCTTCGACCGCGCCCCCTCGATCCCCGGAACCGCCGCCAGCTCCCGCCCCAGCTCGCACACCTCACGGAAGATCCGGGTGTCCGCCCCGGCGTGCGGCAGCATCGCCGAGTGGAACTTCTCCGCCCCGCCCCGCGACTGCCGCCACTGGAAGAACAGCACCGCGTCCGCGCCCTGCGCCACCGCCTGCCAGCTCCACAGCCGCATCGCCCCGGGCGGCTTCGGCCCGTTCCGCGGCCGCCAGTTGACCGCCCCCGCCGCCTGCTCCACCAGCAGCCACGGCTGCCCGCCCCGCGCCGACCGCATCAGATCGAAGACATACCCCGCCCGCACATGATCGTCGGCCACCTGCGGATCCTGGTAGAAGTCCAACGCCATCGCGTCCAGATGCGGCGCCCACCCGAACGCGTCCACCGGCTTGTGCTGCGGCATCAGGTTCGTCGTCACCGGCACCCCCGGCGTCACCCGGTCCAGCACCTCCCGCTCGGCCAGATAGCACTCCCGCAGCGCCCGGTCGCTGAACCGCAGATAGTCCAGCTGCTGCGCCGGATTGGGGAAGGTCGGCGCGGCCCGCGGCGGCAGCACCTCGGCGAAGTCCCCGTAGCCCTGCGACCAGAACGCCGTCGACCAGGCGCCGTTGAGCGCATCCACGCTCCCGTAGCGCTCCCGCAGCCACCGCCGGAAGTCCTCCGCCGACGCGTCGCAGAAGCACTGCCGGGTGTGGCATCCGTACTCGTTGCCCACATGCCACATCGCCAGCGCCGGATGGCCCGCGTACCGGGCCGCCAGCCTCTCCACCAGCCGCACCGCGTACGCCCGGTAGACCGGACTGGACGGGCAGAAGTGCTGCCGCGCCCCGGGCCAGCGCCGCTGCCCGTCCGGTCCCTGCGGCAGCACCTCCGGGTGGGCGTGCGTCAGCCACGGCGGCGGCGACGCGGTCATCGTCGCCAGACACACCTCGATCCCGGCGCCCGCCAGCCCGTCCAGCACCCGGTCGAACCACCCGAAGTCCCATTCCCCCGGCCGCGGTTCGACCTTCGCCCAGGAGAAGATCCCCGCCGTGACCATGGTGACGTGGGCCGCCTTCATCAGCGCCAGGTCCTCGGCCCACACCTCCTCCGGCCACTGCTCGGGGTTGTAGTCGCCGCCGAATCGGATGCCCATCGGACCCCCTGGTCACCTGTGGGATTCCGGCGCCGCCCACCGTCCCGGCACACCACGGCGCCATGTCACGGGCACCGCCCACCACGACCGCTCGACGAGCGCCGCCCCCCAGAGGTCTGCCTCACGAGGAGTTCTTGTACACACTCCACCCGCCGTCCACGACCAGACTCGCCCCGGTGACGTACGACGCGTCACCGGACAGCAGGAACGCGATGGCCGCCGCGACCTCCTCCGGCCGCCCCAGCCGCCGCGCCGCCGTCTCCGCCGCACTGGCCCGCCGCCGCTCCTCGTCGATCCCGTCCCACGCGGCGGTCAGCACCGGCCCCGGCAGTACGCAGTTGACCCGCACCCGCGGCCCGTACTCCACCGCCAACTGCCGCCCCAGCCCCGTCAGTCCGGCCTTCGAGGCCGCGTACGCCGGCCGTCCCGGCAGCCCCACCAGCGCGTGCACCGACGACGTCAGCACCACCGCGCCCGCGCGCTCCTGCAGGTCCGCAAGCGCCGCCCGCACGCCCAGGAACGCCCCGGTCAGATTCACCGCCAGCTGCCGGTCCCACTCCACCGGCGACGTCCGGTCGGCCGGCGCCACATGCGCCAGATACGCGTTGCTGACCAGCCCGTCCACCGGCCCGTACCGGGTCCGCGCCGCCTCCACCGCCCGCCGCCAGTCGTCCTCACCGGCCACATCGCAGTGCGCGTACGAGGCCCGCCCGCCGGCCGCCCGGATCCGCCGCGCGGTGCGCTCCCCGCGCTCGTCGTCGATGTCCAGCAGCAGTACCGCGGCCCCCTCGGCCGCCAGCCGGTGCGCGGTCGCCGCCCCGATACCACCGGCGGCCCCGCTCACCAGCACCGTCCGCCCGACGAACCGCCGCCCCCGCCGCCCACCGCCGTAGGGCCCCACGGGCGCCGAGCCCGTCCCCCCGCTCTCCTGCTGGCTCATGCGGTGATCCAAGCCCACCCCGCCGCACCCCGGCAAGGGGAACACGAAACGACACCGCCCGCCCCCTACGAGGACGCCCCGCCGCCCGGTCCCTAAACGGGCACGTTGTCAAACGGTCCGGTCAACCGCCGCAACAGACCGGCCAGTTCCTGACGCTGCTGCCGCGACAGTTCGGCCAGAATGGCGCGCTCCTGCGTCAGCAGTCCGGCCAGCGATTCATCGGCCTTGTCGCGGCCGTTGGCGGTCAGCCGGACCAGCACACCGCGCCGGTCGTTGGGATCCGGCAGCCGTTCCACCAGCTCCTTCTTGGCGAGCCGGTCGATGCGGTTGGTCATCGTGCCGGAGGTGACCAGCGTCTGGGTCAGCAGTGCGCCGGGGGAGAGCTGATACGGAGCCCCCGCGCGCCGCAGCGCGGTCAGCACGTCGAACTCCCAGGGCTCCAGGCCCACCTCGGCGAACGCGAGGCGCCGGGCCCGGTCGAGATGTCTGGCCAGCCGGGAGACGCGGCTGAGCACCTCAAGCGGCTCCACGTCGAGGTCCGGGCGCTCGCGGCGCCATGCTGCGACCAGTCGATCGACCTCGTCCTCCATGGCGATCAGTGTAAAGGGTCTGTCGATGTTAAGTCTCTTGACCTAAAGTATCTCTACGTCAAGATATATTTCCCCGGATCCGTGGGCATCGTGGGCGCGAGTCGGCAACGCGTCCGAGATGGCCGGAAGTCGACCGCACGCCCGTCGGAATGCTCCACAACGAACCGTGCCGGCCCTGCACCAGCAAAGGGGTTATCGAACATGCACGACGCGCCAACGTGGGACCCACGGCAGTACCTCCACCACGCCGGGCACCGCACCCGCCCCTTCCACGACCTTCTCGCCCGGATACCGGAGCTCCCCCGCCCCGGCCGCCCCGCCCGCATCGCCGACCTCGGCTGCGGCCCCGGCAACGTCACCGTCCAACTCGCCGCCCGCTGGCCGGACGCCCACATCACCGGCTTCGACAACTCACCCGACATGCTCAAGGAGGCCGAGTCCTACGCCGGCCCCACCCCCGGCGGCGGCCACCTCGACTTCGCCCCCGCCGACGCCGCCGACTGGACCCCCGAAGAGCCCTACGACCTGATCGTCTCCAACGCGGCCCTGCAATGGGTCCCCCACCACCCCGACTCGTTCCCCCGCTGGATCGACGCCCTCACCCCCGGCGGCACCTTCGCCTTCCAGGTCCCCGGCAACTTCACCTCGCCCAGCCACGCCCTCCTCGGCGAACTGTGCGACTCCCCCCAGTGGCGCGACCGCCTCGACTCCCACGGCCGCCGCTTCGTCCACATCCTCGAACCCGCCGACTACCTGACCCGCCTCGCCGACCTCGGCTGCACCGCCGACGTCTGGGAGACCACCTACGTCCAACTCCTCCAGGGCGACGACCCGGTCCTGGACTGGGTCAAGGGCACGGCCCTCCGCCCCGTCCTCACCGCCCTCGAAGACGACCCCGAGGCCCGCGACGCCTTCCTCGCCCAGTACCGCGACGCACTCCGCCGCGCCTACCCCACCGGCCGCCACGGCACGATCTTCCCGTTCCGCCGCATCTTCGCCGTGGCCCAGAAGCCTGCCCCGTAGACCGGCCGGGCGCTTCCCCTGGGGGCGGGGCCGCGTGGCCGCCCGGTACCGGGACGGCGGGTCGGCCGCGCGCCGGGCCGGGCCGGAGGAGGCGCCCCCGGCGCGGGGATGCCCCGGAGCCCGCCCGCAGGACCTGGGGCGGACGCCGGGGCATGCGTCATCCGGGGCATGCGTCATCCGACGGAGCGGATGCGCCCGCACCGAGGACGGGTTCCGGGGCGGCCCCTCCGACCCCCACCCACCGAAGAGAAGGCAAGCCCCCAGCCCGCGCAAGCACCGGAAGCCGCACACGGGAAGCCGGCGACGGCGGAACGTCAGTTCTTGCGGTGCCCTATCAGCCGCGGCTTGGGCTCCAGGTTCCCCAGCCCGTGCCACGCCAGGTTCACCAGGTGCGCCGCCACCTCCGCCTTCTTCGGCTTACGGGTGTCGACCCACCACTGGCCCGTCAGCGCCACCATGCCGACCAGCGCCTGCGCGTACAGCGGCGCCAGCTTCGGATCGAAGCCGCGGGCCTTGAACTCCAGCCCCAGGATGTCCTCGACCTGCGTGGCGATGTCGCTGATCAGCGACGCGAACGTGCCCGTCGACTGGGCGACGGGGGAGTCCCGGACCAGGATGCGGAAGCCGTCCGTGAAGGTCTCGATGTAGTCGAGCAGCGCGAAGGCCGCCTGTTCGAGGAGCTCCCGCGGATGACCGGCGGTCAGCGCCCCGGTCACCATGTCCAGCAGCTGCCGCATCTCGCGGTCCACGACCACCGCGTACAGCCCCTCCTTGCCGCCGAAGTGCTCGTAGACCACCGGCTTGGAGACCCCGGCCTTCGCCGCGATCTCCTCCACCGACGTGCCCTCGTAGCCGCGCTCGGCGAACAGCGTGCGGCCGATGTCCAGCAGCTGCTCACGGCGCTCCGCGCCGGTCATCCGCACCCGGCGGGCCCGCCGACCCCCCGAGGACGGGGACGCCGAGGACCCGGAGGACTTGCCCTTGCTGCCGTTGTTCGCGCTGCTGTCGATCGCCACCCGTCAATCATGCCCCCAGCGGGGCCTTCTCCTCGCCCCGGGCGCCGTCCTGGCGGCGGGCGTCGATCCGGGCCGCGTCCGGCCACCGCACGTCGTAGGCCCACCCCGCCCGCTCGAACCAGCGGATCAGCCGGGCGCTGGAGTCCAGCTGGCCCTTCATGACCCCGTGCCGGGCGCAGGTCGGATCGGCGTGGTGCAGGTTGTGCCAGGACTCACCGCAGGAGAGCACCGCCAGCCACCAGACGTTGCCCGAGCGGTCGCGGGACTTGAACGGGCGCTTGCCGACCGCATGGCAGATGGAGTTGATCGACCACGTGACGTGGTGGAGCAGCGCCACCCGCACCAGGGAGCCCCAGAAGAACGCGGTCAGCGCGCCCTGCCAGGACCAGGTGGCCAGTCCGCCGACCAGCGGCGGGATCAGCAGCGAGACCGTCGTCCACAGCACGAACTGGCGGGAGACCGCACGGATCATCGGGTCCTTGATCAGGTCGGGGGCGTACTTGTGCTGCGGGGTCTGCTCCTCGTCGAACATCCAGCCGATGTGCGCCCACCACAGGCCCTTCAGCAGGGCCGGGACGGTCTCGCCGTAGCGCCACGGCGAATGCGGATCGCCGTCCGCGTCGGAGAACTTGTGGTGCTTGCGGTGGTCGGCGACCCAGCGGACCACCGGCCCCTCCACCGCCAGCGACCCCAGGACCGCCAACGCGATCCGCAGCGGACGCTTCGCCTTGAAGGCGCCGTGCGTGAAGTGGCGGTGGAAGCCGATGGTGATGCCGTGGCAGCCGATGAAGTACATGGCCACCATCAGGCCGAGATCCAGCCAGCTCACACCCCAGCCCCAGGCCAACGGCACGGCGGCGACCAGGGCCAGGAACGGCACGGCGATGAACAACAGCAGGGTGATCTGTTCCAGGGATCTGCGCTGCTCGCCGCCGAGCGTCGCGGACGGCACGGCGGAGGCGGCAGAGGAACCGGCAGGCGCATCGAGCGGCATCGGCGACTCTTCCACGGCTTTGGGACCAGCGGTCATGTGGGTGTCCCTCGTCGGGGGATCGGGGGCACGGCTACGGCCTACGGGACCGTAACCTACGGTCTCGTAAGTATGGCAGCGAGACCGTCCCGGGCAAGGTCGTGACAGGCCCGCCCGGCCGCCCGTGCCCTGATGCCCATCCTGCGGACGGTGTGGTCCCCGGCAAGCGGGAGACACCTATCCTGGGGACGTCGGACAGCGCGGTCCGCACCCCGCCCAGACGTGCTCAATGACTGCACCATCCCTGCAAGGAGCCGTATCCGTGAGCAGTGCTGACCCCACCCCCGTCGAGTCCGCCGCCCCCGCGACCGCCCAGGGAACCGCCGGCGACAACGTCGCCCTGCGCGCCGACATCCGCCGCCTCGGCGACCTCCTCGGCGAGACCCTCGTCCGGCAGGAGGGCGAGGACCTCCTCGACCTCGTCGAGCGGGTCCGCGCCCTGACCCGCACCGACGGCGAGGCCGCCGCCCGGCTCCTCGGCGAGACCGACCTGGCCACCGCCGCCAAGCTCGTCCGCGCCTTCTCCACCTACTTCCACCTGGCCAACGTCACCGAGCAGGTGCACCGCGGCCGCGAGCTGCGCGCCCGGCGGGCCGCCGAGGGCGGCATCCTCGCCCGCACCGCCGACATGCTCAAGGACGCCGACCCCGAGCACCTGCGGGCCACCGCCCGCCACCTCGGCGTCCGCCCCGTCTTCACCGCCCACCCCACCGAGGCCGCCCGCCGCTCCGTCCTCACCAAGCTCCGCAAGATCGCCGAGCTGCTGGACCGCACCGACCCCGCCGACCGCCGCCGCACCGACCGCCGCCTCGCCGAGAACATCGACCTCATCTGGCAGACCGACGAACTCCGCGTCGCCCGCCCCGAGCCCACCGACGAGGCCCGCAACGCCATCTACTACCTCGACGAACTCGGCCGCGGCGCGGTCGGCGACGTCCTGGAGGACCTCGCCGCCGAACTGGAGCGGGCCGGCGCCGAACTCCCCGCCGGCACCCGCCCGTTGACCTTCGGCACCTGGATCGGCGGCGACCGCGACGGCAACCCCAACGTCACCCCCCAAGTCACCTGGGACGTCCTGATCCTCCAGCACGAACACGGCATCACCGACGCGCTGGAGCACATCGACGAACTCCGCGGCGCCCTCTCCAACTCCATCCGCAACTGCGGCGCCACCGACGAACTCCTGGCCTCCCTCCAGCGGGACCTCGACCTCCTCCCCGAGATCAGCCCCCGCTACAAGCGCCTCAACAGCGAAGAGCCCTACCGCCTCAAGGCCACCTGCATCCGCCAGAAGCTCGTCAACACCCGCGACCGGCTCGCCGGCGACACCCCCCACGTCCCCGGCCGCGACTACCTCGGCACCCGCGAACTCCTCGACGACCTCACCCTCATCCAGACCTCGCTGCGCGCCCACCGCGGCGGCCTGATCGCCGACGGCCGCCTCGAACGCACCCTGCGCACCCTCTCCGCGTTCGGCCTCCAGCTCGCCACCATGGACGTCCGCGAGCACGCCGACGCCCACCACCACGCCCTCGGCCAGCTCTTCGACCGCCTCGGCGAGGAGTCCTGGCGCTATGTGGACATGCCGCGGGACTACCGCCGCAAGCTCCTCGCCAAGGAACTCCGCTCCCGGCGGCCGCTCGCCCCGACGCCGCCGCCGCTCGACGAGGCCGGCGCCAAGACCCTCGGCGTCCTGCGCACCGTCCGCCAGGCCAAGAAGACCTTCGGCCCCGAGGTCGTCGAGTCCTACATCATCTCCATGTGCCAGGGCTCCGACGACGTCTTCGCCGTCGCCGTCCTCGCCCGCGAGGCCGGCCTCATCGACCTGCACGCCGGCTGGGCCAAGATCGGCATCGTCCCGCTGCTGGAGACCACCGACGAGCTGAAGATCGCCGACCAGCTCCTCGACGACATGCTCTCCGACCCCTCCTACCGCCGCCTGGTCGCCCTCCGCGGCGACGTCCAGGAGGTCATGCTCGGCTACTCCGACTCCTCCAAGTTCGGCGGCATCACCACCAGCCAGTGGGAGATCCACCGCGCCCAGCGCCTGCTCCGCGACGTCGCCCACCGCCACGGCGTCCGCCTGCGCCTCTTCCACGGCCGCGGCGGCACCGTCGGCCGCGGCGGCGGCCCCTCGCACGACGCGATCCTCGCCCAGCCCTACGGCACCCTCGAAGGCGAGATCAAGGTCACCGAGCAGGGCGAGGTCATCTCCGACAAGTACCTCGTCGCCTCACTCGCCCGGGAGAACCTCGAACTGACCGTCGCGGCCACCCTCCAGGCCTCCGCCCTGCACACCGCCCCCCGCCAGTCCGACGAGGCCCTGGCCCGCTGGGACGCCGCCATGGAGACCGTCTCCGAGGCCGCCCACGGCGCCTACCGCCACCTCGTCGAGGACCCCGACCTCCCCGCGTACTTCTTCGCCTCCACCCCCGTCGACCAGCTCGCCGACCTCCACCTCGGCTCCCGCCCCTCCCGCCGCCCCGACTCCGGCGCCGGCCTCGACGGCCTCCGCGCCATCCCCTGGGTCTTCGGCTGGACCCAGTCCCGCCAGATCGTCCCCGGCTGGTTCGGCGTCGGCACCGGCCTCAAGGCCGCCCGCGAAGCGGGCCTGGGCAGCGTCCTGGACGAGATGCACGAGCACTGGCACTTCTTCCGCAACTTCCTCTCCAACGTCGGGATGACGCTGGCCAAGACCGACCTGCGGATCGCCCAGCACTACGTCGACACCCTCGTCCCCGACGACCTCAAGCACGTCTTCGACGCCATCAAGGCCGAGCACGAACTCACCGTCGCCGAGGTCCTCCGCGTCACCGGCGAGGCCGAACTCCTCGACGCCAGCCCCGTGTTGAAGCAGACCTTCCACGTCCGCGACGCCTACCTCGACCCCATCTCCTACCTCCAGGTCTCCCTCCTCAAGCGCCAGCGCGACGCCGCCGCCACCGGCCAGGAACCCGACCCGCTGCTCTCCCGGGCCCTGCTCCTGACCGTCAACGGCGTGGCCGCCGGCCTGCGCAACACCGGCTGACCCCACCCGGCACAGCACGACGGGCCCGCCCGGAGCACCCTCCGGACGGGCCCGTCGCCACGCAGGCCCCGCTCACGAGTTGTACGTCGTCTGCGCCCGCTCCAGGCCCTCCAGGACCAACGCCTCCACGGCGTCCGCCGCCCGGTCCACGAAGTACGCCAGCTCCTTGCGCTCGGTCGACGAGAAGTCCTTCAGCACGAAGTCCGCCACCGGCATCCGCCCCGGCGGCCGCCCGATCCCGAACCGCACCCGGTGGTAGTCCGCACCCAGCGACTTCGTGATCGACTTCAGCCCGTTGTGCCCGTTGTCGCCGCCGCCCAGCTTCAACCGCAGTGCGCCGTGGTCGATGTCCAACTCGTCGTGCACCGCCACGATGTTCGCCACCGGCACCTTGTAGAAGTCCCGCAGCGCGGTCGTCGGCCCGCCCGACAGGTTCATGAACGACGACGGCTTGGCCACCACCACCCGGCGACCCGACGGACCGGGCGGACCGATCCGCCCCTCCACCACCTGGGCCCGCGCCTTGTGCGCCTTGAAGCGGCCCCCCATCCGCTCCGCCAGCAGATCCGCCACCATGAAGCCCACGTTGTGGCGGTTGCCGGCGTACTCCGGGCCCGGGTTGCCGAGCCCCACGATGAGCCAGGGGCTCGCCGCATCGGTCATGTTCACGTCTCCTCAAAAACGACCCAACCGCCGCCCCGGCGCCGTCCGGCACCGCGACAGCGGTTGGGAAGAAAACTACCGCGCGAGGACTCAGCCCTCGGCGCCCTCACCCTCGGCGGCCTCCTCGGCCGGGGCCTCCGCCTGCGCGGCGACGACCTGCAGCACCGGGGTGTCGCCGTCGACGGTCAGCGACGCGCCGGCCGGCAGCTCGATGTCCTTGGCCAGCACGGTGTGACCGGCGTCCAGGCCCGCGATCGAGATGGTCACGGCCTCCGGGATGTGGGTGGCCTCGGCCTCGACCGGCAGGGTGTTCAGCAGGTGCTCGAGCAGGTTGCCGCCCGGCGCCAGCTCGCCCTCGGTCTGGATCGGCAGCTCGACGGCGACCTTCTCGCCCTTCTTCACGGAGAGGAAGTCCACGTGCACCAGGAAGCGACGGATCGCCTCACGCTGCACGGCCTTCGGGATCACCAGCTCGCTGTCGCCGTCCAGCTCCAGGCGGATCAGCGCGTTCGGGGTCTTCAGGGCCATCATCAGCGCGTGGCTGTCGAGCGCCACGTGCTTCGGCTCCGCGCCGTGGCCGTAGATGACCGCCGGAACCTTCTCCTCGCGGCGCAGGCGACGGGCCGCACCCTTACCGAAGTCGTTACGGGCCTGGGCGGCGAGCTTGATCTCGGCCATGACAGCACTCCTCGTATCTCAGAACATCTGCGGGGCGTTACCCGGCCCACGACAGACCTGCTACGAAGAGCGCGTCGATAACGGACAACCACCACAAAGGGGCGGCCTCCCTCGCCGAGCAACTCCACGAGTCTACCCGGCCAGGAAGGCCGCCCCAAAGTCGATCTAGCCGGCCGACGCCGACCGCCGGCTCACTGCTCGTCGAACAGGCTCGTCACCGAGCCGTCCTCGAACACCTCACGGATCGCCCGCGCGACCGTCGGCGCCATCGACAGCACCGTGATCTTGTCCAGCTCCAGCTCCGAAGGCGTCGGCAGCGTGTTGGTGAACACGAACTCGCTGACCTTCGAGTTCTTCAGCCGGTCCGCGGCCGGACCCGACAGCACACCGTGCGTCGCCGTCACGATCACGTCCGCCGCACCGTTGGCGAACAGCGCGTCGGCCGCCGCGCAGATCGTGCCACCGGTGTCGATCATGTCGTCGACCAGGACGCACACCCGGCCCTTGACGTCACCGACGACCTCGTGGACGGTGACCTGGTTCGCCACGTCCTTGTCGCGCCGCTTGTGGACGATCGCCAGCGGCGCACCCAGACGGTCGCACCACCGGTCCGCCACCCGCACCCGGCCCGCGTCCGGCGACACCACCGTCAGCTTCGAACGGTCCACCTTCGCGCCCACGTAGTCCGCCAGCACCGGCAGCGCGAACAGGTGGTCCACCGGGCCGTCGAAGAAGCCCATGATCTGGTCCGTGTGCAGATCCACCGTGACGATGCGGTCCGCGCCCGCCGTCTTCATCAGATCCGCGATCAGCCGCGCCGAGATCGGCTCGCGCCCACGGTGCTTCTTGTCCTGGCGCGCGTACCCGTAGAACGGCACGACCACGGTGATGCTCCGGGCCGAGGCCCGCTTCAGCGCATCGATCATGATCAGCTGCTCCATGATCCACTTGTTGATCGGAGCCGTGTGGCTCTGGATCAGGAAGCAGTCCGCGCCACGCGCCGACTCCTGATAGCGGACATAGATCTCACCGTTGGCGAAATCGAAGGCCTTCGTCGGGACCAGGCCCACACCCAGCTGGTGCGCGACCTCCTCAGCAAGCTCGGGGTGGGCGCGGCCGGAGAAGAGCATCAGCTTCTTCTCGCCGGTCGTCTTGATCCCGGTCACAGCAAATCTCCTTGCATCACAGTTTGCGTGCGCTCATCACGGTACGCCCCGCACGGCGTACCCGGTTCGGCACAGTCACCGCTCACCGTCGGACGACGGATCAACACCCTGACCCGACTCCTGGCGAGCGGACGAAGCGGCCTGCGCGGCGGCGCTCCCGGGCCGCTTGCGCGCGACCCAACCCTCGATGTTCCGCTGCTGGCCGCGCGCGACCGCCAGCGAACCCGGGGGCACGTCCTTGGTAATGACCGAACCGGCCGCGGTGTACGCGCCATCCCCGATCGTCACGGGCGCCACGAACATGTTGTCCGAGCCCGTCTTGCAGTGCGATCCGACCGTCGTGTGGTGCTTGGCCTCACCGTCGTAGTTCACGAACACGCTGGCCGCGCCGATGTTGGTGTACTCACCGATCGTCGCGTCACCGACGTACGACAGGTGCGGCACCTTCGTGCCCTCGCCGATCGCCGCGTTCTTCATCTCGACGAACGTCCCGGCCTTCGCCTTCACGCCCAAGACCGTCCCCGGACGCAGATACGCGTACGGACCCACCGACGCCTCCGACCCGACCTCCGCACGGTCCGCCACCGTGAACGACACCGACGCCCCCGCGCCCACGCGGGTGTCCGTCAGCCGCGACTGCGGCCCGACCTCGGCACCCGAGCCGACGTGCGTCGACCCCAGCAGCTGCGTCCCCGGCTGGACCGTCGCGTCCTGCTCGAACGTCACCGTCACGTCCACCCACGTCGACGCCGGGTCGACCACCGTCACACCGGCCAGCATCGCGCGCTCCAGCAGCCGCGCGTTCAGCAGCCGACGGGCCTCCGCGAGCTGCACCCGGTTGTTGATCCCCAGGATCTCCCGGTGGTCCGCCGCCACCGCGGCACCCACCCGGTGCCCGGCCGACCGCAGGATCCCCAGCACGTCCGTGAGGTACTCCTCACCCTGGCTGTTGTCGGTGCGCACCTTGCCCAGCGCGTCCACCAGCAGCCGCGCGTCGAACGCGAACACCCCGGAGTTGATCTCCCGGATCGCCCGCTGCGCCGCGCTCGCGTCCTTGTGCTCGACGATCTCGGTCACCGCGCCGGACGTCTCGTCCCGCACGATCCGGCCGTAGCCCGTGGCGTCCGGCACCTCGGCCGACAGCACGGTCACGGCGTTCTTGTCCGCCGCGTGCGTCTCGCTCAGCTTCCGCAGCGTCTCGCCGGTCAGCAGCGGGGTGTCCCCGCACACCACGACGACCGTGCCGTCCAGCGTGACGCCGTCGCCGCTGAGCTCCTCCAGCGCCGTGCGGACGGCGTGGCCGGTGCCCTTCTGCTCGTGCTGCACGGCGGTGCGGGTGGCGGGGTCGATCGCGGCGAGGTGCTCCCGCACCTGCTCGCGGGCGTGGCCGACGACCACGACGAGGTGCTCGGGGTCCAGCTCACGGGAGGCGGCGACGACGTGGCCGACGAGGGAGCGGCCGCAGATCGCGTGCAGGACCTTGGGGGTCGTCGACTTCATGCGGGTTCCCTCACCCGCTGCGAGAACGACGACGGCGGCCGGGCGGTTGGCGCTCACGGGATGCCCTTCGGCTTCTTGGCTTCTTCGGGTGGTGGACATCCGAAGGATACCGGGGCGTATGGCGGGGGAAACGAGCGCGGGTCCTGACCGTGTGGTCAGGACCCGGAGTGTGAGCTGTGGCGACTGTGCTCCCCTGCCAGGACTCGAACCTGGAATAAATCATCCAAAGTGACCCGTGTTGCCAATTACACCACAGGGGAATAAGAAGCGGCTTAAACCGGACATTCCGTCAGGCTGCCCGCTTGGCACCCAACACTATGCCGTACCACCAGCCTTCGATGCGACGGTATAGGTCAGCGCTTTGCAGGACGCGGATCACCAGGCAGCCGTAATAGCCCTCTCCGGTGTTCTTGCGGACGGTCTTCGGGTTGTGTTTCTTGATCGTGGTTTTCTGCAGCGCGGAGACGTCGATCCCGACGAGATCGGCCCAGTGGCGCTCGGCGGCGTCCACGTCCGCAGTGACGTGAATCATCACGCGGTAGCGCAGACGTTCCGGCTCGACGCCGAGCATCCGCAGCCAGGCCAGGAAGACCTGGATCACGTCCGGGTCGCTGTTGACGAAGGCGATGTTCTCCCGCCGGGCGTGCGGCTTGTCCTTCGTGCCCTCGGCCCAGTAGAGGGCCGCTCCGACGAGGAGGAGCTCCCGGTCCGACAGGGCGCCGATCTCGGCCGCCGCCGAGTCCTTGGTCTGCCGGCGCTCCTCGTCCCGCACGGCCAGTTCGTGGTCCCAGCGCTTGCGGCCGGCGATGCGGGCCTGCTCCGAGGGGGGCCGGCGTTCCGGCTTCGGCAGGTCCCGCACCCACAGGGAGATCGAGCTCTTCGAGCAGCCCAGTTCGAGCTGGATCTGGTCGTAGGTCATGCCCTGTGCGCGGAGCTCGCGGGCCCTGGCTCGCAGGTGGTCCTTGGCATTGGGGCGCTCGGTCCACTTCGGGACCGGCACGCCTTCCAGGAGGCGGTTCAGGAGGTCGTTGTTGTGGATGTGCAGCCGGTCGCGGATCTGGCGGCGGCTGAGGCCGGCGCGGCGGAGGGCGACGGCCTGGGGGCGCAGGGACTCGTAGTCGGGGTGGGGGCGGGGTGCGTGCGGCATGGGGACAGGCTGGCGGGGGTGGATGTGCAGAGGGGGCGAAAATGCGAGCGATTCAGCAGTTCGAGCGATAACTATCCGTAGTGGTGGGTTTCGGGCCGGAAACCTGCCGAGGTGTGGCCCTGGAGCGGGGGGCCGGCGCCCGTACGCTGGTCGGTATGACCGCAACGGGGGCAAGTGGGAGCGTGGCAGCGAGAGGGCGGCCGGGGGGCGGTCCCTGGTGGTGGGCGCGGCGTCGCAGCGCGGTGCTGGATGTGCTGCTCGCGGTGGTGTCCATGGTGGAGTGCATGGCGGAGGGGATTCCGTTCGCGCACTCGACCGGGGTGCCGGTGGCGGCGGGGATGCTGCTCGGTTTCGTGGTCGGGCCGGTGCTGTTGGTGCGTCGGCGGTGGCCGGTCGTCGTGGTGCTGGTGTCGATCGCCGTGATGCCCGCGCAGATGGGCGTGCTGCTGAGCATGGTGGGGCTCTACACGCTGGCGGCGTCGGATGTGCCGCGGCGGATCATCGGGCTGCTGGCGGGGATGACGGTGGTCGGCACGCTGGTGACCACGTTCCTCACCATGCGGCAGGACGTGACGGCGCAGCCGGAGTTCCATCTGCCGGTGTGGTTCGTGACGTTGATGGCGCTGGCGGTGGGGTTGGTGCTGACGGCTCCGCCGGTGCTGTGGGGGTTGTATGTCGGTGCCCGGCGGCGGTTGGTGGAGAGCTTGCGGGAGCGGGCGGACGGCCTGGAGCGGGAGCTGTCGCTGCTGGCGGATCGGGCCGAGGAGCGGGCGGAGTGGGCCCGTAACGAGGAGCGGACGCGGATCGCGCGGGAGATGCACGACGTGGTCGCGCACCGGGTGAGCCTGATGGTGGTGCACGCGGCGGCGCTGCAGGCGGTGGCGCTGAAGGATCCGGAGAAGGCGTCGCGGAACGCCGCCCTGGTGGGGGACATGGGGCGGCAGGCGCTGACGGAGCTGCGGGAGATGTTGGGGGTGCTGCGGACGGCGGAGGGCGCGGCGGCGCGGGGGCCGGCGGGTTCGGACGAGCCGGAGCGGTTGGCTGCGGTGGCGTCGCGGGTGTCGCGGAAGGCCGCCGGCGGTGCCGCGGAGGGGGTGGCGTCGGACGGGGCGGCGCACGGTGCGTCGGCCGGTGGCGCGGAGCCGGAGGGGGAGGGTCCGCGGCTGGCGGAGTTGGGGGAGTTGGTGGAGCTGTCCCGGGCGGCCGGGATGGCGGTGGAGTTCTCGGTGCTGGGCGACGGCGACGGGCGGGACGCGGGGGAGGAGGCGGCCGCGGCGGGCGACGACGGGGCGCGGTATGCGGCGCGGGTGGAGCAGACCGTGTACCGGGTGGTGCAGGAGGCGTTGACGAACGTGCACAAGCACGCGCCGGGTGCGCGGGCGCGGGTGCGGTTGGCGCATCGGGCCGGTGAGGTGGCGGTGCAGGTGGAGAACGGGCCGTCGGAGCGCGGGGCGACCGATGCCGGTCTGCCGAGCGGCGGGAACGGCCTGGTGGGGATGCGGGAGCGGGTGACGGCGCTGGGCGGGGTGTTCGTGTCCGGGCCGACGGAGGCGGGGGGCTTCCGGGTGTCGGCGGTGGTGCCGGCGCCGGTGGAGTCGGCTGCCTGAGGGCGGGGCCGGCCCGCTCCGGGGACGGGCCCGGCCGGGCCGGGCCCGGGGCGGCGTCGGTCAGTCGGTGGAGACGGTGAGGCGGCCCGGGCGGGTGCCCAGGATGAGGGTGCCCAGGGCCTGGTCGAGGTCGGCGCCGAGGTACCAGTCGCCGGTGTGGTCGAGGCTGTAGACCCGGCCTTCGGCGTCGATGGCGAGGGTGGCCTGCGGGTAGGTGGTGCCGCGGGTGGCCTTGGTGTCGGGGAGTTGCTCCTGGCCGAGCGGGGCGACGTCGGTGCCGAGGGCGCGGCCGAGGTCGCCGAGGGTGCGGGCGTGGTGGAGGCCGAGGAGCGGGTCGATGACGAACGGGGTGGGCGCGATGTGGCGGCCGGGCCCCGGACCGGTGATGTGCAGGCCGCCGAACTCGGCCCAGGCCTCGACGGCGGCCGGGAAGACCGTGTGGCGGTGGCCGGCGGGGGAGGCGTGGGCGCGGAGGGTGTCGGCCCAGCTCTCGGCCTGCTTTATGTCCCAGCGGCCGGCTTCCCAGCCGGCGTCCTGGAGGGCGATGTCGACGGCGGCGGGGAAGCGGGTGGAGCCGGGGCCGTCGTGGGCGGGGGTGCGGGGGGTGGGCGTCATGGTGGTGGTCAGCTCCCTTGGGGCGTCGTCGCCCCGATGGGCATGACGCCGAAGTGGGCGAGGAGTGCGTCGCAGGAGCGGCAGGGGGGTGCGTAGCTGCCGTGCTGGGGGTCGCCGTCCTCGCGGATGTGGCGCGCGGTGATCTTGGAGTGTTTCAGGGAGCGGCGGGCTTCGCCGTTGGTGAGGGGTTTGCGGGAGGCGCGTTTGCCGCGGTTGGCCTCGACGGCGGTGAGGTGGCGGGAGAGCAGGACGGCTTCGGGGCAGCGGCCGGTGAAGCGGTCGCGCTGTGCGGTGGTGAGGGTGTCCAGGAAGTCCTGGACGAGGGGGTGGAGGGCGGGGGGCTGCTCGGCTTTGCTCGCGGTACAGGTGAGAGTGTGTCCGCGTACTGACAAGGCGGCGCCGATGGTGGGGAGGATGCCGTCGCGCCGCTGGCGGAGGCCGGGGGCGCGGTCGGTGTCGGCGGTGCCGCTCCAGCCGATGCGGGGGTCGCCGGTGGTGGTCGTGTGGTGTGCGGTCGTGCTCATGGTGGTGCTTCCCTCCCTGCAATCCCCCCGGTTGCGGAGGTCAGATTGCCAAATGTGCTGGGTGTTGCGGTAGTCGGGCACGCTGTCAGGGATGTCACTGGGGCGTGACGGTTCGTCGGGTGTCCGGTAACGGGGCTGGTCGGCGGGGTGCGGCAGGGTGGCGTGCGGGGTGGCGGGCGAAGCGGGTGACGCGGGGGTGTCGCGGGGCTGACGTGTGGTGCGGGAGGGGTGCGAGAGGGGGTGCGGAGAGCCGTGCGCTCGCGTGGCGGCGTCGTCGAGCGGGGGTGTCGGGTGGCGGTGTCGGTCGTCCGGTCACGAGACGGAAGACGTCGCCGTATAGCGGTGGCGTTGAGCGTGGTGGCCGGGCGACGAGACGGGAGGAGTCGCCGCATAGCGGTGGCGTTGAGGGGTGGGGGTCGGGTGACGGGCGGGCGGTGTTGCGGCACCGCATAGGCTGTGCTCCAAAGCCAGCTTTAGCCAGGGGGCAACCGCGATGACGACAGGTCGGCAAGGGCTGGGGTCACACCCCGGTCTCCAGGCCGGAGGACGTCCCGTGCCACCGAACTCGGCCTATGCCGGGCAGGTCGTGCATTTCCCGGATCCGGTGCGGGCCGCGCGGTATCCGGCGGGCGTGCGGATGGACGGGAACGGCTTCCCGGACTTCTCGCCGTACGCGCGGGCGGCGGCGGAGATTGCCGAGCCGCCGGAGGGCTTCGGCGTCGACGAGCTGCGGTTGACGGATTTCGTGTCGGCGAACGCGGCGCTGCACGCGCAGGGCCACGAGCTCTGGATAGATGTGCCGGCGGTGGCGACGCCGCACGGGTGGACCTGGCACCACGTGGCGGGGACCCGGCGGATGGAGCTGGTGCCGGTCGAGGTGAAGGCGCTGCTGCGGCACCACGCGGGGCTGGCGACGGCCGCGGTGGCGCACGACAAGCGCGGGACGCGGCCGTTGCAGGAGACGCGTCCGGTGCACTTCGGGCTGCCGCGGCGGGAGTTGGCGGTGGGCGAGGAGCAACTGGTGGAGGCCGAGGAGGCGCTGGGCTACCGGCTGCCGGGCGCGTACCGGTCGTTCCTGAAGGCGGCGGGCGGCTGCGCGCCGGTGGGGGCGGCGCTCGACGCGGAGCTGGGGCTCCTGGTCGACCAGCCGTTCTTCACGGTGCGCGACGACGCCGCGATGAACGACCTCGTCTATGTGAACAAGTGCCTGCGCGACCACTTCACCAAGGACTACCTGGGCGTGGTGTTCGTGCAGGGCGGGGTGGTCGCGGTGAAGGTGCGCGGCGAGGCGGTGGGCTCGGTGTGGTTCTGCCCGTACGACGACGCCCGCGATCAGGACGGGTGGTCGGTGCAGGAGCGGGTGGAGCGGCTGATGTTGCCGTGCGGTGCGGATTTCGATGACTTCCTCCTGCGGCTGGCGGGCAATCCGCCGGAGCTGGAGACGGTGGCGAACCTGATGGTGGACGGCGGCTTCGCGCAGGCCGTGCCGGTGGGGGGCTGATTGCGGTGGTGACGTTCGCGCAGGCGCAGGAGCGCGCGGAGCGGTGGGTGAACGGCGAGGTGCCGGCCGAGCTCCAACGTGAGGTGCGGGTCCGGGAGTTCGCGTTGGGCTTCGTGGCCTGGGCGGAGGACCGCGAGGGCGGCCCGGCCGGCGAGGGCAGCCGGAGCCGGCTGGTGATCGCGCGGGACAGCGGGGAGACCACGCTGTGGCCGGGGCTGCCGGTGGGCGAGGTGATCCGCCGTTACGAGGAGGAGTACAGCGCGCCGGCGGACGGCGGTCATGCGGCGGCGGAGTCGCCGCAGCGGATCGACCTGGAGGCCACGTCGTTCCTGCTGACGCCGCCGGAGTGGTTGCAGGAAGCGGCGGACGCGATAGGGATCGGGGGGCGGAAGGACGGCGGGGCCGGCGTCGGCGCAGGGGCCGGTGCGGCTTCCGGTTCGGGGGCCGGTTCTGCTTCCGGTTCGGCTGGTGGGGCCGCTTCCGGTTCGGCTGGTGGGGCCGCTTCCGGTTCTGGGGACGGTGGGGCGTCGGGGGGCGCTGCGGAGGGTGAGGCGTCCGGGGCTGCCGCGGGTCCGGAGTCGCCGGCCGGGGCCGAACCGATTCCGGCCTCGACTGAGGAGGCCGCGGGTGCTGCGGGCGCCGAGGGTGTCGTCCCCGGGCCCGCGTCGGCGGATGCCTGGGCCGATGTCAGCGTGAACGCGGAGCCGGATGCGGCCCACCCCACGCCCACGCCCGCCCCCACTTCTCCCTCGCCTTCCCCGTCGCCCTCTCCTGCCTCGTCGTCCTCTGCTTCCGCGGATGACACGCCGTGGGCCGCCGCGGACACCACCGCGGGCGGGCACGGCGAGGACCTTTCGGTGGCGCCGCCGCAGACCGTGTTCGCGCCGCCGCTCGCCGGTGCCGACGACGAGGACGTCCCGTCCCAGCCGCGGGTGCGCCCCGACGCCAAGACCGAACTGCTGCGCCGCGGCGACCAGTTGCCGCGTAGGGCGGACCCGTCCGCGACGCCGCCGATGCCGCCCGCGCCGGACGGTGCGGCGCCCGGGCGCTCGGGTGCGGGCGCTTCCGGCGGGCTGCCCCCGGCGGCGCCGATGCCGCCCGCGCCGCCTGGTGTGCCGCAGCCTCCGCCCGTGCCGTCCACGCCGTCCACCGCGCCGGCCGACCTGCGCGACCTGCCGCCGCCGGTGGGGGCGCCGGTCGCCGACGTACCGCCGCCGCCCGAGGCGATGCCGCCGCTGCCGCCGTCCCAGGGCGGCCTTGGTGGGGGTGCGCATGCCGCGCCCCCGATGCCGGCCGACGGTTCGGCGCTGCCCGGTCACGCCGGCGGTCCGACGCCGCCCCCGGGAGTGCCCGGGATTCCCGGCCCCGGACCGGACGGCGGACGGCCGGGCCCGGAGGCGGGCGGTAAGCCGGCCGGCGGTTACGTGCGGACTCAACTGGTGTCCCAACTGGACGCTTCCGACCTGGACTTGAGCGCGATGGACGGTCCCGGTACCGGCCCCGGCAAGGGCCCCGACGGGGGGCCCGCCAACGGGGGCGGGGCCGGTGGGGCGGCCGGTACCGAGGGTTCCGCTGCCGAGGGTTCCGACGTTTCCGGTACCGACGTTTCCGGCACCGATGGTTCCGGTGCGGCCGCTTCCGGTGGTGGCGCGGCCGGTTCCGGGACCGGGGGTGGGGTGCACGCCGCCGCGACGATGCTCGCGGACGGTGCGTCCCTACAGGCCCCGGTGCCCGGCCCGGGCGGTGCCACGGGTGGACCCGGTGGCCCCGGTATGCCTCCGCCGCCGCCCCCCGGGCCGCTCGGCGGGGCCGGCCCCCAGGGCGGACCTCAGGGCGGTCCTCAGGGGGCGTCGGGTCGCGCCGGTATGGCGGCGGGTGGTCAGGGCGGCCAGGGTGGTCCGCCCCCGCCGCCTCCGCCGGTGCCCGCGCCGCCGAACGGTTCGGGGGCCGGTGGCGGTGTGCACGCCGCGGCCACGATGCTCGCGTCCGGCCCCGCGCTGTCCGGTGGCCCGGGCGGGCCGCAGGGAGCGGGCCCGGGCGGTCCCGGCACGCCGCCGGCGGCCGGTCCCGGGGTGCCGCCGGGCCCGCCGATGGCTCCGCCGGCGCAGCCCGGCCCGCAGCCTGGCCCGCAGCCCGGTCCGCAGTCGGGTCCGCCCGGTGTCCCTGGGCCTGGTCTGCCCGGCCCCGGTGGGCCTGGTCCCGGTGGGCCGGGGGCCGGCGGTCCGGGTGCCGGGGCGCAGGGTGCCGGCGCTGCCCCCGGTGCGTACGGCTATCCGCAGGCGCCCAGTGGCCAGCCGACCGTCGGCCCCGGCTACATGGCCGTACTGAGCTACCGCGCGCCGGACGGCAGCGAGCAGAAGATCGTGCGCCGCTCGGCGCCGGGTACGCCGCACCCGGAGTGGCAGCTGCTGCACGAGCTGCGGGCGATGAACGTGCCGCCGCAGCAGGTCGTGGAGCTGCACACCGAGTTGGAGTGCTGCGATCTGCCCGGTGGCTACTGTGCGCGGATGGTCCGGGAGACCTGGCCGCAGGTGCGGATCAGCCACACCGCCGCGTACGGCAAGGACCACGCCTCGCGGCAGCAGGGCGTGCGTCATCTGATCGAGCATCAGGGCGAGTTGCACCAGGTCGCCGACGGGCCGGCGCGGCCCGCGCCGGTGCGGGCGCCGCTGCCGCACCCCTCCCAGGTGCAGCCGGTGCCTCCGGTGCCGCCGCAGGCGATCGGGCACGAGCTGGAGCAGTCGTTCGGGCCGCAGGCGATCTTCCGCTTCGACCAGCGGGCGGTCTCCCGGCAGGGCGTGCCGGACGTCGTCGCGCAGACGCTGGTGTGGGCCGGGCTGCCGGTCGACTTCGGGCCGTTCTTCTGGGCGCAGGCGCAGCCGGGGCGTCCGGTGCCGACGCTGGCGGAGCTGGCGGCGGAGCGGATGGTTCAGCCGGCGGCGGACGCGGGCTCGTACCTGGTCATGGGCAACGACTTCGGCCGTCAGCTGTGCGTCCAGTACGGGACCGCGAACATCGTCGCCGTCCCGTTGGAGGCGGGGCCCGGCGGGCAGCCCGTTGCGCCGCAGTTCGTGAACACCGGGCTGCCGGAGTTCGTGCGGTGCCTGGCGATGCTGGGGCGGATGTGGCGCCTGCGGTTCGGGTTGACGCCCGAGCAGGCCGGCCGGTGGACGGTGGACTTCCAGGCGCAGCTGGTGGCGTTGGACCCGCCGGCGCTGGGGTCGCCGGAGACGTGGTGGTCGGTGCTGCTGGAACAGATGTGGGACGGCCTGCTGTAGGTGTGCTTCCCGGGGCGGGGGTCGGAGAGGCTGCCCCGGAACCCGCCCTCGGTGCCGGCGCACCCGCTCCGTCGGATGACGCAGGCCCCGGAGCATCCCCCGCTCCGGGGCATCCCCTCGGACCGGGCATCCCCTCCGACCCGGCCGGGGCGCGACTGGCCCACCGTCTCGGTACCGGTCGGCCACGCGGCCTCGTCCCGACGGAGCGCGGCCGAGTACGGTCGAGTGTGGCCCGGAGCGTGGTCGAGTGCGGCTCTGTGGTGGCCAGGTAGCCACCCGAGCATGCCCCGACAACCCGTTATCCGCCCTTGTCCCCAGCCCGTCACACCGCCCCGCACACTCCGCTTACGTTTTCCGTAACGGGCGGCGGCGCGGCGGTGCGGGGTGGGCGACAGGGCGGCGGCGCGCGGGAGTTGGCGTAACCGTGGCGTGGGGGCGGCGTTGTCACGACGCGTGCGTCGTGGTGGGCGTCAGGGCGGATCCGGAGGGAACCCCCTCGCGGGCGAAGATCCAATTCCGGCTTCTGGTGGCAAATGGCGCATCCTTGGGGGATGGAATGGGCGGAGTGTCGTGATGAAGCCGCTTCGGGCAGGTCCAGAAAGATGTGCACGGGGCTGCGCGGAAGCAAGCGGGTTCGTGCGACTGCTGTGCGCAGCGGAGAGGGGCTTGAGGGATGAGTACTTCGGTTTCGCCTCACGGGTTCGAGACCGTACGAGGGCGCGGCTACCGCCCGGAGGACGTGGACCGGCGGGTCGAGGGGCTCTCGATCGACCGCGACTCCTGTTGGGAGCGCGCCGCGCGGTTGACGGTCCTGTGCAACGAGATGGAGGCCGAACTCGCCGATCTGCGCGCCTACGTGGCGCAGCTCCCGAAGCAGACGTACGAGTCGCTCGGCGAGCAGGCCCGGCTGATTCTGACGACGGCGGAGTCCGAGTCGGCGCGGCTGCGGTCCGAGGCGGGGGCGGACGCGGAGCAGGCGCATGACGAGGCGGCCGAGTACGCACAGATGCTTGAGGCCGCGGCGGACAAGGTGGCGCAGCGGTTGCGTACGGAGGCGGAGGAGGACGCGCGGCGCACCGAGAAGGCGGCCGCTGAGGAAGTGGCGCAGGTGGTGTCGTCGGCCGTCGAGGAGGCCGAGCAGCTGCGGTCGGAGGCGGCGGCGGAGTTGACGGAGACCCGGCGGCGCACCGAGCAGCTGCTGAAGGACCAGGAGACCCGGCACACCGAGGAGTGGGACGCCGCGGAGCGCGAAGTGGTGCGGCTGGCGGCCGAGATGGACCAGCGCGTCGCGGAGCTGGACGCCCATGGCGAGGCGGTGGCGGTCGAGCGGCGGCGACTGACGGCGGAGTCCGAGGAGGCCGTGCGGCACCGGTTGGAGGACGCCGATGCGCAGGCGGCGGAGCTGCGGGCGCAGGCCAGGGTCGAGCGGGAGCGGATCGAGCGGGCCGTCGAGCGGCTCGTGCGGGAGCACGACGAGGCGCGCGAGGAGGTCCGGATCCACATGATGCACGTGCGCAACAGCCTGGCGGCGTTGACGGGGAAGGCCCCGGTGGAGTTGCCGGGCGCGGGAGCGGGCTCCGATTCCGGTTCGGGCTCCGGTTCTCGTTCCGGTTCAGGCGCGGGTTCCGGTTCCGCTGCGCAGGCGGGGGCGGATGCTGGGGCGGCCGCGGGGCCGGACTGTGAGGAGACGTTGGAGACGGAGCTGCCGAAGATGGGCAGGAGCGGCTCGGGGCGGCGTTAGTCCCAGGGCGCGATTCGGAAGCGTCGGAAGCGCTGGTGGTGGGTGGCCCGGTGAGGGGGAGGACCGGGCAGCGGTCGGCCGGCGGGCGTACGCCACCCGTCGGCGGTCAGCCGGAGTCCGGCGCCGCACCGGCATCCGTCCCGGCCTCCGCGCCCCCCTCCGCGCGGGCCTCCGCGCCCCCTTCGGCACGCCCGTCCGCGCTCCCCTCCGTACGCCCCTCCCCGCGGGCGTCGGCATGTACCGGAAAGCGGCGCGGTGCGAGGAGGAGGACGGTGAGGAAGGCGAGGGCGGCGGCTGCCGCGGCGCCGAGGTAGACGTGTTGGACGGTGGTGTCGACGGCGCGGCGGAGGTAGTCGGCGGTGCCGGTGGCCAGTGCGCCGGCGTGCTGGAGGGCGTGCGAGACGCCGTCGAGGTCGTGCGGCAGGCCGGTGCGGAGGTCCGTCGGGGCGTGGGCGAGGCGGTCGCCCAGGGTGGCGTTGGCGATGGCGCCGAAGAGGGCCGCGCCGAGGGACTGGCCGACCTGGCGGCAGAAGAGGATCGAGGCGGTGGCGGTGCCGCGTTCGGCGTAGCCCACGGAGGACTGGACGCCGATGATCAGCGGGAGTTGGAAGAGGCCGAGGGCGGCGCCGAGGGCGAGCATGAGCAGGGCGGGCTGCCAGGCGGCACCGGGGTAGGGGAGCAGCGGGAAGGCGGCCAGGACGAGGGCGGCGCCGCCGATGCCGAGGAGGGCGCAGTTGCGGATGCCGATGCGGTTGTAGACGCGGCTGCTGAGGGCGGCGGATATCGGCCAGCTCAGGGTCATCACGGAGAGCACGAAGCCGGCGGCGGTCGGGCCGAGGCCGAGGACGGCCTGGGCGTAGGTGGGGAGGAAGACGGTCGGTGCGACCATCAGCAGGCCCAGGGCGCCCAGGGCGAGGTTGACGGCGGAGATGGTGCGGCGGCGCCAGACCCAGCCGGGGATGATCGGTTCGGCGGCGCGGCGTTCGATCAGGACGGTGGCGATGGCGGCGACCGCGCTGCCGGCGAGCAGGAGCAGGGACGGGGCGGAGAGCCAGGGCCAGGCGGTGCCGCCCTGGACGACGGCGGTGAGCAGCAGGCCGCCGGCGGCGAAGATGGCGAGGGCGCCGGGCCAGTCGACGCGGGCGCGCCGCCCGGGGGCGTCCGCCGGCACCGTGGGGCCCTGGCTTCGGGTGTCGTGGAAGTGGCGGACGATCAGCCAGAGGGCGACGGCGCCGACGGGCAGGTTGATCAGGAAGATCCAGCGCCAGTCGCCGTAGGTGGTGAGCAGGCCGCCCAGTGCGGGGCCGGCGACGGCGGAGGCGGCCCAGACGCTGGAGAGCCTGGCCTGGATCTTGGGGCGTTCCTTCATCGGGTAGAGGTCGGCGGCGATGGTCTGGACGGTGCCCTGGAGGGCGCCGCCGCCCAGGCCCTGGAGGACGCGGAAGGCGATCAGCGACCCCATGTTCCAGGCGCCGGCGCAGGCCAGGGAGCCGACGAGGAAGAGGACGATGCCGGTGAGCAGGATGGGCTTGCGGCCGTGGGTGTCGGAGAGCTTGCCGTAGACGGGGAGGGTGACGGTGACGGCGAGCAGGTAGCCGGAGAAGAGCCAGGAGAAGACGGCGAAGCCGCCGAGGTCGCCGACGATCTGGGGGACGGCGGTGGCGATGATCGTCGAGTCGAGGGCGGCCAGGGCCATGCCGAGCATGAGGGCGGCGACGACGGGTCCGCGGCGGGCGGCCGGGGCGTCGGGTGGCTGGTTCCCGGTGCCGTTCCGGCCTGCGCTGTGGCTGTCCTGGGTGGTGCGGCTCACCGTGGTCCCTCCTGCCGTGCTGCGGTCAGGCCGACCGTCGGCGGCCGCGGGCGAGGCGGATACGTGTAGTCGGCACGATTCGGGGGACACCCTTGCACGCGCGGTGCCCCGGCGGAATGGGGTTTCTCGCGGCGTGGGACGGCGGCGGGCGGTTGCTGGTCGGCCGGTTGTCGGTGGTCCGGCGTAAGGTGGGCAGCCCTGGTCCGTGCGCGCCCGTCGGCGCCGTCGAGGGGGTGGCGGACCGGTCGCGTTGTTCGCTGTTCGCCTCGCTGGGACGGAACCTTTTCATGAGCCTGAGTGGTCTGCTCGACGCCGTCGTACGGGACCCGGCGCTCGCCGAAGCGGTCAAGGCCGCGGCCGACGGGCACCGGCCGTATGTCGATCTGGTCGGGCCGCCGGCCGCCCGCCCGTTCGCAGTGGCGGCGCTGGCGCGGCAGGCCGGCCGTCCGGTGCTGGCGGTGACGGCCACGGGCCGGGAGGCCGAGGATCTGGCCGCGGCCCTGCGCTCCCTGGTGCCGGCCGGCGAGGAGAACTCCGTCGTGGAGTTCCCGTCCTGGGAGACGCTGCCGCACGAGCGGCTCTCGCCGCGGTCGGACACCGTCGGCCGGCGCCTCGCGGTGCTCCGCCGGCTGGCCCACCCGAGCGCCGACGACCCGACGGCCGGTCCGGTGTCGGTGGTCGTCGCGCCGATCCGCTCGGTGCTCCAGCCGCAGGTCAAGGGGCTGGGCGAGCTGGTGCCGGTGAGCCTGCGGACGGGGCAGTCGGCCGATCTGGAAGAGATCGTCGACGGCCTGGCGGCGGCCGCCTACGCCCGGGTCGAACTGGTCGAGAAGCGCGGCGAGTTCGCGGTCCGCGGCGGCATCCTGGACGTCTTCCCGCCCACCGAGGAGCACCCGCTGCGGGTGGAGTTCTGGGGCGACGACGTCGAGGAGATCCGGTACTTCAAGGTCGCCGACCAGCGTTCCCTGGAGGTGGCCGAGCACGGGCTGTGGGCGCCGCCGTGCCGGGAGCTGCTGCTGACCGACGAGGTGCGGGCGCGGGCCGCGGAGCTGGCCGAGCAGCACCCGGAGCTGGGCGAGCTGCTGGGGAAGATCGCCGAGGGGATCGCCGTCGAGGGCATGGAGTCCCTCGCCCCGGTGCTGGTCGACGACATGGAGCTGCTGCTGGACGTGCTGCCGGCGGGCAGCATGGCGCTGGTCTGCGATCCGGAGCGGGTGCGGACCCGGGCGGCGGACCTGGTGGCGACGAGCCAGGAGTTCCTTCAGGCGTCCTGGGCGGCGGCCGCAATGTCCAGTGCGGACGAAGTCCGTTCCACAACGGGTGGTGGTGGGCGACGGGCGGGCGCTGGCGGGGGCTCGGCGCCGATCGACGTGGGCGCGGCGTCCCTGTGGGGCATCGCCGATGTCCGGGAGCACGCCCGCGAGTTGGGCATGATGTGGTGGTCGGTGTCGCCGTTCGCGGCCGACGAGGCCGAGGCCGACGGGGACACCCTGAAGCTGGGGATGCACGCCCCCGAGACGTACCGCGGCGACACCCAGCGGGCGCTGGCCGACACCAAGCAGTGGCTGGCGGACGGCTGGCGCACGGTGTTCGTCACCGAGGCGCACGGCCCCGCGGCCCGTACGGTCGAGGTGCTGGGCGGGGAGGGCGTCGCCGCCCGCCTGGAGGCCGACCTCGGCGAGATCGCGCCGTCGGTGGTGCACGTGGCGTGCGGTTCGATCGACAACGGCTTCGTCGACCCGGGCCTGAAGATCGCGGTGCTGACGGAGACGGACCTGTCCGGGCAGAAGGCCGCGGGCAAGGACGCCGCCCGGATGCCGGCCCGCCGCCGCAAGCAGATCGACCCGCTCACCCTCCAGGCCGGCGACTTCATCGTCCACGAGCAGCACGGTGTGGGCCGGTACATCGAGATGGTGCAGCGCACGGTCCAGGGCGCCACCCGCGAGTATCTGCTGGTGGAGTACGCGCCGGCCAAGCGCGGCCAGCCCGGGGACCGGCTCTACATCCCCACCGACCAGCTGGAGCAGGTCACCAAGTACGTGGGCGGCGAGGCGCCGACGCTGCACCGGCTCGGCGGCGCGGACTGGACGAAGACCAAGGCGCGCGCCAAGAAGGCGGTCAAGGAGATCGCCGCCGACCTGATCAAGCTGTACTCGGCGCGGATGGCGGCGCCCGGCCATGCCTTCGGCTCGGACACCCCCTGGCAGCGCGAGCTGGAGGACGCGTTCCCCTACGCCGAGACCCCGGACCAGCTCACCACGATCGCCGAGGTCAAGGAGGACATGGAGAAGTCGGTCCCGATGGACCGGCTGATCTGCGGCGACGTCGGCTACGGCAAGACCGAGATCGCGGTCCGGGCCGCCTTCAAGGCCGTCCAGGACGGCAAGCAGGCGGCGGTCCTGGTGCCCACCACCCTCCTCGTGCAGCAGCACTACGGCACCTTCACCGAGCGCTACGGCCAGTTCCCGGTGAACGTCCGGGCGCTGTCCCGGTTCCAGACCGACACCGAGGCCAAGGCGGTCCTGGAGGGCCTCAAGGACGGCACGGTCGACATCGTCATCGGCACCCACCGCCTGTTCTCCTCCGAGACCAAGTTCAAGGACCTGGGCCTGGTGATCGTCGACGAGGAGCAGCGGTTCGGCGTCGAGCACAAGGAGCAGCTGAAGAAGCTGCGCGCCAACGTGGACGTGCTGACGATGTCCGCGACGCCGATCCCCCGGACCCTGGAGATGGCGGTCACCGGCATCCGCGAGATGTCGACGATCACCACCCCGCCCGAGGAGCGGCACCCGGTCCTGACCTTCGTCGGCCCCTACGAGCAGAAGCAGATCGGCGCCGCCATCCGCCGCGAACTGCTCCGCGAGGGCCAGGTCTTCTACATCCACAACCGCGTCGAGTCCATCGACCGGGCGGCGGCCCGGCTGAGGGAGATCGTGCCCGAGGCCCGCGTCCAGACCGCCCACGGTCAGATGGGCGAGTCGCAGCTGGAGCAGGTCGTCGTCGACTTCTGGGAGAAGAAGTTCGACGTCCTGGTCTCCACCACGATCGTGGAGTCCGGCATCGACATCTCCAACGCCAACACCCTGATCGTCGAGCGCGGCGACAACTTCGGCCTCTCGCAGCTGCACCAGCTGCGCGGCCGGGTGGGCCGGGGCCGCGAGCGCGGCTACGCCTACTTCCTCTACCCGCCGGAGAAGCCGCTCACCGAGACCGCGCACGAGCGGCTGGCGACGATCGCCCAGCACACCGAGATGGGCGCGGGCATGTACGTCGCGATGAAGGACCTGGAGATCCGCGGCGCGGGCAACCTCCTGGGCGGCGAGCAGTCCGGCCATATCGCGGGCGTCGGCTTCGACCTGTACGTCCGGATGGTCGGCGAGGCGGTGGCCGACTACCGCGCGTCCCTGGAGGGCGGCGTGGAGGAGGAGCCCCCGCTGGAGGTCAAGATCGAACTCCCGGTGGACGCGCACGTTCCGCACGATTACGCGCCGGGCGAGCGGCTGCGCCTCCAGGCGTACCGCGCGATCGCCTCGGCCACCTCCGAGGAGGACGTCGCCGCCGTCCGCGAGGAGCTCTCCGACCGCTACGGCAAGCTGCCGGAGCCGGTGGAGAACCTCCTGCTGGTCGCCGGCCTGCGGATGCTGGCGCGTTCCTGCGGCGTCACCGACATCACCCTCCAGGGCTCCAACATCCGCTTCGGCCCGGTGGAGTTGCGGGAGTCCCAGGAACTCCGCCTCAAGCGGCTGCACCCCCGTACGGTCCTCAAGCCGGCGACGCGGCAGATCCTGGTGCCGCGGCCGACGACGGGCCGGATCGGCGGAAAGCCGGTGGTGGGGCGCGAGCTACTCGCGTGGGTAGGTGAGTTCCTCACCACGATCCTCGTCTGACTTCCCGGCTTGTCGGCGTTCCCGCCGTGGGGGGCTGTCGGTGGTGGGGCTTGTTCGGCGGGGGCGCCTTGGCTGTGCGTTCCGCTTGTGGTGGGTGGCGGGGGTCTGCGGGGCGGGCCTCCGGCGCCTCCGGCCCGCCCCGCAGACCCCCCACCCCCGTCACCACCACCAACACCAGCGCCCCCACCCCACAAACCTCACCAAAAAACGGCGAGCAACCCCCACGCCGCGTCAGCCCACAACGGCCGCCGCCACCTGCTCCGCACACACCCCCAGCCCCACCCGCCCCGTATCGACCGTCAGGTCGTACCGCATGCCGCGATGCACCAGCTCGGCCTGGGCCGCGGCCATGCCGACGACGCGGTCGCCGCGGGCCCGTTCGCGGGCGGCGGCGATGTCGGGGGCGCACCGGACGCCGACCCAGAGGACGTTGAGCCCGTCCAGCGCGGCGGCCCAGCGTGCCTGGCCGTCGGCGCCGCCCAGGAAGACCTCGTCGAGGATGACGCCGGTGCCGGTGCGGGCGATGGCCGCGATGCCCTGGCACCAGGCGGATTCCAGGCGGCGGAAGGCGGGGCCGACGGTGACCTCGCCGTCGGGGCCCACCGTCAGGCCGTCCGGTGCGTCGGCCAGGGAGGGCGGCAGGGACGCGACGAAGTCGTCCACGCCGAAGGTGAGCCAGGGGCGGGGGAGGGTGTCCTGGAGGGCCCGGGCGAGGGTGGAAACACCGGCGCTGGAGCCGCCGTTGAGGACGATCACGTCGGTGGCCATCGGGTCACCCTAGGAGGCCGGGTACGCCCCGCGCGCGGATTTTCGCGGGCGCCGGTCCGGGCTGCCGGCCGCCCCTCAGCGAGCCGAGGTGCGGTGCAGCACCACGATCCCGTCGGCCGTGCCCAGCACGACGTAGCTGGACTTCGGATGGCGGGCGGTGGCGTTGGCCAGGGCGTCGGCGGGGGTGTGGTCGTCGCGGAGTTGGACCGTGACGTAGTCGGGCGCCAACCCGCCCGTGTCGCCGGTCCAGTAGACGCGGGTGCGGCCGGTGAGGCGGCTGAGCGGGCGGATGTCGGATTCCACCGTCGCGCCGTCGGGGATCCGGTGCAGCAGGCGTTCGGCGGCGGGCACCGACGGCGGGGTGCGGTAGGTGTCGGACTCGGTCAGCCGGGCCAGCGGCAGCGTGGTGGTCAGCGCGAGTGCGGCGGCCAGGACGGCGACGGGCAGGTGGTGGGCGTAGGAGCGCAGCCAGGGGCGTGGGGAGGCCAGCGCGCGCGGCAGGGCGTCGACCAGGGCGAGGAAGGCGATGGGCATCAGGACGGCGCTGTAGTGCCAGTCGGTGCCCCAGTAGTGCGGGTCGTGGGAGAGAAAGCGCCAGCCGAGGGTCGGTACGGCGACGAGAAGGAGGGGGGAGCGCAGGGCGAGCAGCCCGGTGGTGGGCAGCAGGGTCCACAGCAGGGTGCGCAGGGCGACATCGAGGGGGATGGCGGCGCCGCCTTGGCCGCCGATCTTGTTCCAGTAGTCGTACGAGCCGGAGCCGTTGAAGGCCGGGATGACCAGGCCGAGGGTCACGGCGGTGGCGGTGAGGCCGAAGGCGACGAAGGCCAGCGGGAGGGGCGCGGCGCGGCGGGTGCGGATCAGCGCGAGCGCGCCGATGGCGGCGGCGGTGACGCCCAGGTCCTCCTTGACCAGCACCAGGGGGGCGGCCCAGCACACGGCGGTGTTCCAGCGTCCGCGCAGGGCCGCGTCGAGGGCGAAGGCCAGCAGCGGTACCGCGAAGGCTATTTCGTGGAAGTCGAAGTCGACGGCCCGCTGGACGCCCCAGGACAGGCCGTAGGCGAGGCCGAGGGCGAGCCCGCGCCGGCGGCCCAGGTGGCGGGCGGCGGCGCGGGTGACGGGTATCGCGGAGAGCGCGAACAGCGCGGCCTGCGCGGTGAGCAGGGTCAGTGGGGAGGGCAGGAGCCGGTAGAAGGGGGCGAGCAGCACCAGGACGGGACTGAAGTGGTCGCCGAGGATGTTGGTGCCGGGGCCCTTGAGGTCGACGATCGGTGCCCGCAGGTGGGCGTAGCCGCGCACGGCCTGCTCGAAGATGCCCAGGTCCCAGGAGATCGTGGCCATCGTGCGGTAACGCCAGTACGAGAGCACGGCGTACGCGAGGAAGAAGAACCCGGCGGTCCAGTACGGGTCGAGGCGCGGGGCGCGGAGCGCGGCGAGCCGCGTCGGCGCCCCCGGGGCGGTGGGTGCGGGCGTCGCCGGGGGCGGTGCGGTGGCGTGCGGGGAGGGCCCGACGCGGCCGTCCGCCGCAGTCGCTGCGGCCGTGTCCATGGGCTTCCTCACTCTCGATTTTCCGAAAAGATATACGAACCGGGGTTTGGGTCGGTCCGGCGTCCGCCGGCCGGCCCTTCTCCTTGCCGCTTGTCCCGCAACGCTGTTGCCACGCTCCTGGATTGGATGCCCACCGTGATACGCACCGCGCCCACCTCTCGCCCCGCCCGTTACTTCGCCACCGCGCGCCGCTCGACCCTCGCCCCGCGCGTGGCGGCGGCCGCCGCCCTGGCCGCACTGATGGCCGTCACCGGCTGCACGGGCCCCGCTGGTGGTCACTCGGACGCCCGGCCCGGCCCGTCCGTTCCCGCCGGCGGCGACGGGCCGCAGGGGGCGCCGGGCAGCGCCCTGCACACGCTGGACTCACTGACCGTCAAGCGCGCGGGGACGAAGACCGGATACGCCCGCAACCGCTTCGGCTCGGCCTGGGCGGACACCGACGGCAACGGCTGCGGCACCCGCGACGACATCCTCAAGCGCGACCTGAAGGGCACCGCCTACCGGGACGCGAAGAAGTGCGTGGTGGTCTCTGGGAAGCTGCCCAAGGACCCGTACACCGGTAAGGCGTTGCAGTACGAACGTGGCCGCAGCACGATCGACATCGACCATGTGGTGGCGCTTTCCGACGCCTGGCAGACGGGTGCGCGGGGATGGGCGGGCCGTAAGCGGGTGGCGCTGGCGAACGACCCGCTGAACCTGATCGCGGTGGAGGCGTCCGCCAACCGCCGCAAGAGCGACGGGGACGCGGCGGACTGGCTGCCCCCGTACGCCGGTTACCGCTGCACGTACGTCGCGCGCCAGGTGGCGGTGAAGAAGAAGTACGAGCTGTGGGTGACCCCGGCGGAGAAGGACGCGATGGCGAAGGTCCTCAACTCCTGCCCGAGCCAGGCACTTCCGAGCGGCGGGACGCCGACGGAGGCGCCGGCCCGCTTCACGGCGAAGTAGCGCCGCACCTCGGCCCCGACCGGTCCTCAGCGGTCTCCTGCGGCCCCGGAACCGGAACCGCGCCCACCGCGGTCCGGGCCGGGGCCGGCCCGGTCGGCCCGGAGGCGGGGACGGCAGGGGGCGGCAGGGGGCGGCGGGGGTGAGGCGGCGCCCGCCCGCAGGAACCGACCCCGAGGTGGCTCGTTGGCCGAAGCAGTGGCCTGCGCCACGCCGACTCCCTAGCATCGATCACTCAAGGTCGTAACTAGGTCGGTCGTATTCAGTCCGTTTTTGCACGATCTGCATCCGCCGGGAGGCCATGTGTTCCGCCGAAGGACAGCGCTCTCCGTTTCCGCCGCCGCCGCTCTACTGGCCGCGACCCCGTTGCTCACCGCCTGCGGCACCGACGCCCACCCCGGCGCCGCCGCCATCGTGGACGGTAAGCGGATCACCGTCGCCCAGCTCCAGTCCCGGGTCAAGGACGTCCGCGCCGCCCAGGCCGCGTCCCCCGACGGCAAGCAACTGATCACCAACACCGGTCGGCTCAGCCTGTCCACCCTCAACGGCATGATCTTCGACGAGGTGCTGGCCCGCAGCGCCGCGGACGCCGGGGTCACGGTCACCCGCGCCGACCTCCAGAAGGGCCGGGCGACGGCCGAGGAACGGGCCGGCGGCGCCGCCCGGTTGAAGGCGATGTGGCTCCAACAGGGCATCGCCCTCGACCGCGTCGACGCGGTCGTCCGCAACCAGCTCCTCCTCAACGGCCTCGCCGACCACCTGCACGCCGACCGCGCCACCCCCGCGGGCCAGCGCGCGCTCGTCCAGGCACTGGCCAAGACCTCCCGCTCCCTGGGCGTGGACGTCAACCCGCGCTTCGGCAAGTGGGACGACCAGCAGGTGATCCTCGGCGAGACCAAGGACCCGTGGATCACCCCGTCCGCGCCGCAGCAGGAACGGGTCTAGGGCCGGCGTTCCGGTGCCCGGGGCGGACACGTCCCCGGGCACCGGAACGGCCCGTGAGCAGCCCGTCTGCCCACTGTCAGCGGCGTGCGTTACGTTCGTTTACGTGAACGCTGACGCCGCCGACGCCACCCCCGCCGCCGCGCCCCGCCCCCAGGGCCCCGGCACCGGCCGCCTGATCCTGCTCACGACCAGCCACCGGGTCGCCCCCGGCCTGCTGTCCTGGCCCGCCTGGCAGACCCTGCGGACCGCCGACCGCGTGCTGTGCGCCGATCCGGACCACCCGCAGCTGCCCTACCTCCGCGAGGCCGGCGTCGCGGTGGAGACCGCCGCCCCCACCGCCCGCGAGCTGGTCGACGACGTCGTCCCCGGCGACCGCACCGCCGTCGTCCTCACCTCCGCCGACGGCGAGAGCGCGCTGACCGACGGCCTGGCCCGGCTGGCCGGCTCCGGCCGCGAGACCATGCCCGACCTGGAGCTGCTGCCCGGCTCCTACGACCTCCCCGGCGCCCGCCTCCTCGACGTCGTCCAGGTCATGGACCAGATCCGCGCCGAATGCCCCTGGAGCAGCATCCGCACCCATCTCGACCTGGCCAAGTACGGCATCGAGGAGGCGTACGAGCTGGTCGAGGCCATCGAGGAGGGCGACCGCGAGGCGCTGCGCGAGGAGCTCGGCGACGTCCTCCTCCAGGTCGTCTTCCACGCCCGCATCGCCCAGGACGACGCCGACGAGCCGTTCTCCATCGACGACGTGGCCGGCACCCTCGTCGAGAAGCTGCTCCACCGCCACCCGCACGTCTTCGGCGAGGAGACCGCTCAGACCCCCGAGGACGTCAAGGCCCACTGGCTCCGCACCAAGGCCGAGGAGAAGCGGCGCGAGTCCGTCACCGAGGGCGTCCCCCTCGCCCAGCCCGGCCTCGCCCTGGCGGCCAAGCTCGCCTCCCGCGTCCGCACGGCGGGCCTGGAGGTGCCCCTGCCGTCGGGCTCCGGCATCGGCTACGAGCTGCTGGCCCTCGCCATACGCGCCGAATCCGAGGGCGCCGACCCGGAGGCCGCGCTCCGGGCAGCGGCCCGCGCCTATCGGGATGCCGTAGTGGCAGTCGAGAGGAGAGGCGCTTAAGTACCGTTGGGGGAACGGGAGTTGAGGGGGAGGGGCCTGGGTGGACGAGGAGTTGGTGACGAGAGCGGCTGCGGTTCTGGCGACGGCTGGCGCGAAGGGGGCAAAGTCATGGAGCGGCCAGCTGCGTCTCGGGTCCCCGCCTTCGGCGCCTCAGGAGGCCGAGCGTTGGTGGCAGGAGCGCCTCAGGGAGCTACTGGCCCGCGCTCCCCAGGTAGCCGCTGAACTCCGCTCCCTTGTGGACGAGTTGCCCTTGCCCGCCTCCGTCGATCTCCACGGCCCCGCTGGATCTCCCGCCGTGCGCAACATCGTGTCCGGCGGCACCACCCACGGCCCCGTGGTCCAGGCGGAAACCATCAGCGCCCTCGCCTTTCATACGAACCCCGCCCCTGGAGCTCTCCCGGACCCCCAAAGCTGGCCCACAGTCGAGGACATGGACCCGATCGCCTTCGGCGTCCGGCCCACTCACCGTGTCCCCGGCCCGCCCCTCCCTCCCTACGTCCTCCGCGACCGCGATCACGACCTTGATGCGGCGCTGGGGCAGGCGAGTGCACATGGCGGGCTGGTGCTGCTGCTCGGCGAGCCGTTCACCGGAAAGTCGCGCACGGCATTGGAGGCGATGGCCAGAGGCCCAGCCGGCCGCAGGGTGTTCGCGCCACCCCGCGGCACGGACCTGCGCGGCCTGCCTGCCCTGCTGCAAGGCCGCCCGGAGCGTTGCCTCATCTGGCTCGATGACCTCGACGAGCACCTCGGCGATGGCGGACTGGAACCGCGTCTGCTCGCCCAGTTGACGGCCCTCCAGGTCGTCGTGGTCGCCACAATGAGTGAGGACGCCTACGACGCTTGCCGTGCCCAGCCCAGCGGCCGGGTCCTCGACTTGGCCCGTATCGTCGAACTGGCCCGAGAGTGGAGCCCGGCAGAGCGGGAGCGGTTGGCGAGGGAGGCCGCACGCACCGGAGATCCGCGCCTGATAGGCGCCGTCTCGTCCAGTGGGTCGGAGGGCGTCGCTGCATACCTCGCCCTTGGCGCCCTCCTCTGGGACGAGTGGTGGCGCGCCCGTCGCGCTGATCGCCACCCGCGCGGCCACGCCCTGGTCCGAGCCGCTTGGGACTTCGCCCGCTGCGGTCTCACTGGCCCGCTCCCCATGGACCTCCTCCTCAAGGTCCACGAGGGGTACGCGGACGTGACCGGCATGGAGCGGGAGCTGGCCGAGGACGCCCTCGCCTGGGCGACCGAACGGCGTCACGGCCTGCTGCCGCTCCTCTTCCGCGTCACGGAAGACACTTGGCAGGCCGCGCCTTTTTACGTTGAGACGTCTTCCCCAGTCCAGGAATTGCCAGACGTCCTCGGCCCGGTATGGGGCTGCGCTCTGGAGGTGGCCCGGTCGGACGAGGACTACGACTACGCCGAGATCGCGGCAAGGGCGAGGGTTGCCTTCCAGCGTGCCGCCGACGCCGGGGACACCTCGGCCCTGCACAACCTCGGCCTGCTCGCCGATTCGCTGGGAGAGGGGGAAGAAGCCGAACGCTGGTTCCTTAGAGCGGCCGAGGCCGGGGAGCCGCAGTCGGCGGGCCGGCTCGGCCGGATGCTCGCCGAGCGGGGCGAGGAGAAGGCCGCCGAGTCGTTCCTTGAGGCTGCGGCGGAGGCCGGGGACGCGGAAGCCGCCACGCTGCTGGGGAAGTTGCTGCGGGACCGAGCTGAGCACTGGTTCACAGCCGGAGCGGAGCGCGGGAGCGCGGAGGCCATGCACCTGCTCGGGGATCTGTTGCTCGGTCAGGGTGACGTCTACGGTGCCCACTACGTCTATCTGGACGCCGCCGAAGCCCGGTACGAGCCCGTCGCAAGGGGCATGGGGATCGTTCACTTGCTGTTGCGCGAGAACAAGACCGCCGAGGTCTGGATGCGCCGTGCGGCCGCCCTGGGCAACGAGTGTGCCGCCGATTTCCTCCGCCCTGTGCCTGACCACACTATGGAAGACGCAATGGAGTACTTCCAGGACTATGCCGAGCGAGGTGAAGGCCTGGACGCAGCCAACCCCGGGGTACTTCTCGAAGAGGACGACCGCCCCGACGAGGCCCGTACCTGGTACCTCAAGGGCTACAAGGACGGCGACGCCTATGGCGCGTTCCGCCTCGCCGAGCTGTACAAGAAGTGCGGCGACGAGGCCGAGGCCACGGCCTGGTACCGCAAGGCGGCGGCCCTGGGGCACCCCGGGGCCAGGAGTGCCCTCGGGGAGGCCCGGGCCCCGGAGCCGGGCGAGTCCGGCGATCAGAGCAAGTGATCCGCCTTGCCCGCTTTGATGTCCCGGACGAGCGAGCGTAGGGCTTCTATGGAGTCGGTGAGGTAGTGGTCTTCGTTGCCGCTGACGGCGATGTAGCCGTTGCCGTCGGTATCCGAACCAAGGCGGAAGCAGGAGTTGCCCTCGCCGCAGAACGGTTCTTCCCAGGTGATCTCGGATGTCATGGTCTTCTCCTCAGAGGTGGTGCGCGATCTCGCGAATGAAGTCACGGGACTGCTCCGGCGACAAGGTCAACCGTTCCAACCAGTCGAGCTGGGCCCGATATTTCGCCAACTGCCCGTCGGCGTAGAGGAACTCGGGGCCGTGTGAGCTGTCCACTTGGACCGTGTCGAGCTGCGGAACCGGCCCTTCGGCGTACATGGCGTTCTGGCCGGCGCCTGGGAAGGCTCCTTGCACGAAAGGAATGACGAGGAGAACGACGTTCTGCCGCTCCGACATGGCCAGCAGATGCTCAAGCTGGTCGCGTACAACCTTGCGGCCACCGAACTCCATCCTGAGGGCTGCCTCATGGATGAACGCCACGTAGGACGCCGGGTCCTCGCGCGTGATCACCTGTTGGCGCTCGGCGCGATGCGCGAGCCGTAGCGCAATCTCGTGCTCGGGCAGGGACGGTACGACGACCCGGAACACGGACAGCGCATGATCCGGCGTCTGAAGCAGCCCCGGGATGTGCACGGTGTTGGCCACGCGCATGCGTACGGCCTGGTCCTCCAACTCGGCGATGTCGAGGAGTCCTTGCGGCAGGCTGCCCCGGTAGCGCTCCCACCAGCTGTCGCCGCCAGGCTGCGCCATCGCGACCAGCGCCTCGATGTACTTCTCGTCAGTGCAGCCGCAGTTGCACGCGAGCGTACGCAGGCGCTCGGCGCTGATGCCGCGCACGCCGCACTCCATATTGGAGATCTTGCCGCGGTCCACGCCCAGCAGGCCGGCAGCGTGTTCCGCGGACATGCCCGCTGACGTGCGGAGTCTCCTCAGCTCGCTTCCCAAGCGCTTCTGTCGTTCGGTGGGGATCGTCCTGGGCGGCATGCCATTCCCTCCAAGCAAGGTCGCTCAAGTCTGGTGCCAGGAGGGTGGGTTCACCAATCCGTGGTCAAAACGCCGAGACGTGTGGCAATTTTACCACCGACCCCCTACGTTCAGTATTGCGCCAGCAACACACCGCAACCGCCGGAAGCGCACCGCGCGAGCGTGCCCGCCTGCCCTGGGGTGGGTGCGCCCGCGTCCAGGGAGGCAGGCCACCGGCGCGGCCGGAGCGCGTACCTACCGCGTGCCTCCTGCGCACGCTCAACTACCCGACGTCAGTGAGGGGTTCCGCCATGCCCGTCATTCCGTTCCTGCCACCGTCCGCGCCGCATGCGTCGAACCTGGACAAGCTCTGCGTGCCCGCCGTTCCCGCGCGTTGGACGTTCCCCGCGACCGCCGAGTCCGTACGCCGCGCCCGGTGGGCCGTGGCCGCGGCGCTGCCCGCCGCATGCGCCCCGCAACTGGCCGACGACCTCGTCCTGTTGACCTCGGAACTGGTCACCAATGCCGTGCGGTACGGGGCGCTCCACGGTGAGGAGGACGACCACCTCGTCGAGCTGTTCCTCTGGCCCGCCGACGGATACTACTGGCTGGCGGTGTCCGACCCCGGGGACGGCCGCCCGGTCGTCAGGGAGTCCGGCCCGGACACCGGTTGCGGCGGCCGGGGGTTGGTCCTCGTGGACGCCGTATCGGCTGCCTGGGCGGTGGTGCCGCGGCTCCCGTGCGGGAAGTCCGTCGTCGCCGGTATGCCGCTGGACTAGGAGAGACGCCGCCGTACTGCGAAGAGGGGCCGTACTGCGAAGAGGAAGGGAAAGGGGCGCGCAGGGCGCTCAGGTCAGCGGGCCGGAGAGGCCGGGTGTCCGCGTGGCCCGCGTCCTGCGCGCCCACTCCGCTGCCCACACCACCACCACGGCCCCCGCCAGCCCCGCTCCCAGGGCGCAGACGCCGCCCCAGCCGGCCAGGCCCCAGACCATCGACGTCAGGGCCGAGCCGGCCGCGCCGCCGGTGAAGTAGCTGGTCATGTAGGCGGAGTTGAGGCGGTTGCGGGCCTCGGGGCGGACGCCGTAGACGAGGTTCTGGTTGCTGACGTGCACGGCCTGGGCGGCGAGGTCCAGGATGATCACGCCGGCCAGCAGCGCCGCCAGCGACCAGGTGCCGCCCGCGCCGCCGATCGCCAGCAGGCCCCAGGAGCCCAGCAGCAGGAACGCGGCGATGCCGGTGACGCGGTGCGCCAGGCCCCGGTCCGCCAGCCGTCCGGCCGTCGAGGCGGCGAGCGAACCGGCCGCGCCGACCAGCCCCATCAGCCCGATCGCCGACTCCTGCCAGCCGTACGCGGGGCCCGACAGCAGGAACACCAGGGCCGTCCACAGGACGCTGAAGCCCGCGAAGGTCAGGGCGCCCAGCGCCGCCCGCCAGCGCAGCACCGGTTCCCGTACGAACAGGGTCAACGTCGAGCGCAGCAGGGCGGGATAGCGCAGCCCGACGTGGGTGCGGAGGGTGGGCAGGCGGAGCCGGAGCAGCACCGCCATCAGCAGCATCAGGGCGGCGTTGACCCAGTAGACCGTGCGCCAGCCGCCGAGTTCGGCCAGCAGACCAGCGGCCGTGCGGGCCAGCAGGATGCCCAGCAGCAGACCGGTCATGACGGTGCCGACCGTCCGGCCGCGTTCGGCGGGTGCGGACAGCGTCGCGGCGAACGGCAGGACGACCTGGGCGGCCACGGAGGTCAGGCCGGTCAGGGCGGTGCCGGCGAGCAGCAGCGCGCCGTTCGGGGCGCTCGCCGTCAGGGTCAGGAAGGCGGCGGTCAGGGCGCAGAGGACGACCGCGAGGCGGCGGCGCTCGATGAGGTCGCCGAGGGGGACGAGGAGCAGCAGGCCGAGGCCGTAGCCGGTCTGGGCGACGGTGACGACGAGGGCGGCGGCGCCGGTGGACAGGTGGAGGTCGCGGCCTATGACGTCGAGGAGGGGCTGGGCGAAGTAGTTGCCGGCGACCGCGAGGCCGGTGGCGACGGACATCAGCAGGAGGGTGCCGCGGCCCAGTCGGGGCGTTGCCGCCTCCGCTCCGGGGGCGGTGTCCCCTCCGGGGCCCGTTCCCGGGTCCGTTCCCGGTCCGGTCGGTCCGGCCTCTTCTCGCGGCGGCGTGGTGGTTCTCATGGGGTCAAGGGTCGGGCCCGGACCGCCCATCGGTCCAACGCATAGTTTTCATCGCATCGATCGCGATACGAGATGGACGGACAGGGGCGGTCGTCCGCCTACGATCGCGCGCATGGAGCTCCAGCAGATGCGCTATGTCGTCGCGGTCGCCGAGACCGGAGGGTTCACCCGGGCCGCGGAGCGCTGCCAGGTGGTGCAGTCCGGGCTGAGCCACCAGATCGCCCGGCTGGAGAAGGAGTTGGGGGCCCGGCTTTTTGACCGGACCAGCCGCAGCGTCCGGCTGACCGCCGCGGGGGAGGCCTTCCTTCCGGTCGCCCGGCAGACGCTCCAGGCGGCCGAGCGGGCGCGGGCGGAGGTGGCGGCGGCGAGCGGGACGGTGCGCGGGCGGCTGGCGGTGGGGGCGATCTCCACCGTCAGCGCCGTCGACCTCGCCCGTGAGCTGGGGGCGTTCCACGTCCGGTATCCCGAGGTGCGGGTCAGCCTCCGGATGGAGATGAGCGAGGCGCTGCTGGCGCACGTGCGGGAGGGGACGCTGGACGTGGCGTTCGTCGGGCTGGTGCCGGGGGCGCGCACGGTCGGGGTGCGGGAGAAGGTGCTGGCGCGCGGGGAGCTGGTCGCGGTGGTGCCGCCGGAGCATCCGCTGGCCGGGCGGGAGTGGACGACGCTGGCGCGGGTGGCCCGGGAGACCTTCGTGGACTTCGCGGCCGGCTCGGCGGCCCGCCGCCAGCGGGACGAGGCGTTCCGGGCGGCGGGGCTCTCGGCGGAGGTGGCCTTCGAGGTGACGACGGTGGAGCTGCTGGCGGAGCTGGTGCGGGCGGGGCTCGGCATCGGCATGGTGCCGGAGGCGTCCGCGCGCCGGCTGGCCGGGCTGCGGACGGTGCGGGTGCGGCCGGCGCCGGAGCGGACCGAGCGGGTGGTGTGGAGCGGGCTGGGGTCGTCGCCGGCCGCGGCGGCGTTCCTGGCGGGGCTGGGCGTGGAGGTGGGGTGAGGGGCCGGGCCGCGTGGGGCGGGTGCGACACCGGTTACGGTCGAGGTGTGCAGCACATGTCCGACGCCCGCCCGGAAGCCGGCCCCGACGCCCGTCCGGAGACCGGCCCCGACGCCCACCCGGAATCCGCCGCCCCCGCCGGTTGCCCCGTGGCCGCGGCCGGCCCGACCCCGGCCCTCTTCTCCTGGCAGTTCGCCGCCGATCCGTACCCGGCGTACGCCTGGCTGCGCGAGCACGCGCCGGTGCACCGGACGCGGCTGCCCAGTGGCGTCGAGGCGTGGCTGGTCACGCGGTATCCGGACGCCCGGCAGGCGCTCGCCGACGCCCGGCTGTCGAAGAACCCGGCGCACCACTCCGCGGCCGCCCACGGCAAGGGCAAGACGGGCATTCCGGGTGAGCGCAGCGCCAACCTCATGACGCACCTCCTGAACATCGACCCGCCGGACCACACCCGGCTGCGGCGCCTGGTCTCCAAGGCGTTCACCCCGCGCCGGGTCGCCGCGTTCGCGCCGCGCATACAGGAGTTGACCGACCGGCTGATCGACGCCATGGTCGAAAGACAGCACGGCGCCCAGCGGGGGAGCGCCGACCTCATCCATGAGTTCGCCTTCCCGCTGCCGATCTACGCGATCTGCGATCTGCTCGGCGTCCCGGCCGAGGACCAGGACGACTTCCGCGACTGGGCGGGCATGATGATCCGGCACGGCGGGGGGCCGCGCGGCGGCGTCGCCCGTTCCGTGAAGAAGATGCGGGCGTATCTGGCCGAGCTGATCCACCGCAAGCGGGCCGACCTCGGCGACGACCTGATCTCGGGGCTGATCCGGGCCTCCGACCACGGTGAGCACCTCACGGAGAACGAGGCCGCCGCCATGTGCTTCGTGCTGCTGTTCGCCGGCTTCGAGACGACGGTCAACCTGATCGGCAACGGCATCTACGCGCTGCTCCGCAACCCCGCCCAGCGGGAGCTGCTCCAGAAGTCGCTCGCGGCCGGCGACACCGACCTGCTCACCAACGGCATCGAGGAACTGCTGCGCTACGACGGGCCGGTGGAGCTGGCGACCTGGCGGTACGCGACCGAGGAACTGACGCTGGGCGGCGCGCGGATAGCCGAGGGGGACCCGGTGCTGGTGGTGCTGGCCGCCGCCGACCGCGACCCGGCCCGGTTCACCGAGCCGGACGTGCTCGATCTCACGCGGCGTGACAATCCGCATCTGGGATACGGGCACGGCATCCACTACTGCCTCGGCGCACCGCTGGCCCGCCTCGAAGGCCAGACCGCGCTCGCGACGTTGCTGACGCGGCTGCCGGATCTCCAACTTGCGGCGGAACCGGACGAATTGCGCTGGCGCGGCGGGCTCATCATGCGCGGATTGCGCACACTTCCCGTGGAGTTCACGCCCGAACCGTCCTGACCAGGGACGGGCCCATAGTTGACGGAACGTCAGCTGCGTGACCAATGCGTGATAAGCGCTACACCGGCTTGTGACAGCGCGTGACCCCGGTTACCTTTCCAGCGGCGATCGGGTCGGCCGGGGGCTGCCGTACGGCGAACCCTCCGACCCCGATCGGCACCTCCAATCGCCGCGCGAAAGGCAACCGCATGCGTTCCGGGAACGGCCGGCACCGTCGCCCCCGACAAGCACCGGCCATCTTTGTCACGGTCGGAGTGACCGGCGCGGGCCTGGCCCTGCCGTTGCTCAGTGCGGGCGGCGCCCAGGCCGCCGACACCACGACGTGGGACCGCGTCGCCCAGTGCGAGAGCGGGGGCATGTGGAGCTCCGCCAGCGGCAACGGCTTCTACGGCGGCCTCCAGCTCACCCAGGAGATGTGGGACGACTACGGCGGCTCCGCCTACGCCTCCCGCCCCGACCTCGCCAGCCGCGCCCAGCAGATAGCCGTGGCCCAGGCGATCCTCGACGACCGCGGCCCCGACGCGTTCCCCAGCTGCGCGCTGGAGGCCGGACTGGCCAAGGGCGGCAGCAAGCCCGGCGTGGACCCGGGCAGCACCAGCCGGCCCGACCCGCGCCCGTCGCCGAGCCACCCCGCGCACGACGACCCGGCGGACGACGCCCCGGCCGCCGGCGACCCCTCCGGCACGGCGGGAGAGCCGGGCCAGGCGGGCCCGGGCATGGACACGCCCACCCTGCCCGGCAGCGGCTCCGGCTCCGACGCGGACGCCGACACCGGCGTCGACGCCCCGGACGCGCCCTCGGCGACCCCGGCCCCCGCGGACTCCGCGTCCCCCTCCGGGCCCTCGTCCGCCGACCCGTCCCCCTCGTCGTCCGGCCGGCCGGCCACGCCGTCCCACGGGGCGCCCTCCGGGACCCCGTCCGCCCACCCGTCGGGCCCGGCGTCCACGCCGCCCGCCGCCGGCAGGCACCGCGGTGCGCCGGAGGACGGCACGGGTGCCGACGGCGGCCGGGACGGCGACGGCGGCCGGCACCCCTCCCGCGGCGGGGACGCGCACCGCACGCCCCCGGCGGGCACCGGCGACTACCGCGTGCGCCCCGGTGACAACCTGTCAGCCATCGCCGAGCACCACGACCTGCCCGGCGGCTGGCCCGCGCTCTACGACCGCAACCGGGATGTCGTCGGCGCCGACGCGGACCTCATCCTGCCTGGTCAGTTGCTCGATCTCGGCCGGACGCAGGGGTAGTTACCGCAGGTTCGGGGCGTTTCGTAAAAGTGAGATATGGCTCTCGTTGCGGGGGATGGGGGAAACTCCGTCCCCCGTTTCCATACCAGTGCCTACCTGCGGAAATAACCTCCCCGGTGATCAAAAACGGTCAACTGGGTTCAGAAGATGGGGTTTGAACACCAAGGGGCTTTTGCTTACGGTCAGGACCGCTCGCCAAAGCGGGCCCTTCGATCGCACGCCGAGTCCTGCCGGCGGTCGGAGTCGACGACGCGCAAGCGCCGAAGGCAGGAGCGGGGGACCCAAGGTAAGTGCCGGCCCCGCCCGCGAAAGCGGGTCAGCCGGCTTGGGGTGAAGCCGCGTGCGCAGCAGTGCACGCGGCCGGGCAGCTCACACGGCCCGAACCCGACAGCTCACCTCGTAGGCGTCGGTGAGGAAACGAACGCACGATGCTGATCAACAAGGGCAAGCACCGCCGCAGCTCCAAGGCCGTCCGCGTCGCCACCCTGGCCGGTGTCGCCGGCGCCGCCGTCGCCGTCCCGCTGATGGGCGCCACCTCCGCTTCCGCCGCCTCCGTCGCCACCTGGGACAAGGTCGCCCAGTGCGAGTCCGGCGGCAACTGGTCGATCAACACCGGTAACGGCTACTACGGTGGCCTGCAGTTCTCGAACTCCAGCTGGGCCGCCGCCGGCGGTACCCAGTACGCGGCCCGCGCCGACCTGGCCACCAAGGCCCAGCAGATCGCCGTGGCCGAGAAGCTCCTCGCCATGCAGGGCCCGGGTGCCTGGGGCTGCGCCGGCGCCGGCAACCTGACCGCCGGTGGCCCGGCCGCCAACGTCGACACCTCCGGCGCCACCGTCAAGAAGAGCCAGGGCACCGAGCTCCGCAAGCAGACCCAGGGCGCCGAGGTCCGCAAGCAGACCCAGGGCACCACCAAGAAGTCCGCCCCGGTCCGCGAGCAGTCCCGCCCGGCCGCCCCGCAGGACTCGCACCGCTCCGGTGCCACCTACACCGTGAAGTCGGGCGACACCCTCGCCAAGATCGCCAAGGCGCACGGCACCCACTGGAAGGCGCTCTACGCCGCCAACAAGTCCGTCATCGGCGGCAACCCCAACCTGATCTTCCCGGGCCAGCACCTCAGCATCTGAGCCTGACCCGCAAGAGCTGCCCCGCCCCGGCGCGTACCCCCGAGCGCGCCGTGGCGGGGCTTCTTGCGTGCCGCCCCGCCACGGCGTTCCCCGCATAGCGAACACTGCGCGGAAACCTCCCGTGAACTGGGATTTCGGGCTGCTTGCCGGGTTTTTTGGACCCGTGGAGCGGGCCACGGGCGAGCGGATCCGTCCAAGGCCGTTAGGCTCATGCCGAGAACTCCAGACACCTCCGAAGGAGACAACGTGCCGTCCATCGACGTCGTCGTAGCCCGCGAAATTCTCGACTCGCGAGGTAATCCCACGGTCGAGGTCGAGGTCGGCCTCGACGACGGCAGCACCGGCCGTGCCGCCGTTCCGTCCGGTGCCTCGACCGGCGCCTTCGAGGCCGTCGAGCTCCGGGACGGCGACCCCAACCGCTACCTCGGCAAGGGCGTGGAGAAGGCCGTCCTGGCCGTCATCGAGCAGATCGGCCCGGAGCTGGTCGGCTACGACGCGACCGAGCAGCGGCTGATCGACCAGGCGATGTTCGACCTGGACGCCACCGACAACAAGGGCTCCCTGGGCGCCAACGCCATCCTCGGCGTCTCCCTGGCCGTCGCGCACGCCGCCTCCGAGGCCAGCGACCTGCCGCTGTTCCGCTACCTCGGCGGCCCGAACGCGCACGTCCTGCCCGTGCCGATGATGAACATCCTCAACGGCGGCTCGCACGCCGACTCCAACGTGGACATCCAGGAGTTCATGATCGCGCCGATCGGCGCGGAGTCCTTCTCCGAGGCGCTGCGCTGGGGCGCGGAGGTCTACCACACCCTCAAGAAGGTCCTCAAGGAGCGCGGCCTGTCCACCGGCCTCGGCGACGAGGGCGGCTTCGCCCCCAACCTCGGCTCCAACCGCGAGGCCCTGGACCTCATCCTGGAGGCCATCAAGCAGGCCGGCTACGCCCCCGGCCAGGACGTCGCGCTCGCCCTGGACGTCGCCGCCTCCGAGTTCTACAAGGAAGGCAAGTACGTCTTCGAGGGCGAGGAGCGCTCCGCCGCCGAGATGACGGAGTACTACGAGGAGCTGGTGGCGGCCTACCCGCTGGTCTCCATCGAGGACCCGCTGTTCGAGGACGACTGGGCCGGCTGGAAGGTCATCACCGACAAGCTCGGCTCCAAGGTCCAGCTGGTCGGCGACGACCTGTTCGTCACCAACCCCGAGCGCCTGGCCCGCGGCATCGAGGAGGGCTCCGCCAACGCCCTGCTGGTGAAGGTCAACCAGATCGGTTCGCTGACCGAGACCCTGGACGCCGTCGAGCTGGCCCAGCGCAACGGCTTCAAGTGCATGATGTCGCACCGCTCCGGTGAGACCGAGGACGTCACCATCGCCGACCTCGCCGTCGCCACCAACTGCGGCCAGATCAAGACCGGCGCCCCGGCCCGCTCCGAGCGCGTCGCCAAGTACAACCAGCTGCTGCGCATCGAGGAGATCCTCGACGACGCCGCGGTGTACGCGGGCCGCAGCGCCTTCCCGCGCTTCAAGGGCTGACGCCCCCGTCGGCCGGTAGGCCCCACCGCACCGGCACCCCGGCCGTGCTCCGCTTGAGGTGATCACGGAGCACGGCCGCGGTGCAGCACGCACGTCCCCGGCGTTCGGTCCCGTACCGTTGCCGGGGACGTACGTCATGACGACCGCCGTGACGCGTGTGAAGGACGGAAGCTGAAGGGGAGGCGACGTGCCCGCGGACCGGTTCTCCACCGCGACCCGGCTCAAGGCGCTCGGCGAGCAGGCGGCCGCCCGCGTCCACCGCGTCAAGCGGCGCCCCCGCCGCAACCGCCTCACCGGCCGCGCCGCCCTGCTGGCGCTGGTGGTGTGCGCGCTGGTGGTCGCCCTCGCGTACCCGATGCGGCAGTACATCTCCCAGCGCTCGACCATCGCCGACCAGCGCCGCAAGGCGCAGGACGCCGCCGCCGCGCTGGACCGCCTGCGCGACGAGAAGGCCCGCTGGCAGGACCCGGCGTACGTCCGCCAACAGGCCCGCCGGCATCTGCACTTCGTCATGCCGGACGAGACCGGCTACCTCGTCCAGGACGGCTCCGGCGCCCGCGCGGCCCCCAAGGGCGTCGAGGCGGCCGAGCTCCCCTGGTACGACAAGCTCTGGGACGACGTGGACCGCGCCGACCACGCCGCCGCGGGGCGGTAGCCCGCACCGCCGGGCACCGGCGAGACTGTACGGGCGGCCCCGCCGGTACGCCGGCGCCGTCCCGCACCCACCACCGGCCCTCACCGAAAGCGCACATGGACACGCCCCCGCCCCAGACCGAGCCCACCGAGCCCACCGCCGCGGACATCGCCGCCTTCAAGGACCAGCTCGGCCGCCCGCCGCGCGGCCTGCGCGCCATCGCGCACCGCTGCCCCTGCGGGCAGCCGGACGTGGTCGAGACCGCACCGCGCCTGGAGGACGGCACGCCCTTCCCCACGCTCTACTACCTGACCTGCCCGCGCGCCGCGTCCGCGATCGGCACGCTGGAGGCCGACGGCGTGATGAAGGAGATGACCGAGCGGCTGGCGAACGACCCGGAGCTGGCCGCCGCCTACCGCGCGGCCCACGAGGACTACATCCGGCGCCGGGACGCCATCGAGGTGCTCCAGGGCTTCCCGAGCGCGGGCGGCATGCCCGACCGGGTCAAGTGCCTGCACGTGCTCGTCGGCCACTCGCTGGCCGCCGGCCCGGGCGTCAACCCGCTCGGCGACGAGGCGCTGGCGATGCTCCCCGAGTGGTGGCGCAAGGGCCCCTGCGTGACCCCGTGCGCGGAGGCCGCCGCCGACGCCCCGGCGTACACCTCCGAGACCGAAGGCACCCCGAGCGCCGAAGGAGACGCCACATGACGCGGGTCGCCGCCATCGACTGCGGTACCAACTCCATCCGGCTGCTGGTCGCCGACCTGGACCCGGAGACCGGTGAACTCAAGGACCTGGACCGCCGGATGCAGATCGTCCGGCTCGGTCAGGGCGTGGACCGCACCGGCCGGTTGGCGCCGGAGGCGCTGGAGCGCACCTTCGCGGCCTGCCGGGAGTACGCCGCGGTGATCAAGAGCCTGGGCGCGGAGCGGATCCGCTTCGTGGCGACCTCCGCCTCCCGGGACGCGGAGAACCGCGCGGACTTCGTCCGCGGCGTCGTGGACATCCTGGGCGTCGAGCCGGAGGTGATCTCCGGCGACCAGGAGGCGGAGTTCTCCTTCACCGGCGCCACCAAGGAGCTCACCGGCCACCCGCACATCGAACTCCCCTGCCTCGTCGTGGACATCGGCGGCGGCTCGACGGAGTTCGTGCTCGGCGAGGCCCACCCGTCGCCCGCCACCGCCCTCCCCGGAGACGCCGCGCATCGCAGCTCCGTCCGCGCGGCCCGCTCCGTCGACGTCGGCTGCGTCCGGATGACCGAGCGCCACCTCCACCACGGCCAGGAGATCATCGACCCGCCCACCGCGGACCGGATCGCCGCCATAAAGGCGGACGTCACCGCGGCGTTGGACCGGGCCGAGGAGGTCGTCCCGCTGACCGAGGCCGCCACCCTGGTCGGGCTGGCCGGTTCGGTGACCACCGTCGCCGCCATCGCGCTCGGCCTGGAGCAGTACGACTCCGCGGCCATCCACCACTCCCGGATCTCCCTGGCCGCGGTCCGCGAGGTCACCGAGCGCCTGCTCGCCTCCACCCACGCCGAGCGCGCGGCGATCCCCGTCCTGCACCCCGGCCGGGTCGACGTCATCGCCGCCGGCGCCCTCGTGCTGCTGTCGGTCATGGAGCGCGTCGGCGCGCAGGAGGTCGTCGTCAGCGAGCACGACATCCTGGACGGCATCGCCTGGAGCATCGCCTGACCGTCGTCGGTGCGCACCGCCGCGGGCGGCGCCGCAACCCCCGCCCGCAGTGCGGCTCTTGAGGGGGCGGGGTGCCGTCCGCGGCGGCTTCCAGGGGGGTGTAAGGGCCTCCGGGAGGGGGCGCCGGAAAAAAAGTTCGTGAAATCCTTCACATGAAAAACCCGCCTCGCGAGCGAACTCAAGGGCCATCCGACCCTCATGCGAAGGTCCTAGGACTGATCTGCCCGGGAATCGCGGGGTCACCGGCGAGTGGCCGTCATGTTACGCGAGTGCGCGCGAAGGGCCCAAGACAGGCCCCCGCAGGGGGACAAGCCCTGATCAACAGGGGTATCCAACGTGTCGCGTTATACCGTGGTTCCCTAAACGCGCTATGGCGTCCGTCACGAAGGCGGCGGAGTGTAGCAGACGCCTTGGTGATTCTTGTGAAGGGGCTCACGAGCGACCCCCCATGTGGGGGTGGATACTCGATTGCATGAGCACCACGGAGCGTCCCAGGATCCTCGTTGTAGGCGGTGGGTACGTTGGCCTGTACGCGGCGCGCCGCATCCTGAAGAAGATGCGGTACGGCGAGGCGACCGTCACGGTCGTCGACCCGCGCTCGTACATGACGTACCAGCCCTTCCTCCCTGAAGCTGCGGCCGGCAGCATCTCCCCCCGCCACGTTGTGGTCCCGCTGCGGCGCGTGCTGCCCAAGGCGGAGGTCCTCACCGGCCGGGTGACCACCATCGACCAGGACCGCAAGGTTGCCACCATCGCCCCGATCGTGGGCGATGCGTACGAGCTGCCCTTCGACTACCTGGTCGTCGCGATGGGCGCGGTCTCCCGTACCTTCCCGATCCCCGGCCTGGCCGAGAACGGCATCGGCATGAAGGGCATCGAGGAGGCCATCGGCCTGCGCAACCACGTCCTGGAGCAGCTGGACAAGGCCGACTCCACGACCGACGAGGAGGTCCGCCGCAAGGCGCTGACCTTCGTCTTCATCGGCGGTGGCTTCGCCGGTGCGGAGACCGTCGGCGAGGTCGAGGACATGGCCCGCGACGCTGCGAAGTACTACAAGAACGTCAAGCGCGAGGACATGCGCTTCCTCCTCGTCGACGTCGCCGACAAGATCCTCCCCGAGGTCGGCCCCAAGCTCGGCGCCTACGGCAAGGAGCACCTGGAGTCCCGCGGCGTCGAGGTCTACCTCAAGACCGGCATGAAGTCCTGCGTCGACGGCCACGTCATGCTCGACAACGGCCTGGAGGTGCTCTCCAACACCATCGTGTGGACCGCCGGCGTCAAGCCGAACCCGGCGCTGTCCCGCTTCGGTCTGCCGCTGGGCCCGCGCGGCCACATCGACACCGCCGCCACCCTCCAGGTGCAGGGCACCGACTACATCTGGGCCGCGGGCGACAACGCCCAGGTCCCGGACATGGTCGGCCGCAAGAACGGCAACGAGAACGCCTGGTGCCCGCCGAACGCGCAGCACGCGCTGCGGCAGGCCAAGGTCCTCGGCGACAACGTGGTCTCCGGTATGCGGGGCTTCCCGCAGAAGGAGTACAGCCACGCCAACAAGGGCGCGGTGGCGGGCCTCGGCCTGCACAAGGGCGTCGCGATGATCGTCGTCGGCAAGATGAAGATCAAGCTCAAGGGCCGTCTCGCCTGGTACATGCACCGCGCGTACCACGGCATGGCGATGCCGACGTTCAACCGCAAGATCCGGGTCTTCGCCGACTGGACGCTGGCCACCTTCCTCAAGCGCGAGGTCGTCTCGCTCGGCGCCATGGAGAACCCCCGCGAGGAGTTCTACGAGGCCGCCAAGCCGGCCCCCGCTCCGGCCGCCGCGGCCGATGGGGACAAGCCGAAGGCCAAGGCTTCCTGAACCATCGGTCGGGCTACTCCGACCAGCCCGAAGGGCGTCCGCCATCCGTGGGGCGGGCGCCCTTCGGCGTGCTCGGGTGTGGCCGAATCTGAACGGCGTGTTGTTCTCTGGCAGGCGAACGGGACTAACCGGGCGCCTACTTGGCGTTTACGTGGTGGGTGAAACTTCCTCGCCCGACTCGTCATGACCGGAGGTGTGCGACATGGCCGGTGCCGCTGGACGGCTCACCAAGCTTGCCGAGGAGGTGCTGGGGGCCCCGCTCCCGGTGCGGATCCGTGCCTGGGACGCGAGTGAGTCGGGCCCGCCGGGCGCCCCCGTGCTGGTCATCCGCAACCGCCGCGCGCTGCGCCGACTGCTGTTCAAACCAAGCGAGTTGGGCCTGGCCCGGGCCTGGGTGGCCGGCGACATCGACGTCGACGGGGACCTCTACACGGCGCTGGACCTGCTGGCCGGGCTGATCTGGGAGCGCGACAGCGCCGCACCGAAGCAGCCGCGCGCCGCCGTGCTGCGCGCCCTGGCCCGTCCCGAGATCCGCACCGCCGCCAGGGAACTGCTGTCCCTGACCGGCCTCCCCCTCCCGCCCGCGCCGCCCGCCGAGGAGGCCCGTCCGCGCCGCGGGGCGCTGCACTCCCTGCTCCGCGACCGGCAGGCGATCAGTCACCACTACGACGTCGGCAACGACTTCTACGCGCTGGTGCTCGGCCCGTCCATGGTCTACTCGTGCGCCTACTGGGGGACCGCGCCGGACGGCGCCACCACCCTGGAGGACGCCCAGCGCGACAAGCTCGACCTGATCTGCCGCAAGCTCGGTCTCGCGGAGGGGCAGCGGCTGCTGGACGTCGGCTGCGGATGGGGCTCGATGGTGCTGCACGCGGCCCGCGAGTACGGCGTCCGGGCGGTCGGCATCACGCTCTCCGAGGAGCAGGCCGCCTACGCCCGCAAGCGGGTCGCGGACGCCGGGCTCACCGACCGGATCGAGATCCGGGTGCAGGACTACCGCGAGCTCAGCGACGGGCCGTTCGACGCGATCTCCTCGATCGGGATGGCCGAGCACGTCGGCCGGGCCCGGTACGCGGAGTACGCGGGCCTGCTCTACGGGCTGCTGAAGCCCGGCGGGCGGCTGCTCAACCACCAGATCGCGCGGCGGCCGCTGGCGGACGAGGAGGCGTACCGCGTCGACGAGTTCATCGACCGCTATGTCTTCCCCGACGGCGAACTGGCCCCGGTGGGGCGGACCGTCGGGCAGTTGGAGGCGGCCGGCTTCGAGGTGCGGGACGTGGAGGTGATCCGGGAGCACTACGCGCTGACGCTGCGGCAGTGGGTGGCCAATCTGGAGGCCCACTGGCGGGAGGCGGTGCGGCTGACGTCCCCGGGGCGGGCCCGGGTCTGGCGGCTCTACATGGCCGCCTCGGCGCTGTCCTTCGAGCGCAACCGGATAGGGGTCAACCAGGTGCTGGCGGTACGCACGCCGGACTCCGGCGCCTCCGGGCTGCCGCTGCGGTCCCGCGACTGGCGGGGCTGAACGGGCCGGCGCCCGGCGGCCGGTGAGGGGACGCGGGCCTGCACCGTGGGCTCACCATGGGCTCTTTCGACACCGGCCTGCTGGGCACGCTCTGGGACGCCGGGCGTACGGCAGAGGGCCCCGGTCCCGCGCGCAGGGCGCGGGGCCGGGGCCCTTCGGTCGTCCGGGTCCGCCTCACGGCGGCCCGTGCGACGGGCCGGCTACTCCGCCTTGATGGCCTGGAGCATGTTGAGCTTCGCCGCCCGGCGGGCCGGCCACAGCGCCGCCAGGACGCCCACCAGCGCGGACACCGCGAGGAAGACGGCCATCCGACCCCACGGCATCACCAGCTCGTAGGTTTGCAGCGAGCCGCTGATCAGCTCACCGCCCGCCCAGCCGAGGAACACGCCCAGGCCGATGCCCAGCACCCCGCCGAAGAGCGAGATCACCAGCGACTCCAGCCGCACCATCCGCTTGATGCCGCGGCGGTCCAGGCCGATGGCGCGCAGCATGCCGATCTCCTGGGAGCGCTCGAAGACCGACATCGCCAGGGTGTTGATGACGCCGAGCACCGCGACGATCACCGCCATCGCCAGCAGGCCGTAGACCATGTTCAGCATCAGGGTGAAGGTCTGGGCGATGTTGTCGGAGACGTCCTTCTTGTCCGCGACGGTGATGGCCGGGTTCTGGCCGAGCGCCTTGACCAGGGCGTCCTTGGCCTCGGGGGAGGCGCCGTGCGCGGTCTTGACCAGCACGCTCATGTCGCGGGGGTGCTTCTGGTGCGGGGCGAGCGTGGTGTTGTCCAGCAGGAGGCCGCGGATCACCTGGTTGCCCTGGTAGACACCGCCGATGGTCAGCGTGGTCTTCGCGCCGTCCTCGAAGGTCACCGGGACGCGGGAGCCGGTGTGCCAGCCGTACTTCTTGGCGAGGGTGTCGTCCACGACGGCCCGGTCGCCGCCGAGCGTGCCGAGGGCGCCCTCGGTGAAGTCGAGCTTGGTGAGCCGGCCGAGGTCCTTGCCGTTGACGCCGGTGAGGTACGTGGTGTCGGTGCCGATACGGGCCGGGGCGTCGCGCAGCGGGCTGGAAGCGGTGACCCCGTCCGCGGTCGCGAGCTTCTTCGCCACGTCCGGGGAGAGCGGCGTGGGCGTCGCCATGGAGACCATGTAGTCGGCCTTCAGCGAGGCGGTGGCCATCTTGTCGATGCCCTGCTGCACACTGCCGGCGATCACCGTCAGGCCGGTGATCAGGGTCAGCCCGATCATCAGCGCGGAGGCGGTGGCGGCCGTCCGGCGGGGGTTGCGGACCGCGTTCTGCCGGGCGAGGACGCCGGAGATCCCGAAGAGCCGCAGCACCGGGGAGGCCAGCGCGATCAGCGGGCGGGACAGCAGCGGTGTCAGCACGAACACGCCGATCAGCAGCAGCGCCGCACCGGCGCTCATGGTGGTCTTGCCGTCGTCCATCCCGGTGGCGACCAGGATCGCGGCCGTGCCCGCGCCCGCGAAGAGCGCGCCGATGGTGTTGCGGACCACCAGGGACTTGGTGGAGGAGGTGGCGTGCACCGCGTTCATCGCGGCGACCGGCGGGATCTTCGCGGCCCGGCGGCCGGGCAGCCAGGCGGCCAGGACCGTGACGACGATGCCGACGGCCAGGGCGATCAGGATCGTGCTGGGGGAGACCACCAGCGGGCCGTCGGGCACCTTCGCGCCGGTGGTGTTCATCAGCGAGCGCAGTGCGGCGCCGATGCCGATACCGGCCAGCAGGCCCGTCACCGCGGCCACCGCGCCGACCACGAACGCCTCGATCAGCACCGAGCGGGTGATCTGGCGGCGGCTGGCGCCGACCGCGCGCAGCAGCGCCAACTCCTTGGTGCGCTGGGCGACCAGCATGGTGAAGGTGTTGGTGATGATGAAGATGCCGACGAAGAGCGCGACGCCGGCGAAGCCGAGCAGGCCGGACTTCACTCCGTCCATGCTCTTGGCGATCATCTCGGCCTGCTCATCGGCGAGTTGACGCCCGGTGGTGGCCTCGGCGCCCTTGGGCAGCGCCTTCTCCACCGCGTCCTTCAGCGCCGCCTGGGAGGTGCCCGGGGCGGCCTTGATGTCGATCTCGTGGAACTGGCCGGGGGCCGCGAACAGCTTCTGGGCGGTGGCGGTGTCGAACAGCGCGAGGCTGCCGCCGGAGCCGACCCGGGCGTCGTCGGTGGTGAAGATGCCGGTCAGCTTCTGCTCGCGGACCGGGCCGTCGACGGATATCCGGACGACGTCGCCGACCTTGTAGCCGCCGTGGTCGGCGGTGCGGGCGTCCAGCGCGAACTCGTGCGGGCCCTTGGGGGCGGAGCCGCTGCGCAGCGGGTAGCGGGCGTCCGTGCCGTCGGGGCCGGGGAAGTAGTTGCCGCCGAGGGTCGAGAAGCCGTTGCCGATCATCGTGCCGTGCTTGTCGGCGACGGCGGTGAAGCCGTTGACGGTGCCGGTGGCGGAGGCGGCGCCGGGCAGGTGGGCGGCCGTCTCCAGCAGCTTCTGGTCGAGCGCGGAGCGGGCGCCGGGGGCGCCGCCGGAGTTGCCGCGCTGGATGGCCACGTCGACGTTGTCGAAGCCCTTGCGGGCGGTGCCCTGGAGGGCTTCGGAGATGGTGGAGGTGAAGACCAGGGTGCCGGAGACGAAGGCCACGCCGAGCATGACGGCGAGCACGGTCATCAGCAGCCGGGCCTTGTGCGCGAGCACATTGCGCAAGGCGGTACGGAACATGGGTGGGTCAGTCCTGGAGGAGTGGTCCGGGGTGGGAGAGGTGGCTGCTGCCGGTCAGCTGACGCGGCCCTTGGCGTCGAAGCCCTTCATGCGCTCCAGCACCATGTCGGCGCTGGGGTCGGGCATGTCGTCGACGATGCGGCCGTCGGCGAGGAATATCACGCGGTCCGCGTAGGACGCCGCGACCGGGTCGTGGGTCACCATCACGACCGTCTGGCCCAGCTCGCGTACGGAGTTGCGCAGGAAGCCCAGGACCTCGGCGCCGGAGCGGGAGTCGAGGTTGCCGGTGGGCTCGTCGGCGAAGATGATCTCGGGCCGGGAGGCCAGGGCGCGGGCCACCGCCACGCGCTGCTGCTGGCCGCCGGAGAGCTGGCTGGGGCGGTGCTTGAGCCGGCCGGAGAGGCCGACGGTCTCCACGACCCGGTCCAGCCAGGCGCGGTCCGGCTTACGGCCGGCGATGTCCATGGGGAGGGTGATGTTCTCCAGCGCGGTGAGCGTCGGGAGGAGGTTGAACGCCTGGAAGATGAAGCCGATCTTGTCGCGCCGGAGCTGGGTGAGCTTCTTGTCCTTCAGCCCGGTCAG